>CALLYK010000564.1 GCA_937858365.1 uncultured Isosphaeraceae bacterium | reverse complement strand
CCATCGACTTCGGGAGATGGGTCTGCTCGCGGGGGCGATGGTCGAGATGGTGCGCGCGGGCAGTCCTTGCATCATCCGTCTGGGGACCCGCAAGCTCTGCGTGCGCGCCGACGAAATGGTGAGCGTGCTGGTCCATCCTGGAGTCGCCGCGGCATGTTGACCCCCCTTTCGCACCTAACGCTGGGTCAGACGGCCCGCGTGGTGCGTGTCGACGTGCGCGACGAGATCGGCCAGCGCATCCTGGAAATGGGCGTGACGCCGGGGACCCTGGTCCGATTGACCGGAGCGGCGCCCCTCGGAGGTCCGCTCGTCTTCGAGGTCCGTGGTTACTCGCTGAGTCTCCGCAAGGCCGAGGCGGAGCGGGTTGAGGTGGATTCCGGACCCTGAGCGTAACGGCCCCGCCCATGAAGGCCCCCGCCACCGAACGCCCCACCTGGACCGTCGCCCTCATCGGCAATCCCAACACGGGCAAGTCGACCTTGTTCGGGGCCCTCTCGGGGGTGCAGCAGCGCGTGGGGAACTACCCGGGCGTGACGGTCGAGAAGAAGCTGGGCCAGACGTCCCACGGCGACCAGCGCTTCACTCTGGTCGACCTGCCCGGCACGTACAGTCTGGCGCCTCGGTCCCCCGACGAGATGGTGGCCGTCGACGTGCTCTTGGGGCGACGAGCCGACACGGGGGCCCCCGACGCGGTGGTCTGCGTCGTCGACGCCGACAATCTTGAGCGCAACCTCTATCTGGTCAGTCAGGTCCTGGAGCTGGGTCGGCCCACGATCGTCGCGCTGACGATGATGGACGTCGCCCAGGGCCGCGGCCTGAAGATCGACCTGGAGCGGCTGCGACGACAGCTCGGGGTGCCCGTGGTGCCGGTGCAGGCTCACCGCGGGACCGGTCTGGAGGAGTTGAAGAAGACCCTCGCCGAGGTGTCTGGACAGCCGGTCCAAGTGCCTGAATCCCCCTTTCCCTCCGCCTTTCAAGAAGAAGTCGAACGGCTCGGGAGGGCCCTGGAAGAGCGCTTGGGGCAGGGGCCCGCGCCTCCCCGATATCTGGTCGAGCGGCTGCTGCTGGATACCGGTGGGTATGTCGAAGGGCGGGTCCTGGGCGCCGATGCGCCGGGGCTGCGCGCCGAGTTGTTGGCCGGCCGGGCGCGTTTGGCCGAGGCCGGCTACCCGGTGCCCGCCGTCGAGGCGATGGCCCGTTACGGTTGGGTGGGGCGGGTGGTGGAAGGGGTCGTGACAAGGCCCAGCGCGCCCCCCACGTTCCTCAGCGACCGGATCGACCGTGTGCTGACCCATCGGTTCTGGGGGGTCTTGGTCCTCGCGGGGCTGATGCTCGTGGTTTTCAACTCGGTCTTCACCTGGGCGGCCGTGCCCATGGGCTGGATCGACGCGGCGATCAAGGCGATGGCCGATCTGGTCGGCGCGCGCCTGGCCGAAGGGGCCTTGCGAAGCCTGCTGGTCGACGGCGTGATCGGCGGCATCGGCTCAATCGTGGTCTTCCTTCCTCAAATCCTCATTCTCTTCTTCTTTCTCGCGATCCTCGAAGACTGCGGCTACCTGGCGCGCGCCGCTTACTTGATGGACCGGCTGATGGTGGGGATCGGCCTGGGCGGCAAGTCGTTCATCCCGCTCCTGTCGTCCTTCGCCTGCGCGATCCCCGGGGTGATGGCGACCCGCGTGATCGAAGACCGACGAGACCGCTTGACGACGATCCTGGTCGCCCCCTTGATGAGTTGCAGCGCCCGGCTGCCGGTCTACACGATGATGATCGGGGCGTTCATCCCCCCCTCGACCATGCTCGGAGGCTGGATCGGCCTGCAAGGGATGACCATGTTCGCCATGTACCTGATCGGGCCCATCGTGGCGGCCGTGGTGGCGCTGCTGCTGAAGCGGTCGGTCTTCCGGGGCGCGCCGCCGCCGTTTGTCATGGAATTGCCCCCCTACAAGTGGCCGTCGCCCCGCGTGGTGCTACATCGGATGGTCGATCGGGGCTGGGCCTTCCTACGACGGGCCGGCACGATCATCCTGGCCGTCTCGATCGTGATGTGGGCCGCGCTCTACTATCCACGGCCCTCAAGAGAGCAAGCGGCCCCGTTCCTGGCCGAGCGGTCGCGGCTGGAACGCGAGCGTACCCAGGTCAAGGACGCCGCCTCGGTCGCGGCCCTCGACGCCGCGCTCGCGAGCCTCCAGGACCGCATGGAAGGGGCCCAGAAACGCCAGAGCTTTCTGGGGCGCTCCGGTCGTCTGATTGAGCCGCTGGTCCGGCCATTGGGGTGGGATTGGCGGATCGGCAGCGCCGTGATCGCGTCGTTCCCGGCCCGCGAGGTGGTCGTGGCCACCCTGGGCGTGGCCTTCGACGTTGGCCCCGAGGCGGCCGAGAAAGACGAAGACGGCGGCAACCGGCTCCGCGACGCCCTCAAGGCGGCCACCTGGCCCGACTCCGGCCGCCCCCTGTTCAACATTCCAGTGGCCCTGTCCATCATGGTCTTCTTCGCCTTGTGCGCGCAGTGTGTCTCGACCCTGGCGGTGATCCGCCGCGAGACCAATAGCTGGCGCTGGCCGGTCTTTTCCTTCGTGTACATGACGACCCTCGCCTATCTCGGGGCCCTTCTCACCTATCAGGTCGGGACGTGGATCGGAGGCTGAGCCATGACCTGGGATTGGCAGGAATTCGTGGCCCTCGGCTTGGTCCTGGCGGCGTTGGTGTATCTCACGCGCGGCCTCCGGACGCGGACCGCCCACCACGCCCCCGTCGTGACGTGCGCGGGCGGCGGTCCATGCGCGGGCTGCCCCAGTCGTTCGATCGCGCCGCCGGCGCCGGATCGCGGAAACCCCGCGTCAGGACTTCATATCTTAAATCGTGAACATTGCTAAGAGAATGGTGATTCCAGAGGGGCCGCCATGAATTCGCGTACGATCGTCGCCAACGACTCGCCGACCAGTGTCAAGGACCTGGACCTTGGACCTCGCGGGCGCGTTTTTCCCAGCCCGCCTCATTGGAAGGACCATATCTTCTACCAGGTCTTGCCCGACCGCTTCAGCGATGGCCGCGAGGCCGGTCGGCCCCTCTTTGATCGGGACCATCCCGAGGCCCATCGGGCGCCCGACAAGCGGGCCTGGATGGAAGCGGGCCTGCGCTTCAATGGTGGAAACCTCCAGGGCATTCGTTCCAAACTCGACTACCTCCAGGGCCTGGGCGTCACCGGACTCTGGATCAACCCCGTCTTCAAACAGCGCGCCGACCTGCAAACCTATCACGGCTACGCGATCCAAGACTTCCTCCAAGTCGACCCCCGCTTCGGCACGATCCAGGACCTCCGCGACCTCATCGACGACGCCCATGATCGCAAGATGGTCGTCGTCCTCGACGTCGTCATCGACCACACCGGCAACAACTGGTTTTATGGGCCCGACGTGACCGGGATCGTCGAGGAGTCGCTCCCGTATCGCTACTCGCCCCCTTACAGCTTCGGCGGCTGGCGATCGGGGCAGGGGGAGTGCGTGGAGACGATCGCGTCCCGCGAAGACGGCTGCTGGCCCATCGAGTTCCAGCGCCCCGAGGCCTACAACCGCTGCGGCTCCATCTGCGACTGGAACAGCCCCGACCCGATGGACCCGAACGCCGAGTATCGACGTGGCGACTTCTTCGACCTGAAGAAACTCAACGGCCACGACCACGAAACCATGAAGGCCGTGATTCGCTGTTTCCAATACTGGATCGCCGTCACCGATTGCGACGGCTTCCGGATCGACGCGGCCAAGCACGTCCCCAAGGACCTTTGTTGGCAGTTCAGTTTCTCGATCTTTCGCTTTGCCCAGTCGATCGGCAAGAACAACTTCCTGCTCGCGGGCGAGATCACCGACACGAACGTCTCGATCAACTACCTCTCCTTGCTCGGCAGCGTCTTCGACCGGGCCCTGGGCGCCGTCCTGGACATCAACCAAACGCCCGACCGCCTGGCGGGGGCCGTCCGAGGGACCGAGCACCCCTCCGGCTTCTTCGGCCGATTTCGGACCGACACGCAACTCACGCGCTTCCTCCAAACCGGACATGTTCACGTAACCGTATTGGACGATCACGACATGGCTTGTCGCGGTCACAAGGCCCGCTTCGCCGCGCACAACGAGACCCCGCACCACGACTGGCAATCGGCCCACGCCGTGGGTGTGCTGCTCACCGTTCCGGGCATTCCTTGCGTTTACTACGGGACCGAACAGGGCCTCACCGGTAGCGAGGACGACCACGATTACCAGATCGAACCGAGGCGATTCGGCGAGGACCGCTACGTCCGCGAGTGCATGTTCGGCGGGCCATTCGGCGCCGAGCGGACCACCGGCTGCCACTTCTTCAATCCCAACCACCCCACCTATCTGCGAATCGCGGCCATCGCGCGGCTGCGTCAGGCCGACGATTACATCGGGCGCACGCTGCGTCTGGGGATCTGCTATCCACGCGAGACCCGCTATTGCGACCGGCCGTTCGGCTCGGCAGGGCAGGGGGAGCTCTGCGCCTGGTCGCGCGTCCTTTCCGGTCACGAGGTCTTGATGGCCCTGAACACGCACGGGACCGAGCCCCGAGGCGCCGACGTGACGATCGACGCCGAGCGGCACAAGGCGGGCGATAGGCTCCGCGTGCTCTATCGAGCAGATTGGTCCGACGACCAACTGCGCGACCCGCCGAAAGATGAGACCGTGGCGGTGCGGGTCGCCGACGACGGCCGGGCCTTCGTGCGCCTGGATTTGCCCCCGGCCGGCATGGTGGTCTTGGGATGATGGACGCCGACGATCCAGGGTCGCCGGCCGAGGAGTTCCTTTTCGGCCGACTCTCACGCACGGAGGGGCGCGTCTCCGAGGCCCGTCGCGAGCGGAGCGGTTTTTTCGACCTCGCCCGGCTCAGGCCCCTTGATCCGTTGCCCGGAAGTCCCATTTCGCTGGGGTTTCGAAGCGGGCAGGGGGCCCCGCTGCGTCGCCTGCGCGTCTTCTGGACCACCGACGGCTCGACCCCCTGTTGGGACGATGACCTGGCGCCCCTCGCCTCGACCCGCTTCGTCGACGCGACCCCCTCGATCCCCGTTTGGGACACCCTGGAATGGGGCTATCTGGTGGACTGGCGAGCTAACATTCCGGGTCTCGACGAGGGGACGCTCCTGCGCTCCGTCGCTCTCGGGACCGATGCGTCGGGAAAGACGATTCCGTGTCCTTGGCCCGACCTGGGCCGTCACGGGTCGCCCGAGATCGCGGCCGTCGTGGTGGACCGGCTGACGCCTCCCGATTGGTTCCGTCGGGCCGTCATTTATCAGGTCTTCGTCGATCGGTTCGCCCGGACGGCCGGAGAGGAATTCGCGCCGGACGGAGACTTGAACGCGCGGCTTGGCGGGACGCTCTGGGGCCTCATCGACAAACTCGACGAGCTCACGGAACTCGGGATCGACACGCTTTGGTTGACGCCGATCTTCGCGTCGCCCGATTACCACGGTTACGCCGTGAGCGACTTCCTGCGGGTCGAGCCTGAGCTCGGCGGCGATGCGGCTTGGGACCGCCTGGTTGAGGAGTGCGACCGCCGGCATGTTCGCCTGGTGCTCGATTTCGTCGCCAACCACATCTCGGACCAACACCCGGCCTTTCAGGCGGCGATCGCCCGCGCCGAGGCGCCCACGCGATCGTGGTTCCGCTTTCGTCGCTGGCCGGACGACTACGCCGGTTTTTTCGACCAAGCCCACCAACCGGAGTTGGACGCGGAAGTGCCGGCCGTTCGGACCTTCTTGCTGGAAGCGGCCGTCCATTGGCTGAATCGCGGCTGCGCGGGTTTTCGACTCGACTACGCTCATGGCCTCAGCCACGGTTTCTGGTCACAGTTCCGAGCGGCCACGCGAGCGGCGGCCCCTGAGGGCGTTTGCTTCGGCGAGATTACCCACACGCCGGAGGTGGTTCGGAGTTACGAGGGCCGCCTTGACGGCTGCCTCGACTTCGTTGTGTGCGAACTCCTGCGCTCGGCCTTCGCGCGGGGCTCGCTGCCCTTAAGCGCCTTCGCGGCGGCCCTGGAGCGGCACCTGGCTTACTTCGGGGCCTCTCTGGTGATGCCCACGTTCCTCGACAACCACGACATGAATCGGTTCCTGGTCGCGGCGGGCGGAGACGGCCGCAAGCTGAAGGTCGCGGCGATGGTCCAGTTCATGTTGCCGGGTCCGCCGATCATCTACTACGGGACCGAAGTGGGACTCAGCCAGGACCGGCCCCTCGAGCGGCTCGAAGAAGCACGTCCGCCCATGCCGCCTCGCGACCGCTGGGACGAGGGCCTGAGGGCCTTCTATCGACGGCTGGTCCACCTGAGGCGTGAGGTCGGTCCCGAGCGGCCCGAACGGCGTCTGGCCCTCGATTGGGTGGACGACGCGACGCACTCGGCGGCCTGGCGGGTCGGGCCTTACGAGTTGATCGTCAACCGCGGCGTGGAGCGTACCATCCCCGTGCCGGCCGGCGGGCCGCTCCTGACGACGTTCGAGGTCGTGGGGGCCCCTGCCAAGGCCCAGGCGGGTCCAACGACCTTGACCTTCCCAGCCTGGTCGGCGGCGATCTTCCGTTCGTGAACCGACGGCAAAAGGCCCCAAGGCGGGTGTTGGGCCCGTCGGGCCCCTTCCCGTTACGTCTGATAATGGGCGTTATGTTCGCTTGAGGCCCGGGGCCTTTCCGGGCTGGGCCTCATTGCGTCAGGCGACGGTGCCTGTGGTGCTTGTCGTGTAACTCTCCGGTCACATGGAAGTCGGCCGACATCCGACCCGCCGTGCTGCTCGGGTGGATCGTCACGTAGATGTCCCCGGCGCGGCCGTCTTTCAGTTCCAGATGGAACGGCCCGACGCCCGCTTGCTGGACCTTGCCCATGAGTTCGGCGGTCGTCTCGAAATAGCCAAAGTACGACTTATGGCCGTGGCCCTTGGCGTGGACGCCGATATGGCAGTCCAGGTCGTCGATCAAGACGCTCTCGCCGAGCTTGAGTTGGCCGTGCGCGTGTTCCATGCGTTCCATGTGCGGGACCCCTGATTGAGGAGAGATGGAAAGGGACTCATTCCCGCGAACCGAGTCACTGAGTGACTCTTTACCTATGCCATATCCCGATCAGACCGGGAAGAGAAAATGGCGGTCCCGGACAGGTTTTCCGGTCACGAGGATGGTAAGGTCGTCGATCATGAACGGAAATCAACCGAAGCTGTCGTGCGTGCCGTTATCGACATGCCATGATTGCATGCATCGGGGAAGAATCGGGAGGTATGCCTGGTGGACCTAAACCTCGCTGGACATGTCGCCTTCCTCACGGGGGCGGCCCATGGGATCGGCCTGGCCACGGCGGAGTTGTTCGCCGCGGAAGGATGCTCGGTCGCCCTGTGCGACCTTGCCCCCAATGTCGCGGAAGTCGCCGAGCAGGTCGCGCGCCGATTCGGCACGCGGACGCTCGGCCTGCGTGGGGACGTCACCGACTTCGCCGCGGTCCAACGGGCCCTCGACGAAGCGTGCGAGCGCCTCGGTCCGATCGACCATGTTGTTCATGGCGCGGCGATCGGCTCGGGGAAGTTCGGTTTTCCGTTCACGAACCTGGGCCCGGAGGATTGGCCTCGGACGTTGGAGGTCAACATCATGGGGATGGTGAACCTGGCCCATGCCGCCGCGCCCTTGATGGTGGCGGCGGGCCGGGGGACCTTCGTGTTCATCGCCTCGGTCGCCGGGCAGATCGGCTCGCCGACCGACCCTCCCTACAGCGCGAGCAAAGCGGCGAACATCAACTTCGCGCAGTGCATGGCGAAGGACCTGGCGCGTCATGGCGTGCGTGTGAACACGGTCTGTCCGGGCATGGTGCGGACTGCCCTGAACCAATCGGTCTGGCGTTCCTGGCACGACCAAACGCCGGAGGCCGATCGCTTGAGCTACGACGAGTGGTCGGCCCGCAAGATCGAATCGGTCGTGCCCCTGGGACGCTGGCAAACGCCCGAGGACGTCGCGGCGATGATCGTCTTCCTCTCATCGGACCGCGCTGCGCAGGTGACGGGCCAAACCATCAACGTGGACGGCGGCTTCGTCATGCACTGGTAGCCCCCCGCCTCGATTCGCCCCCTCAGTCGGGCCGTTTGTTCTCCGTGGGGGCCGGGACGCGCCTCACCAGCACGGCGTCGGCGCTGGCGCTTGCTCCTTCCTTGGCCCCGGGACGGACCTTGGACCGATGGGCGGAGAGCTCGACGATGAGAGAACCGCTCGTGATCTGGAATTCGCCGAGGTGCAGCCACATCGCACCTTCGTAAGAGAGGTCCGTGGGGACCAGCGATTGGTCCACAATCACGGTGGCCAGCTCGCGGTCGTCGTCGAGGACCCGGAAGGGGGCCTCGTAGGCGCGGTTCTCATGGCGTGACCAGGTCAGAAACACGTCGTAACGTCCGGGAGTGAGGTCCGTGAACTCCCAGAGGGCCGTGAGGGAACCCTTCACGTTGTAGTGGTGCGACCCGCGAAAACCGCCGACCGCGCTGGTCCCCCAACTCGGGCCGATGATGTGGAAGTCGGGGTCGGCGTCGTCGATGAGCCACTCGTCGGTCGTCTTGACTGGTGGAATGGGGAGGACTTCGGGTCGGCCTCTCGGCCAATGGATGCGGACGAGGATCGCGACGACCGCGCCGATTGTCGCCAGGACCAAAAAAACGAACAGGGGCCGTCGAAACGCTTGTTGCCTTCGGCCGTCGCGAATGGGGGGCAAGTAACGCGGCGGGTCGCGCAGGGGGGCGAGCCCTAGGGCCATCGCCAGGACCCTGCGCACTTCGTCTTCCGACAAGGCCGCTTCCGGCACCTGGTCGGCGTCGGCGGGAGGCACCTCATCAAGCGTGGCCGGGACGTTCGCGATCGACCAGAGTACGAGCTGGCGATGCTCGCGGTCGTCGTCAGTCTCGTTGGGGTCCGGGTGGGTCACGGTTCACTCTTGGCTCGGGTCGAGATGATATCCCAGGCGCCTGAGTTCGGCCCGTACCTTCTTGTGGGCCCTGCGGCGGTATTCGGGTACGCTCTCGCGGCTGATGCCGATTTCGGCGCCGAAGAGGTCGCTGGGGGCTGGGTCGGGATAGTGTTTGATGTCGGCCAAGATGATCGCGCGTTGCGCGTCCGGGAGGCGGTCGATGATCTCTTGAACGTGCTCAAAGAGCGAGGCCCGGCCGTTGGGACTGGGGCCCCGCTCGATCTCGTCGGGTGCCGTCGCCCCCGCGATCGTCTCAACGACGTGGCCCCCCAGCACCAGGGCGCGCCTTCGTTCCTTGCGCCTGGCGTGGTCGATGGCCAGGTTCACCGCGACTTGAAAAAACCAATCGCCAAGCCGGCCGCGGCGGTGGTCGAAACGGGCCCGCGCGAACCAGATGGCGTTGAGGGCCTCGGCGATCACGTCCTCCAGGTCCTCGTGGGTGAGCGTCCCCAAAAACCGACGCCGAAGTTGGCCCAGGACCGAGGGCGCATGCCTGCGCAAGAGGAGTTCGAGCGCGCGGGTGTCGCCGCGCCTCAGCATCCTTCCCAGCAGAATGGCCTCATCGTCAGTCGGTGTGGGCATGATCTTCGTAGGCGGCGCTCGATCGACCACAGCGCGAGCGGCGGCACTCATCTCACGACCCTTGGTTTGCCCCCCCTGCCCTTATCGCCGATCGTCTCGAAGAGTGCAACCACGGCGTTCGATGACCGCGATCGAGGCCTGTTAGCGGCCGACGTATTTCCTGGTGATGTTCAGCTTCGTCCACACCTGGGAGATACCTCGATGCCGCTCATTCCAACCATCGCACGCGCCCTGGCAAGAGGGACCGAGTCGCGACCAAAGGGCCATGTGAGGGTCAGGTCCAAGCGGCGGGCCCTCGTGCTGGAGAGGCTGGAGTCGTTGACGCTGCTCGCCACCGTGAGTTGGATCAGCCCGACGTCGGGGGCCTGGTCGGTGGGTGCGAACTGGAGCGGCGGCGCCGTCCCCGGCCCGCTTGATGACGCGATCATCGACCCGACCGACATCACGGTGACCGTCGACGGCCTGTTCAGCGTGACCGGCCTTCAGTGCGCCGCGGGCCTGCGCGTGAACGGTTATTGCAGCTTGACCGTGACAGGCACGGCGAACGTCGTGGGGCCGCTCGTATTGGCCGACGCCTGCGCCTTGTACGCGAACGGTCCCACCGCGACGTTCACGGCGACCGGACCCACGACCATCGACGGAGCGAACGTCTTCGCCTATTGGGGCGGGCACGTCGAACTCCCCAACGCGACGACCTACACGGGCGCGATCGGGGATCGTTATGTGCGCGCCGAAGGGGACGGGAGCCTCATCCGAATGGACGGCCTCGGTTCGGTCACGGGCAGCCAAGGCGGTCAAGGATGGACGATCTTCCACACCTACATGGACGCGGTGAACGGAGCGAGTTTGGACTTGCCCGCCCTGGTCTCGGTGACCGACCAAGTCGCGTTTCGGGCGAGTTCCCCGAATGGATGGCCCACCCCGACGACGATCAGCCTGCCGGCGCTCATGGCCCTGGACGGCGGCGGCGCGGGCCAGGTGCTCCAGGTGGACGGCTCGGGCCGAATCGAAGCGCCCCTCCTCCAATCGCTGACTTCGACCAGCATTTACGCCTACAACGGCGCTCAGATCACCCTGCCGAGCGTGATCAGTTACAGCGGCGGTCAGACCGATCGCTCCCTCCACGCGGAAGGGACGGGCGGCCTGATCCGTTTGCCCGTTCTGACCACGTTGACAGGCGCCACCGGCGGCCAAGGCTGGACGATCTTCACGACTTATCTCGACGTCGTGGAAGGGGCGCGTCTCGAATTCCCAGCGCTGACTTCCATCCAAAACCAGGTCGCGATCCGCGCGCACACGACGACGCCCGGATTGACCAGCGTCGCCTTCTTGCCGTCGTTGACCACCCTCGCGGGCGGCGGCGCCGGTCAGACGCTGAGCGTCGCCGGGACCGGCCTGATCGACGCACCGAACCTGGCCACGCTCAACACGGTGAGTCTATACGCCTACGTCGGCGGCCAACTGGTCTTGCCCGGAGTGGTCGCCCAATCGGGCGGCCAGACCGACCGCGTTTGGTATGCCGAAGGGGCGGGCAGCAGGATCAGCCTGCCCGCCTTGACCGCGATTCAAGGGGCCATCGGCGGGCAAGGCTGGGGCGTCTTCACCACGTCGCTCCAGGCCGTGAATGGCGGCGTCATCGCGATCCCCAACGTGTCCTCAATGACCTTGCAAACGGGCCTGGCGGTCGTGGGCGCTGGACGGATCGAGGCCCCTGCCCTGACCTCGCTCTCGGCGGCGAACCTGTCCGCGACCGGTGGCGGCCAACTTGTGCTTCCCGCGTTGACGACCTACTCGGGCGGTGCCTACTTCCACTGTTACATTCAAGCCGACGGCGCCGGCAGCCTGATCGAACTGCCCGCCTTGACCGAACTGGTCGGCAGCATTGGCTCGCAAGGTTGGACCAACTTCACGACCTACGTGCAGGCGTCGCATGGCGGGCAAATCCGATTCCCGATCTTGACCACGGTCCGCGAACAGGTCGGCCTTCAGGCGTTCAGCGGGCCGAGCGTGATCGACCTTCCCGCGCTCACGACCCTCGCGGGCGGAGGCGCGGGGGAGTCGCTTCAGGTCGACGCCGATGGCGTCTTGCTCGTCCCGTCGTTGGTCTCGATGACGAGCGTCAGCCTTTACGCGACCAACGGCGGCGTGCTCACCGTGCCGGCGACCAGTTTCGACGGCGGCGCGAATTTCCACCAGTTCCTTCGCGCCGACGGCCCCAGTAGCAGGCTCAACTTGCCGGGCCTGACCACGCTCGCGGGCACGACCGGCTCGCAAGGTTGGACCAACTTCACGACTTACGTGCAGGCGTACAACGGCGGCACGATCGCGTTCGGCGCGAGCACGACCACGCTCTCGCGGCGGGTGGGCATCGAGACGATCGGCGGGACCGTGATCGCCGGCACGCTCGACGTCTCCGTCGGCGGCGAGTTGGGGGCCCTCGGCACGATCTCGGGGGGCCTGATCAATCGTGGTTGGCTGACCGTCGGCGGCGAGCCGGGCGCGCTCGCTGTTCAAGGCGACTTCACCCAAACGGCGACCGGCGTGATTTTCATGCAACTCCACAGGCCCGACACGGGCGAGTACGACCACCTGACCATCGGCGGCCGGGCCAACCTCGACGGCACGCTCGCCGTCTCCATTCCCTGGGGTTACGTTCCTGTGGACGGCGACCGTTACAATCTCGTCACGTTCGCGTCGCGTTCCCGCGACTTCGCCACGAAGACGGGGCTGGACCTGGGCGGCGGCCGCCACTTGCGGGCCGTTTTCAGCCCGACCGTGATGGCACTCGTCGCGGGCGACATTCCCGACCCAGGCCCGCAACTCGGTTCCGCGCCGTCCGCGTCCAACGACGCCTACGACACCCTCGAAGGCACCCCCCTCACAATCGCTGCGCCAGGGGTCCTCGCCAACGACACCGACCCGGACCTTGACCCGCTGACCGCGACGCTGGTCGCCGGGCCGGCCGGCGGTCCTCTCTCGTTCGCGGCCGACGGCTCGTTCACGTATGCCCCGATCGCCGGCTTCGTCGGCGCCGTGACGTTCACTTATCAGGTCTCCGATGGCACCTACCTCAGCAACATCGCGACCGTCACCATCACCATCACGCCTCGAAACCACGCGCCGACGCTCGCGGCCTCGGCGAGCACGGTGGCCGCGTTTGAAGGGTCCTCCGCCTCCCTCACGGGCACCTACGACGACATCGACGGCGATATCGTCAGCCTCTCGGCGAGCCTCGGCGCGATCACGGTCGGACCGGGCGGGACCTGGACCTGGACCCACACGCCCATCGACGGTCCCCTGCCCGCTCAGTCGGTGGTCGTGACGGCCGACGACGGTCAAGGGGGCCTAACGACCCTAACGTTCACGTTGACGGTGGCCAACCTGCCCCCGGTGGTGACGGCGCTCACCACGAACGCCGCGACCATTGGGGCGAAGCGCGAAGGGCAGAGCGTCACGCTCACCGCTTCGTTCACGGACGCGGGGCTGCTGGACACCCACACGGCCTACGTCGCTTGGGGTGACGGCACGACCAGCGCCGGGACCGTTGCCGAGGTCCCAGGATCGGGCACGATCACGGCCAGTCGCCTCTTCACGGCTGGGGGCACGTATACGGTCACGATCACGGTGGTCGATCGCGACGGCGCCACCACGTCGGCCGCGACGACCGTCTACATCACAGGGTCCCGACAGGTCGGCACGTGGCTGGAAGTGGTGGGGACCAGCGGGGCGGACACGCTTTCGCTCTCGCCCACGGTGGGCGGTGGCGTGGTCGCTCAAGCGGCCTTCCTCGGGACGACGCCCAGGACCTATCCATCCGGCCTGACGGGCATCACCGTGCTCCTCGACGGCGGCAACGACACGCTCGCGGTGACCGCCCCCCTGCCCTGTCTCCTGACGGCCGACACGGGGGCCGGCGACGACACCTTCCGAGGCTGGGGAGAAGCGTTCACGACCGCCACCTTGTTCGGCGGCGACGGCCAAGACCGCATCCTGAATCCAGGTGCCGATGGCGGTCTCGTGCTCGCCCTGTTCCGTCCGACCAATTCCATCGAGCTCATCAAGGGCAACACTAGTTACGCGGACCAGAGCATTCAGGGCACCGCCGCGAACGACTTTCTCGATTTCTCGGCCACGTCGTTGGCCCTCTTGGACTACGTTGATGGCGGCGACGGCAACGACACGATCATCGGCAACGCCCAGAGGAACGACCTTCGGGGCGGCGCGGGAGATGACTTTCTCGACGGCGGCGCCGGTAGCGACTCGCTGGACGGCGGTCTCGGCAACGACACCGTCCTCGGCGGCCTGGGTGACGATGTCCTCATCGGCGGCGCCGGCCAGACGGACCTTCTCGACGGCGGCCTCGATGACGACACCTTCCTCGGTTGGGGCGACGCCTTCACGACGGTCACCTTGATCGGTGGAGAGGGCCATGACCGCATCCTCAATCCAGGCGCGAACGATGGTCTCGTGCTCGCCGTGTTCGGTCCGGCCAACTCGATCGAACTCATCAAGGGCAACACGAACGCCTCGAACCAGTGCATCCAGGGCACGGCCGCGAACGACCTTCTCGATTTCTCGGCCACGTCGTTCGCCCTGTTGGACTACGTTGATGGTGGCGACGGCAACGACACGATCATCGGCAACGCCCAAAGGAATGACCTTCGGGGCGGCGCAGGAGATGACATTCTCGACGGCCTGGCCGGGAACAACACGCTTACGGGCGGGCCAGGGGCCGACGTCTTCCGCTTCGGGGCCGAGGACATCGACGGTCAGGACATCGTCACCGACTTCGTCGCGGGCCTCGACAAGGCGGACCTCGCCGCGTTTCCGAATTGGTCGTTCGCCGACCTCATGGCGGCCACGGTCCAACGAGGGGCCGACTCCGTCATCACGCTACCCTCGGGGAAGAAGGTCCGCCTGAAGGGGACCCAGCGTTCGTCCTTGGGTTCGGGCGACTTCCTCGGTTTGGCCTGAACGCGCGGGGGCGGGCCTTTTCACCAGACATTTGGAGGATGACCGCCAGGCCCTCGCCGAAATGGTCGTGGACCGGCTCCAGGCCATGAAGAAGAAGCCGGAGGGCAGACATTCTTGTCTGCCTCATAAGTTGGGCACAGGCAGAAGTCGTTGGGGACAGGCAGAAATGCCTGTCCCCTAAGTTAGAATTCCCCCTTGTTCACATACGACCAGGAATACTCCTCGGGCACATGGCGGAGGCACCCTCGGACGGGGTCGTGGACAAGATCCCGAACGCCAGGTCTCGGCCAGTCCTACAAAAACGACCCGCCCGCGGTGCGGGGCCGCGGGCGGGTCGAGTGCCGACTTCGTTCCTTCGAGGTCGTGACGGGTGATGGGATCAGGAGCGAGCGTTCCAGCCCTTCCAACTCAGGTTGGCCCAGGTGAACGCGAGCGTCTTGGGGGTGGCCTTCACGGTCGGCGTCGGCGCCGATTGCGTCTGGCTCACGCCCGTCCAAGAGTTCTGGGTCTGGGGCTGTGCTTGGGGCTGAGGAGTAGGGGCGGGCGTGGGGGTTGGCGTTTGCTGCCAGGTGTCGGTCAGGTCGAAGTCCACCTTCACGTTGTCGCTGCCGATGTTCACTTCCTGCGTGCGGAAGGTCCGGTCTCCCTGGTGGGCGACGACCCGATAGAGACCCGGGTCGAGCTGCACTTGATAACCGCCCGAGCCCCAGGGCGCGACGTCGATCGTGGGGCCGGTCGGCCGGCGCGTGTTGCCGTCGAGCGGCGTCACGCTGATGGTCAGTTGGTCGGTCCCCTCGCCCACCTGGTAGGCGTTGTCGTGGTTGTTGTCTTGATAAACGACGCCCAAGAGGTAGGGCTTCTCGTTCTGTTGGCTGCCGAAGTTCTGGACGACGATCTCCGGGCCAACACCCTTGGCCTGCGCCGCGTTGATCGAAATGCCGACCTCGCGGTACGAGTCGTTATAGATGTTGTTGCGATGACCCTTGCCGGGGTTGCCGTAATCGACGAGGAAGGCCTGCATCGCCTGATCGACCGAGTCGGCATAGGCGAAGGCGTTCTCGCCGTAGCTCGCCCGGTTGTTGTAGCCGGCGTCGGAGATGCGCTGCTCGATTGACGATCCGTCGGAACCGACGTGCGACTGGAAGCCGTTCACGGCCATGTCGCGGCTCAGACGGTCGGCCGCTTGGGCGAGGTCGTCGTTCCAGGCCAACGGCTGGACGGCGGGGGTCGATCCGATCTCGTTGCGGACCTGGTCCACGTTGACGTTGTAGAACGAGAAGGTGTCGCGGGCCGATCGCGTGAGGTTGCTCGTGACGTCTTGGGCGACTTGGCTGGGATTGGTCCGGGCCCGATTGAGCTGTTCCAAGGCGTACTGTTCGATGGCGGCGGTGCCCACGGAGAGCAGCTCTCGGCGTTCCAGGGTCTCCATCATCAAGGGGCGTCGGGGGCTGAAACGGGCCATCGGGACCTCCCTGTTCTCTTATGTCTTCGCCGGTGGGCGTGTGGTTCGTGTCGGTTGCGGCGGTCGGAAACTTGAGGAAGGGCTGCTTGCGATCGGCCAGGGCCGGCTCGCGACGGACCAACCTAAGAGCAACCACCATGCCAATTCCGGGAAGTTCGCGCCCAATGAACCTTGACGAAGACCACAAGGCACACCCAAGAAAGACCTTGCGGCGATCCTCCCTGGCCCCGACGCATTCTGGGTCCGGTCCGACCTTGTCGATCACGCAGACCCCTCCGAAAACCCCTTTGTCACGGCGGACCGTCTGGGGCGTATTTCTTACAAACCCATGAAGCATTGAGACTTCGGAAAATAGGCTCAAGTCCGGCCCGGTCCCTGCCGACGGGGCGCACGACGTTGTTTGAATTGACGAGTGCTAACTATGCCTTTCGGTAAGGGCGGGAGCCATCGGCTCGGGCCGCCCTCTCTTTCCAGAAGTGGTCCATCACCGCGGTCTTGCTCAGGGGGTCGGCCCACAGTTGCAGGATCGCCTCGGCCACTTCCGGCGACCAGTACGTCTCGCTCCCCGTCACTCGCCTCTTGGTCTTCTAGGTCGCCGACTCCAATCCGCAGCTCATGATCGGCAGGCCCTCGCGACGGTATTGGTCGTAGCGCATTTGCTGCGCCTTGTTTCTCAAGTATCGCAGGCCATCGAACCCCGATCGGCGCACACCTTGGCAGGCGCTACCCAGCGTCTTGGAGCGTTCCTCCAGTTCGGGCAAGATTGACGCCAGATCGCCCACCCAGACGTCATGCAGCGACCACTTACCGCGGCCCACTCGTCTTGGGGGCGTCCCTCGAAGGCCGCCGCGAAGACGTCGCTCAACGCGTGCACTAAACTCAGGACTGGTTCAAATCCGGCCACCGGACATCCCCCCGCAGGGTGAGCAACACGCGGGCCCGGGGAGGCATCTTCCGGGTGGCCCCCCCGCATGGCGGGCAAGGGCCCGTCTCCTGTTCGACCAAGTCCTTAGCCCGACCTTGGACTTGAGTCTCGGCGAGGTGCCGAGCGGTCTCGTCGCCAATGGCCCCGGCGAGGTCCCCCAACTCGGATAACTTGGTGCCCGAGGGAAGCTCGTCGCGAGACCTTGCGACCGATCTCGCGAGCCACCTGGCCTAGTTGAGTCCGCAAGTGCTCGGGAATGGTGACGACGTCCTTGCCCATCCTTGTTGTCCTCGCCGAGTTGAACGCCTCGCAGCAGAGGAGTCAGAGCCTTCGGCGACGAACTTACCGCCGATCAGGCGGAGCCTGTAAATCGTGTCGTGTGACCGAGGGGCCCCGCTTGGTTCGCTCCCTCTTGTGTTTCCCGCCCCTCTCGGCTGAGATGGTGCCTCGCCGCGCCTGGACAGACCACGCCGCGCTCGGACCGGACACAACGACACGACACACCGATGAGCAAGAGCGACCCCGGGACCTCCGCCGAGACCAAGCCCCAACTCGTGCGAGACCTGGGCCTGATCGACGCCACGGCGATCGTGATGGGCTCCATGATCGGCTCGGGGATCTTCATCACGTCGGCCGAGTCGGCGCGTTTGGTCGGCTCTCCCGGCTGGCTCTTGGCCGCGTGGGTCTTGGCGGGCATCCTCACCGTCACGGGGGCCATGTGCGCCGGAGAAGTCGCCGCGATGATGCCCCATGCCGGCGGGCAGTACATCTTCCTCCGCGAGGCTTACGGTAAGCCGGTTGGTTTCCTCTTCGGTTGGTCCACCTTCCTCGTCGTCCAAACGGGGACGATCGCGGCGGTCGCGGTCGCCTTCGCCAAGTTCCTGGGCGTCTTCCTGCCCGCGGTCGCACCCAATTCGTACCTCGTCGAACCGATCAAGCTGGGCCCATACGCCCTCAGCCTCTCGACTCAGCAATTGACCGCGATCGTCCTCATCATCGGTCTGACCCTCTTGAACACGCGCGGCTTGAAGGCCGGCTCGACCTTGCAAAACGTGTTCACATTCACGAAAACGGCCGCGCTCATCGGCTTGATCGTGGTGGGGCTCATCGGTGCGAGCAAGGCGGGGGCCGCGTTCACGTCCTCGTGGTGGGACGCCGACGCGAACGGCTGGACGCTCGCGAAGGCGGACAAGGAAGTCGCCGCGCTCGGAGTGGCGGGCACGATCGGTTTCATCATGCTCTTCGGCAAGGCCCTGGTGGGCCCTTTGTTCTCGCAAACGGCCTGGAACACGGTCACGTTCACGGGGGGCGAAACGAAGGACCCGGGCCGCGTCTTGCCGCGCGCCTTGCTGATGGGCACGGCCTCGGTCGTCTTGCTGTATTTGCTCGCGAACGTCGGCTACGTGCTGACGCTTTCCCTGGACCAGATCCAGCACGCCGACCAAGACCGCGTGGGCACGGCCACGATGGACGCCGTCTTCGGCCCGATCGGTGTTTATCTGATGGCCGGGGCGATCCTGATTTCGACCTCCGGCTGCGTGAACGGCCTGGTGCTTTCCGGTGCGCGCGTCTATTACGCGATGGCCCGCGACGGCCTCTTCTTCCGCGCCATCGGGACGACCAACCAGCGACACGTGCCCGCCGTGGCCCTGGTCCTGCAATGCGTTTGGGCCTGTTTGCTCACCTTGCCGAGGACCGTGGAAAAAGACGGGACCTTCGGCAATGTTTATGGTCAGTTGCTCGAATACATCACGTCGGCCGACCTGTCGTTTTACACGATCATGGTCGCCTCGGTGATCGTCTTGCGTTTTCGGGCGCCGAAGATGGAGCGGCCGTATCGGACACCTCTGTATCCGTTGCCGGCAGTCATCTACATCGTCTTGGCCTGCCTGATCATCCTGGACCTGATCATCGTCGTGCCGTGGACCTCGGGGATCGGCTTCGCGCTGGTGCTGACCGGGGTCCCGGTGTACTTCCTCTGGACCGCGTTCAATCGCGGTCGGTCCCCGTCCTCAACGACCAGCTAGCAAGAGGTCCAGCATGTCCATGCCCTCGGCCGCCCCTGGAGACCCGTACTTCGCCCCAGGCCCTGTGAAAGTCGAGTCCGCCTTCCTCGGATACGGCGGCTTCTGGCGCCGATTCTTCGCCATGTTCCTGGATGACATCATCCTGGGAGCGATCGCCGGTTTGCTCACTCCGTTGATCATGGCCGTCTTGCCTTCCTCGCTCCGCCACGCGATGCAGGAGACCGTCCCCTTCGTGGGCGCGACGATGGTCGCCTTTTTGATCGGCGTCGCCTATCACGCCCTGATGAATTGTTCGACGCACCAGGCCAGCCTGGGCAAGATCGTGCTCGGTCTGAAAGTGACCGACACCAACGGTCAGCCGCTCACGTATGGTCGGGCGATCGCGCGCGAAGTGTGCAAGATCTTGTCCAGCGCGATCTTCTGCATCGGCTACATCATGGCCGCGTTCACCCAGCGAAAGCAGGCCCTTCACGACCTCCTGGGTGGGACGCTCGTGCTCAAGGCGCGTTGATCGCGAGAGACCGATCCGGCTTCGCGGTCTCAAGGGGGCCCGAGGAGTTCGACTTCAAACGACAAGGTCGACTTGGGCGGAATGAGGGAAGGGACGCCCTTGTCTCCATAGCCCTCATTGGGCGGGATGACCAGCCTTCGCTTGCCGCCGACGCGCATTCCTTCCACGCCCAGGTCCCAGCCTCGGATGACGTTGCCTTGTCCCAGGATGAACTCGATCGGTTGGTCTCTGACTTTCGAGGAGTCGAAAACGGTCCCATCGGCGAGGGTCCCCACGTAATGGACCTCCACGCGGTCCCCCTTTTGGACCGTCCTTCCCGAACCGACCTGAACGTCGTACACGCGCGTCGTGCGTGGTCGGAAGTAGGCGAAGATCAGGGCGACCAGGGCCACCAGCACAAGCGAGGCCCGGAGGGTCCATCGAGGCGCTTGAAATCGGGCCATGTGTTGGGACCTTCTCAGATGATGGATCAGAGCATCGCGGTGTAACCGCCGTCCACGGGCACGGCGATGCCCGTCACGTAGTCGCTGGCGGAGCAAGCTAGCCAGATCGCCGTGCCGGCCATGTCCGACGGTTTGGCCCATCGGCCCGTTGGGATGCGGTTGATGACCTTCTCGTAAAGCCCTGGGACCTCCACGCGGGCCTTGTCGGTCAGGTCGGTCTCAAACCAACCGGGCAGGATCGCGTTGACCTGGATGCGGTCGGCCGCCCAGGCCAGGGCCAGGCTCTTGGTGAGTTGGACGATCCCGCCCTTGCTGGTCGCGTAGGCCGGCGCGAAGCTCGCGCCGAAGATCGAGGTCATGCTGCCGATGTTGACGATCTTGCCGCCGCCCGCTTTCTTCATCCACGGATAAACGGCCTTGGACATGAGGAAGGCGCTGGTGAGGTTCACGTCCATCACGGAGCGCCATTCGTCGAGGGACATTTCATGAGGCGGTTTGCGAATGTTGATGCCGGCGTTGTTGAAGAGGACATCGATACGTCCGAGTCCTTGGGCGACTTCGGCGACCGCTCGCTGACAATCGGCTTCGAGGGCGACGTCGGCCGTCACGACGATCGCCTTGGTGCCGGTCTCGCGTGTGAGAAACTCGGCGGCCTCGGCCGATTTCTCGGTGTTGCGGGCGACGATCGCGATCGCGGCCCCCGCGCCGGCGAGGCCGCGCGCCATGCCCAGGCCGATCCCACCGTTGCCGCCGGTGACGATCGCCACCTTGCCCGTCAGGTCGAAGAGGTCCACGATCGTCCCCGCTTTTTCGGAGTGGCCGCCTCGCGCTGGCGGACCGCGCCGTTCGGCCCCATAATACACGTCGTCTCCGCCCGCGCCTTCGCTTTGGATTCGACAGCCTAACCCGGCCCGCGACCACCCGCAACCCCGCCACGACCCGTCCGGCGCCGAGCGCCCCGAGAGATCATCCATGCCCGACCCCCGATGGGACCAGCTCGCCGACGTCCTCATCCACCATTCCACGCGCCTCACACGCGGCGAGACCCTCCTCGTCGAGTGCTTTGACCTGGAAGACGACACTTTGCCGCGTCTTCTCGTGCGCAGGGCCGCGCGCCTTGGGGCGTATCCACTCGTCGACACGAAGGAGACGCGCATTCTCCGCGAGCTCGTCCGCAACGCGTCCGAAGAGCAGATGAAGGCCCTTGGCGCTCACGAGAGGTTTCGGATGGAGCGCGTGCAAGCCTACATCGCGCTCCGCGGCTCCCGAAACGTGAGCGAAATGTCCGACGTGCCGGCCGCTCAGCTCGACCTTTACAACACGCACTACATGAGGCCCGTGCATTTCGAGCGGCGGATCAAGCATACGAAATGGTGCGTCTTGCGGCTGCCCGGCCCCAGCATGGCCCAGCAAGCGGGCATGTCCACCGAGGCGTTCGAGGACTTCTATTTCGACGTCTGCAACATCGACTACCCGCGCCTGGCGAAGGCCCTCAAGCCGCTTGCGGCCCTGATGGGGTCGGCCGATCAAGTCCACATCGAAGGGCCCGAGACCGACCTGCGGTTTTCGATCGCCGGCATCCCCGTGGTCCCGTGCGCTGGTGAGATGAACGTCCCCGACGGCGAGGTCTTCACCGCGCCCGTGCGCGACTCGGTCGAAGGGACGATTCGCTTTAACACACCGACGATCTATCAAGGCTCCTCGTTCGATGGGATTGGCCTGACGTTCGAGCGAGGTCGGATCGTCCACGCCGATTGCCGCGGCGGCGATGTCGAGAAACTCCGACGCATCCTGAGCGCCGACGATGGGGCCGCGCACATCGGCGAATGGTCGATCGGCTGCAACCCACGCATCCTCCATCCGATGCGCGACATCCTGTTCGACGAGAAGATCGCGGGAAGCTTCCACCTCACGCCGGGCAACGCCTACGACGAGGCCGACAACGGGAATCGCTCGAAGGTCCATTGGGACCTCGTGCAGATCCAACGTCCCGACTACGGCGGCGGCACGATCCGATTCGACGGCAAGCCGGTCCGCGTGGACGGCAAGTTCGTCGGGGCCGAACTCGCGGCGTTGGACCCCGATTGAGCGAGCGCGGAGAACTGGGCGCGGTCGCGAAGGCGCTATCCCAAAACGGGCATGACGTAGGGCCCCTTGGGGATGACCGCGACCCGAGCGTTCGGCCCGTATTCGGCCAGGGAGTCGGCCACGGCGCTCTCGACGCTGGACGCCGGTTCGACAAAGCAAGACGCGAGCGTTTCGGCCGGTAGGCCGTCGGAAACGACCTTCACCTTGGCGTGACGCCTGACCTTCGCCAGCTCTTCCACCTGCCACTGGTCCATCACGAAGTAGTCACGTCCCAAGATGCGTTCCATGAACACGTCGAGGTTCGGGTTCTCTTGAAAGAGTGACGTAAACTCAGGGCTGCCGATCCCTTCGGTGAGACTGGCCGCCAGGATGATCGTGCCGCCGCGCTTGACGATCGGCAAGCAGCCGGTCATCCCCTTCACGGCCTGATAGAAGGTCGTGTCCAGGGGATAGCCCGCGGAGCTGGTCACGACGACGTCCACCGGCTCGGGCACGCGCACGGTGACGATCCTCTCCATGAAGCGCACGCCTTCGAGCCAGGCCTCTTCCATGTCGCCGGCGACCACCGACGTGATCCGCCGCTCGCTGTCGATGGTGACGTTCACGATGAAGTCGCAACCGGCCATCCGGCCGATCCGCGTGTTCTCCTCGTGGACGGGGTTGCCCTCCAAAAAGCCGCAATCGGCCTTGGGGTGCTCCAAGAAGGCGGGACCATGCCAAACCCTCACCGTCTCCAGAGCGGCGATCCCGGGACAAATGAGCTTGCGTCCTCCTGAATAACCCGCCATCAAGTGCGGTTCAATCAGACCCGTCGTTAATTTCAAGTCGGCCTGAACATAGCGAGTGTCGATCCACGCGGGCACGCCGCGCGGGGTCGTACCCAAAAAGGTATGTTCATCGAGTCGCGTGCCGTAATGGTCTTCCACGCGATAGGTCGCGGCGATCGCCATGCCGAGCATCTCAACGCGCTCGGCCTCGGTGCTGGGTCGGTGAAGGCCCGTGGCGACGAGGACCAAGACGTCTTCGCGCGCGATGCCCGCCTCATGGAGCGTGCGGAGCATCGGCCGGAGCAGGGTCTCGTTGGGGACCGGGCGGGTGATGTCGCAAACCAAGATGCAGGCGTTCTTCTTGCCGCGGGCCAACTCCAAAAGGGGCGGCGTGCCGATGGGGGCCTTCAGCGCCTCGATGACGGCCAGGTCGGGATGTTCCAGCGGGGGCGCCTGCCGGATCTCCAAAGGCCCAACGACCCGATCGGCGGGCAGGACGACATCCAGGCCCGTCCGGCCATAGTCGAGCTTGAAGCGAAGGGTATTCATGAGATGAGACCAATATGTGTTTTTCGGGGGAAAGCGGACGCCGCACCACCGAACCAAGACGATTATAAAGGCGCGACGCACCCCCTTGAAACGGGCCGGCCGTCACGAAACCGAGCGGGCGGCGCCGGGGCGACGATTGGCCCCCCGGTCCTAAGCGACTTGAGCATTTTATACATTATTGTAAATTATATAACAACATAAATAATAATGAAGTCTACCGCATGACGGACCTTCCTGTGTATGAGCGGGCGAAACAAGGCGGGCGGCTCGCATTGCAATCGAAGGGGCCTCTCCTACAATGATGGGGATGGGGCCCAACCAATCGTGACCTGGCTCCTGCAGGATAGGGAAAGGCGGGGACCCGAATGGGACGGATCTTTGAGAAGCGCAAGGAAACGATCTTCAAGACCGCCGCCCAGAAATCCAAGCTCTATTCCAAGTATGGGCGCCAACTGTACATGGCCGCCAAGAACGGCGTGCCCGACCCGGACTCCAATTCCGCCCTGCGCAGCGTCATCGAGAGGGCCAAGCGCGACAACGTCGCGACCCACGTGATCGAGAAGGCGATCCAGAAGGCGGCCGGCACGGGCGGCGAGGACTTTCAGGCCGCGCGCTACGAGGGGTTCGGTCCCGGAGGGTCCCTGCTCATCGTCGATTGTCTTACCGACAACCCAACGCGCACCATCTCCGACGTCCGCGGTTGCTTCTATAAGACCGGGTCCAAGTTGGCCGCCAATGGGTCCGTCGTGATGTCGTTCGACCACCTGGCGGTGCTCTCTTTCCAGGGCGACGACGAGGAGAAGGTGCTTGAGGCGCTCTTCGCCGCGGACGTCGCCGTCGAGGAGATTGAACGACAGGACGGCATCATCACCGTCTTCGCCCCCCCCGCCGAGTTCTTCAAGGCGAAGACGGCCCTTCTCGAGGCGTTCCCCGGCCTGGAGCTGGACATCCAGGAGATTCGATTTCTTCCGAAGGCAAGTCATGTTCTCAGCCAGGAAGACATGACCTTATTTGAAAAGCTGCTAGACATGCTCAACGACTGCGATGATGTGCAGGAGGTCCACCACAATATCGCCATTCCCACCGCATAGGGCCCCGCCACGCTTGCGTACCCTTGGGTGTCGAAGCGCCGCTCGGAGCGAGACGAATTCGTTCACCGTCCCCGCCCCTTCGGCGACGACGCCTGGGCCCGAGGGCCGTCCGCTCGGCTTGGGCTGGGGTCCACCCTGGACCCCCACGGCCCCCGAGGGCCGCGAAGCCCGACCCGAGTCAGGGACGTCTCCATTCATTGACATTGATGGTCGTGGTCCCGACAGGAGACTTGCCCGGTCGTCGGCCCCGGGCTAGTTTCAAAAAGCACTCGTGGGCCGCCGGTACTACCAAGACCGACGGGACATCGTCGAATCCGAGGACCAGTCATGGCCGACCCCAGTTCATCTCGAATTGACGAGATTGACGAGACCGCGTCGTTCGGCGCGAAGGACCGCACGCTTACCTACGTGGCGATGCACGCTGGGGAAGTCGTCCCGCCAGGGCCTCCGTTCCCAAGCGCCCTCGCGGTCTTCATGCCGGGAGTGGTCCTGGGAAATCGCTACCGACTCGACAGGGAAATCGGTCGCGGTGGCATGGGCGTCGTGTTCCTCGGGCATGACCGGGTCCTGGACTCGCCGGTAGCGATCAAGGCGATGCTGCCACCCAGGCTCGGCCGTTCGGCCGAGCAGGACCAGGTGTTGCGCGAGTTGTTTCACGATGAGGCGCGAATCGGCGCCGGCCTGCGTTCTCAGCCGGCAATCGCCTCGGTGTTCGATTTCGGTTTCCACGAGGGCCTGCCGTACGCCGTCTTCGAATTCGTGCCGGGTGAACCGCTTCGCGAGCTGATCCAGAGACGGGGTCGATTTCCGCTCGAAGAAGCGAGGCTCCTGCTGGCGCCTGTGGCCCAGGCCCTCGACTTCGCCCACGCCCGGCGGGTGGTGCATCGCGACCTGAAACCCGAGAACATCCGAGTCACGCCGGAGGGGCATCCCAAGGTCCTCGACCTGGGCCTGGCCCGCGTTTTCGATCGCGAGGAACGCTGGAGCTTCGCGGGCACGCCGGCTTACGCGGCACCCGAGCAAGCGGCCGGCGAGCCGATCGATGGTCGAGCCGACCAATACGCCCTCGGCCTAATCGCTTTCGAGCTTCTCGCCGGCCGTAGGCCGTTCGTCGGGACGAACGTTGAGGAATTGTTGCGGATGCATCGCGAGCAGCCGCCGCCCGATCCCCGTAGCCTCGTCCCCGATCTTCCCGAGGAAGTCGCGGCGGCCATCCTGAAGGCCCTTAGCAAGCGACCGACCGATCGGTTCTCGTCGTGCGAGGCACTCGCCAGGGCGCTGGGGTGCCGGTTCCTCAGTGATGCTCCGGCGGCCCCGATGGTCCTTCGCGAGGCGGAATGCCGACCCGATCCGCGATCCAGCTCTCGCGAGGTGGACCGGGCATACCTGACGCTCTCGCCGCGCTCCCTCTGGGTGAACTCGGGCGGCGTCGTGGCCGAATGGCCGCTCGAGGTCCTGGACACGCCCCGAATCCACCGCCGACGCGCCTTGAGACTTCGAGCAACCCCCGCCGAGGGACCGCCGATCGATCTCGAGTTCCTGTTCCAACGTCCCGAAGAGGCGACCGCCTGGCGAGACGCGATCGTGGGCGCGACGAAGTTGGCGATCGACACGCCGGTCGATCGACCACGATCCGTCCCGAAAGCGCCGGCACCGGTGGTCCTACTGCGGCAGGCGCCCGCGACCCGGCACCAGGTGCTCGGCCCCGTCGCGATCGACCAGGCATCGAGGCGAGCGGCCGAGGGACTGTTGGCGAATCGCGGCGCACTTGTCGAGGCCAACGCGGTGGTCGACCTTCGAGGTGAACGGCGGTTCCGTTTCGACCGAACGACATACCAGCTCACGGGCGTCGCGATCCGGGCGCTCGACGCCGACGGCCGGATCGACCTGCGTTCTCGCTGGTTCGAGGAGGAGGCGGGGCGCATCGGCACTCGGATGACGCTGATCTGGTTCGTCTACTTCATCGTGCTTGCCCTCGCGACCATGCCACAACTCCTGCGGCTTGGTTCGAACCGAGATGCTTCCTGGACGTCGCTGATCCTGGGGCTGGGCTACCCCATGTTGGTCTTGGGCTGGCTGCTGTTGATGACCCTGGCCATGAGGCGTCTGAAATGGCCTCAGATGGCCCATCCGGCGGCGATCACACTGGCCGGTTATGGCTGGGCCCAGATCTGGCCGGCTGTCGGCATGGGGCTGGGGTTGATCGCCAAGGGCTCGATTTCCGTCGGCTTGCCGCTCATGATCGTCTTGGCCGTCTCGGGCTTGGTGTTCCTGGGGTTCATCCGGTTCCACTTTCATGTGGCCAGGCGGGCGTGGAACGCCCACGACCTGATGCGGGCGGGGTTCGGCGACCAGCCGCCGCCGAGCTCGCCGCAACGCGAGGCGATCGCCCGCTGGGCCACCGTGGTGGCCGGGCTCATCACGATCGTGATCGTGGGTCTGAACATCTTCGGCGGATTTGGCCTGACCTACTCCATTGGTCGCAAGATGGTGGGCGCGGGTTGAAGTGGTCTCGGTCCGAGAACGATCCGAAACCCCTCTGGCGGTCAATCACGAAAACGTGTGTGAGCGAGGCACCCGATGGCGGACACGGTTGACGCCCTTGTCGAGAAACTGGCGGAACAGCTCGAGCGGGAATGGGGTTCCTGGGCGGGAGGGCCGGCGCCCGCCCTGGAGTCTTATGTCGATTGGCTGCCCGAGGATCGTCGCGAGCAAGTCCTTCGCCGACTCCTGCCGATCGATCGGGAACACCGCCGCCGACGGGGCGAGCCGGCCACCCTCGGGGCCTACCTCGCGCGGTTCCCCGCTCTCGCCGGCGTCGTCCGCGTTGCGTTCGGCCTGCAAGAAGAAGCCGCTGAGCCCACCGGAGAGACCGTTGACCTCGCGGACCTCGACGAAGACAAGTCGACCAGTTATGCCCTACGGGACGCCGGCGCGGTCCGGCCGAGTTCCCTTGCCGACGACGTCCAGGACCGCTTGCCCGACCGGGGGCGCGCGCCCGGTTCGCTCGCGCGACCTCGTCGGCCAAGCGCGGGCGGATTCACCCCGATCGCGTGGGACCCCCACGCCGACGACCCACCAACTTGGTGGAAGCTGCTTCGCCTTCAGCTCTGGCTGACCGGCGCTTGCCTGTTGATGCTAGGGGTCCATCTGATCACGCAATTCACGCTCTACAAAGAGATGGGTTCCCTGGAACGCATTTCACGTTATGAATATATGAATCCCTATCAGGCACAGCGTGAGATCGAGAAGCGCGAGGAGTCGCTGGTCGATCATCAACTCTGGTATCAGGGGACCGCGAATATTTTCATGGGATTGGTCGGCTTGAACGTGCTCGGCTATCTTGGACTCGGCGGCCATTTTGGTTGGGCGGCCGTCCGAAAAGCGCTCGGAGACGCCGAGGGGCCTGACGTACCCGCCGAGCGACGCGAACGCTGGTGGCCGGTCTCGGCGCCTCCGCAACGGCTGCGTCCGCTCGCGTACGTAATCGCCGGATATGTTGGCATTTTGATCGTTGAGCTGTCCGTGATGGGACTTTGTCGGCTGGCCGATGTGGCCATGTTGGTTGGCTTGGCCAACCTGGTGTACTTCGGGACCCTGGCGGTTGGCGCGGCGTACTGGGTCGGCGTGTCGGTGCCACTGTTGCTCTTGTCGGCCCACTTGACGGCGCCGGCGGAGCGTCGCTGGCTGGTCGGCTTGCTCTCCGGGATTGGAGCTGCTGTCGGGATCGGTCCGGTCTTGCCCGTGTTTGTCCCGCCGCTCTGATCGCGGGCGGTAGCCCCTCGCGGCGGCCGGCCCGTCGGAGCGGGTCAAGGGACCTTCCCGAACGGTTTCCGATTGGGTCGAGTACGACCGTCGCGGGTCCGGGGTATGTCGGCTCAGGGGATGCGTTCGAAGTGCTTGTCCTCGTCAAGCTGGATGGACACGCCGCCTCGGGCCGGGGAGACTCCCGACCGGGACGTCCCGCCGCGTGTGACGGTGGTGGGGAGGGCGTTGCCCTCGTTTGAGGCCGAGGCTGATCGGGCGGGTCGGGCTTGACTTGCTCGGTTCGTCCCGGCGTCGAGGATTGCGATCATGCCTTCCAGGGCGGCCGATTGGGCGGCCGTGCGCGTGGCCGTTCTCGCCAGGTCGGCGCTCGCGGTGGCCGTTAGATGCACCACTTGGTCCAGCTGCTTGATACCGATGTTGATCTGATGAGTGGCCGAGCGCTGCTCTTGAGAGGCCGCCGCGATTTCCTTCACCAAGCTGGCGGTCTGTCGGATCATCGGCACGATCTTTTCGATAATCGTCCCGGCGTTCTCGGATACGGTGACGCTCGAATCGGCGAGCGCCTCGATCTGGTGGGCCGCCGTCTGACTGCGTTCGGCGAGTTTTCGGACCTCACTGGCCACCACGGCGAAACCCTTCCCCTGGGCCCCTGCGCGGGCCGCCTCGATCGCCGCGTTCAGCGCCAACATGTTCGTTTGAGAGGCGATGTCTTCAATCACCTTGATCCTTTGGGCGATCTGGTGCATCGCCTCGACCGTCTCCCGCACCGTCTGGCCCCCCTGCTCCGTCAAGACGAGCACGTCCTCGGCCGAGAGCGCCGTCTGTCGCGCATGGTCGGCGTTGCTCTGGACGTTGTTGTCGACCGATTGAAGGCTCGAGACGATCTCCTGCAAGGTCGCGGCTTGCTCGGTGGCCCCTTGCGAGAGTTGCTCGGCGCCACCTTGAAGGTCGCGACTCATGGCGGTCAGCTCGCGTGAGGCCCCCCCCACGCCCCTCACGAGTCGGACCAGCCTGTGGCCGGCGAGCCAGAAGAGGAGCCCGATGAGACTGGCGGACGCTAGGCCCACGGCGAGGGTCATGTATTGGACCTGGTAGATCGCCGCGTAGGCGGAGTCGCGAGGCACGGCGCTGACGCACACGAAGAGCCCTTGGCCGCCGTCGGTCAGCCGATAGAGGACCGACGTGTAGCCGACGACTTCGGGGCCCGAGGGCCCCGTCATCTCGATGACGCCCGACTCGGGTCGTTGCCGCCCCTCGTTTTGAAGCGATTGCAAGGGTCGAACCTGATCGATGTAAACCTGGTCAACCAGTCGCCCTTCCAGGAACCCAGGGGTCCGATCGGCCGCGCTGTGAGCAGCCAAAACCTTCAAGTCGGGCCCGATGAACGCGATCCGCCCCGAAGGCCCCAACTCGAAGTCGCGAGCGGTCTGCTCGAAGAGCCTCGCGAAGGCGTCGGATGAGATGCCGTTCGTCGGCAGCGTGAATGGCTCCTTGATGCGGCCCTCATCAAAGGGGGACCGCTCGATCGCCAGAGTGATGAATTGCGTGGAGCGCCGGACGACTCGGGCCTGACGCTCCTTCAATTGCTCGGTGGCGCGCAGTGACACCGACATCGTCGCGACGACCGGCAGCAGACCGAACACAAGGTAAGCGGCCACCAAGCGGGAAGAGAGCGAGCGGAGCACGGCGGCCTCGCGGTGTCTGGAAGCGCGAAGGGGGCGATCGGGTACGGGCCTTTGTCAGTCGGACCACTCGATCGTGCGACATCGGCGGTCCCTCCGCAAGTCGGAGTCGACGCGAGAGGGGAAGACTGGGGCGATCATGACGAACTTGCCGGTTGAAGCGCCCGCTGAATGTCGATAGGAAAAATCGCCATCAACGAACATGATGAATTCCGTCAAACTAATCAATTCCATATTTGGAGAGTTTCTGACGAAGGGTCGCGCGGTGGATGCCGAGCATTTCGGCGGCCTGGGCCCGGTTGTTCCGGCAGGCGTTGAGGACGGCCCTGAGGAGATGGGGCTCGGTCAGCGCGAGGAAGCGCTCGTGAAGGTTGGCCTCGCCGCCTTGGGCGCGACGCTCATGGGTCTCACGTCGGGCCCAAGCGGCCAGGTGCGTGCCGATCGCGTCTTGGGTGGCGGTGGCGGTCCCCGACGGGCCCACGGCCGGCTTGGGGAGGTGTTCCCGACAAATCGTCCGGCCTCGGGCCACGATGGCCGCGTGTTCGATCGTGTTGCGGAGTTCACGCACGTTTCCGGTCCATGGCCGGGAAGCGAGTTCTTCCAGCACGTCGGCGGTCAGGTGAGTGTCGGCCCCCGCGGGAAGGCGGGTCTGCTTGAGGAAGTGATCGGCTAGGGCGGGGACGTCCTCGCGCCGGTCGCGGAGCGGCGGGAGATGGATGGGGAAGACGCTCAGGCGGAAGAAGAGGTCTTCGCGAAACTGGCCGGTGGCCATCAGCTCCGTGAGGGGCCGGTTCGTCGCGGCGACGACGCGGATGTCGGTAGGCCTGGGGCGAGCGTCGCCGACGGGCGTGACTTCGCGATGCTCCAGGGCCCTCAGGAGCTTCACTTGGAGGCTGGGCGGCACGTCGCCGATTTCGTCCAGGAGCACGGTCCCGCCGGTCGCCAGTTCGAGAAGGCCCTTGCGGTCTTGAACGGCCCCGGTGAATGAGCCTTTCAGGTGCCCGAAGAGCTCCCGTTCGATCAGGCCGGGGCTGAGGGCGGCCAGACAGATCGGCACGAACGGACCGCCCCGACGAGCGCCGTGCTGGTGGATGGCCCGCGCGACCAGTTCCTTGCCGGTGCCGCTCTCACCCGTCACGAGCACGGGAACGTCGGTCGGCGCCACCAACGCGATGCTCTTGAAAAGGGCCTGCATCGCGGGCGACGAGCCGATGAGGGGCCCTGCCCCGGCGGCCGTTGGGGGCCCGTCGGCGCGTCCGGCGGCGGGTCGCTTCTCCAAGGCACGCTTCACCACGGTCGCCGCCTGGTCGAGGTCGAACGGCTTGACGAGGTAGTCGAACGCGCCCCCCTCCATCGCTCGGACGGCCGTGTCCAGGTTGCCGAAGGCGGTGATGACCACGATCGGCGCTGGGCCGATCCGGCGCTGGAACTCCGGGATGGCCGAGATCCCGTCGATACCGGGCAGGCGAACATCGAGCACGACGGCATCGAGCGGCCCAGTCTCGGCGAGCTTCAAGCCCTCCTCGGCGGAAGCGGCGACGGCCACCTGGTGCCCCTCGTCGGTGAGGTACTCGCGGAAGGCCCAGCAGATGCCGGCCTCGTCGTCGACGATCAGGATGCGACTCATGCGGGCCCCCTCTCGTGTTCACGGACTTGTGGGACCTCGAGACGGAACCGGGTCTCACCCGCCTCGCGAGTCCAGGTCAGTTTGCCGCCGTGCCGTTCCGCGACTTCGCGGGCGATGGCCAGGCCCAGACCGACGCCCTCCGGCTTGCTCGTCGCAAAGGGCTCGAAGAGGGACTCGGCGAGGCCGGCGGGCGGCCCTGGGCCCGTGTCGCTCACGACGATGACGACCGCCTCCCCCTCACGCAGGAGTTCGAGTCGGACCTCGCCCCCGCGACCCGCCGCCTCAATCGCGTTCAGGGTCAAGTTCAGCACGGCGGCCCGCAGTCCCGCCTCCTCGGCCGGCACGGTCGGGGCGCCTTCCTCACCGCGAACGTGCAGGGCGACCTTGGCGTGCTCGCACGCCGGGCCGACAAGGACCGCGATCTCGCGCACGAGGACCATGAGGTCGCACGCGTTCTTTGGCTGCCGCTCAACGCGGCCGAGAGAGAGGAGACCTCGGACTTGCTCCTCGGTCACGGTGATCTGCCGGAGCGCGACTTCCAGGCTCTTCTCGTCGCTTGGGCCCAGGCATCGCCGAGCGTGCAACTGGATGCTCAGGCGCGCCCCGGTGAGGGCGTTTCGCATTTGATGGGCCAAGCCCGCCGCGAACTGGGCCAGGAGGCGCGTGCGCTCCGATCGCTGAATGGTCCGGCTCATCTCGCGCAACTGAGCGCACATCGCGTTGATCGAGCCAATGAGGTCCGCGATCTCGTCCCCCTCGGGGCAGGTGTCGAGACCGGCGAAGTCTCCCGCCGCGATCCGGGCGACTTGTCGATTCACCGCCCCAATCCGGCGGCTGATACGGTGAGCGGTCCAGCTCGTGACCAACGCCATGAGAGGCAGTGACGCCCCGCCGAGAAGCAGCGGAGATGTCGCCGCCTCGCGTCGTACCTGTTGCCAACTGGTCTCAGGGTAGAGGACCAACAGCGGCGTCCCGCGCTGGCCGGTGGGCGGCCTGATCGGGACGGCGAAGTAACGGACGCCATCCAACTCGACCTTGGGGGCCCGCCCGAGAGAGTCCAGTCGGGCCGTCGGCGGGATGGAGGAGAAAGCCGGCAGCGGCCCTTTGAGGCCCGTGAAGCTCGCATCAAGGGCCCGCCCATCGTTCCCGTAAGCGACGAACTCGGCGCCCGAGAGGCCGTGCATCCTGGCGAGGACGCTCGCCGTGTAAGGGAAATTGGCGTGGCCGAGGGCGTCGACGACACCGTTCAAGCGGTCGATCACTTCGCGCTCGCCCCGGCGCGCGGCCAGGGTCGCGGTGGCGGCCGTGATGGCGCAGACGGTCAGCGCCTGGATGGCGAGGAGCGGGACCAAGACCTGATTTCGGAGCGATAACCGCAAAGGAAGGTCCCGGTTGGATTGGGCCCGCGTGGACAAGAAAACGCCGATCCCGGCGAGAAAACCGCCGTCGACGACGGTCGGGTCCTCACGGTGAGGAACGCAAACCAATGTCAAGCATCATGATACGTCGCCAAGGTCGCGCGGCATCGCCTTTGCCGAGGAGTTGCGGCACGGGCCCATTGTCCCTCTCGCCCGAGGTCCGTCCCATGAGCAAGAAGCACGGCTTCACGTTGATCGAACTCCTGGTCGTCATCGCCATCATTGGCGTGCTGATCGCCCTCTTACTGCCGGCCGTGCAACAAGCACGCGAGGCCGCTCGACGCATTCAGTGTACCAACAACCTCAAGCAAATCGGTCTGGCCCTGCACAACTACGAGAGTGGCCACTCGGTCTTGCCGGTCGCGTGCATCGTCACTTGGGGGCCTGGGAACTCGCCCGTCTTCGGCGGTTGGGGCCCCTTGGCACGCATCCTGCCCCAACTCGAAGGCCAAAACGGTTTCAACTCCTGCAACTTCCTTCTGCCCAACGAGCACGAAGCGAACATCACGGCGATGGGCCTGCTCACAAGCACGTTCCTCTGCCCATCCGACCCCTTGAACAGGACCATATTCGTCGATGATGGCGTAAACCGGGCCAACACGAATTACGGCGTGAATCGGGGCGACTGGTACGTCTGGGGCGGACGCGTCTCGTCGGTGCCGCCGCAATCTCCCTTCCGCACCAATGTCTCCGTACGGTTCGCCGAACTGACCGACGGCATGAGTCAAACCCTCTTCGTTGCCGAGGTCAAAAGCCGATTCCCGTATCTTCGCAAATGTTCCGGTCTGCTCTTTCAGCCCGTGAGCGGCCCGCCTCGGCCCGACACATCGGCGAACCCGGCGACGATCGCCCAGTACACGACCTGCTCCGGAGAGATCAAGCCCGACGCCGGACACGCCGAATGGGAAGACGGCAACGTCAACCAGTCCGGGTTCACCACCGCATGGACCCCGAACCGGAAGACCCCCGGCGCGTTCGGCGGCATCGCGTACGCGGACATTGACCTGATCGCCCAGCGCGAGGAAGAAGGCGGTCCGACCTTCGCCGCGATCACCGCCCGGAGTTACCACCCGAGCGGCGTGAACGTGCTCATGGGGGACGGCAGTGTGAAGTTCCTCAAGGACACGATCAACGGCCCGACCTGGCGCTCCTTGGGGACCATCGCCGGCGGTGAAGTCATCAGCGGCGACGCCTATTGAGCCCACGCGATGGCCCACTCCCGTGCCGGCCTCCGAGTGGCCAGGCCTTGCCCGACCAACGGCCGGTGGACCCGGGTCTCGTCATTCGTTCGGTCCCCTGCCCCGCGAGTGAAGTCATGTTGAATATGAAGATCATGGTAGTTAACAATGATGAACTCTCGATGTCGGTCCTAGGGAGCGCCCACCACGAACTCGACATCGGGTTGGGGCAAGACCGGAAGACCGCTCGCGGGGGCCCCATTCGGTCCGGGCTCCCGGTTTCTGGTCCCGTCCCGTATGATGCTCCAACGGCCTTGGCGATGGCCTTGGGAGTGGTGCCCGATGTTGAAAGAAGCCCGTGGCCCAACGGACGCCCCTCGGTTTTGTCCTCGGTGTCTGAAGGCCCGTGATTCGGACGGGGCGATTTGTCGGGAGTGCGGCGAGCACCTGGAGTCGCAGGGCCATTGCCCAACCTGCGAGACCTTCTGGCCCATCGCGGTGGGCGAGCCATGTCCCAAGCACGACCTCCCGCTGGGACCACCGCCGCGTGATGAACCCGTTTGGCCCGCGGGCGTCCCGTTCGACTGGGTCACGCTTCAAAGCTATCCCCATCCGATCGCGGCCGACGCCGCGCGTCTGCGCCTCGAGGCCGAGGGCATCCCCACTTTTCTGGCCGGCGCGCGGATGGCGGAAAGCGTGCTCTATCAGGTCGCCACCGGGGGCGTGAAGCTGCAAGTCCCCCGGACGCTCCTGGCCGATGCCCGCGTCTTGCTCGCGCAATCGTGGGCCCCGCCCTTCGCGGATGACGACGACGAGGATTGGGACGACGGCATCATCGCCACCGAGGTCGTGATCGACGAGGAGGAACGGACGACAAGCTGGACCAAGGAGGTCTGGATCGGGCTTTGGGTCTTCCTTCTGGCCCTGCTTCTGGCAACGATCTTCTTCTGGCCCAGCGCGCGATGATGCGCGGGTCATTCAGCTTGAACGGGCCGAACGGTCATCGACGCGCCTACTTCCGGCGCCACCAAAGCTCGGCGGGGAGCCCAAGTTCTTTCGCCGCCGATTCGATCTCCTTGCGGAACCGCGCGGCATCCACCGGGTATCCCGCCGACGGAGTCAAGCCGGGAACATGTTTGAGCCAGAACGCGTTGAATTCGTCCATCCAAACTTCGCGTAGGAATTTGCTGATGATGGAGGCAAGCGCCACGAGGCCGTCGTGGGAGTCGGCCTTGGGGCGGAACTCGACCGCGAGCGCGCGGCCTGGACCCTTGATGGTGTAGCGGCTGAGGTCGGGCCCTTCCACCTCGGGCGTGACCCACGAGTCGGCCAGCGCATCACTGAGCGGTCCCGCGTAGAAGTTCCGGCCGCCGTGCTTGTCGCCTCGGATGCGCGTCGCGACGTCGAGGCCCGACGTTTCCCAATGAAATCGCAGGAGCCGAGCGAAGGCCCCGAAGTGGACGACCGCCTTCGACGCGGCCCCGCTCAATTCCGCGTTGAAGCGCTCGGGGCCGATCACGACCGATCGCAGATCGACCAGACGCCAGGCATCGCAACTCATGTCGGGATACGTCGACCTTGGAGGCGCCTTCCAGGCGCATTCGCCCGAGAGCCAGCGGTCGAGTTCGACGTCCGCGAGCGAGCCCGCTCCCACGGCCTCAAAGAGCGCGCTGAGACTCGTTGGCAGGGCACGGCCGGTCGCGGCGATCGTCGCCAGCGCGGCATCCTCAAGCCGGGTCCGTCCCGTTCGTCCCGTGAAGAGGGCCTTGGAGTCATCGACCCAAAGCGCCTGCTCGGTCCCTCCCACTCGGGAGACTCGACCGGCGAGGTCACGCCAAAGGTCGGGTTCGCGATCATCGGGCGACTCGGCCGTCACGGCCGTCATCACGAGTGGGCCGAGGTTGGGGCCGTAGCCCGCCTCGTCGATTCCCACCCAGCGCGTCAAGCGGCGGTCGCGTCCGGCGTGGACGCGCCTCCCAGTGCCGGCTCGCCCGCCCAAACGGCCGCGGGCGCTCGCCCTTGGATCTCGCCCGCGAGCGAGGCGTAGTCTTCGGCCCCGCGGCTCGTCGGCGCATACTGGAAGATCGACTGACCGAAACTGGGGCACTCGGCGAGTCGGATGTTGCGGCGGACCCTCGTTTGAAAGACCTTGGCCGAGGCCCAGGGCGAATTCGCATGTTTGGGGCTGCCGAAATACTGACCGAGGTCCTCGATCACTTCGGAGCCGAGGCGCGTTCCGGAGTCGTACAAGCAGAGGACGACCCCGGCCACCTTCAACTCGCGGTTCACGCGCTTGGAGACCAGGTGGGTCGTCTCCAGCAGTTTGGACAGACCGTGCAAGGCGAGGAAGTGGGCCTGAAGGGGGATGAGCACCTCCTTGGCCGCGCATAGGGCGTTGAGCGTGAGGATGCCCAGCGACGGCGGGCAGTCCATCAAGACGTAATCGAATTGTTCGGGGTCGGCGTCGAGGGCGTCGCGCAAGAGCATCTCGCGGCCGACCGTGTTGATGAGTTCGACCTCGGCGGCGGCCAGGTCGATGTGGCTGCCGGCGACGTGCAGGTCTTCGGCGACCTCACGGCGCACCTCCGCCATCGGCTTGTTTTGCGTGAGGACATCATAAATCGACGGCCCCGACCGGCCCGGCATGAGGCCCAGGTGCAACGTCGCGTGCGCCTGTGGGTCCAGGTCGATGACGAGCGTCTTGTGGCCCTCGTTGGCCAGCGCGGCCCCGAGGTTGACCGTCGTGGTCGTTTTGCCGACGCCGCCTTTTTGGTTCAAGACTGCGATCCGTCGCATTGTGGCACTCCCTCGCGGACTGGCCCCGGACTGGAGGCGCGAGACCCGGGCAATCGGCTGGGATTGTAACCGAACCACAATCGGCGCGAAGAGGAACCTCAACGGCACATCGGCGCCGCGCAACGACTCATTCCCAGGGCCCATCGCGTCTATGCTCTTGCGGACCAGATCGGGCCCAACCGAACCCGCCGTCTCGCGATCGCGGGTCCTCGTGTTCGTGAGCAACCACGCGTTCGTGTGGCTCGAGGCCCCCTGGGCCCCATTCGGAAGGTCAACCTCATGATCAAACGACTCGCCGTCTTGCTACTCCGGATGACCGGGGCGCCGGACTTGCCGACCAAGAACTACGCCGAGCAATTGTTCACGAACGCGGGGCGAGGCACCCGCAACCTCGTCGACTACTACGACGAGATGTCGCACGGCCAGATCGACCTGGGCCCGAGCAAGGTCTTCGACTGGGTCGATTATGGTCACACCAACCAAGACTTGATGGACGTCTGGACCAAGGCCAGGGACGAGAAGTTGAAGGAAGGACTTGCCGCGGGTCTCGGCAAGAAAGAGGCTGAGGACCAAGCGAACGTGTACGCCAATGGCGTGCGTCGTGCCAAGATCAAGGAATGGGGACGCGACGCGGCGGCGGTCAATCAGTACGACCTGACCGGGTTCGACGTGGTCGTTTACGTCTTCAATCAGCCGGTGGACTACTTCGGCAGCCCAGACGGGGTCGTCCTCAACTGGGACCCGTCCAACGGCAACACCGCTTTCACGATCGACCTGACCGGGGTCGCGCACGAGGTCGGTCACGGACTCGGGTTGAACCACTCCCGACGTGTCGGGTCGACGGCCGAATACGGCGACTTATGGGACATCATGAGCGCCTACACGGTTTATCGCGACACGTCCGGGACGAACACGCCGCCGGGCTCGAAGTACTTCACGTTCGGGCCGGGCCTGAACGCGGTGAACATGGACCTCGTGGGCTGGCTCGACCCAACGCGAGTCTTCACAGCGACCGGAAGCGCCTTCTTCAAGCTCAGGCCGCTCCACCGACGCGACCTGTCCGGCTGGTTGGCGGCGGAACTCCAAGTCCACGGCCAGACCTACTCCATCGAATATCGGGCGAAAGAGGCTTGGGACGCCGCGATACCCGCTCACTGCGTTTTGGTGCATCGCCGGGGCACCCACCCTGGAGACGGCCGCCCTTGTTCCGAAATCTTCGTCGCCCAGCCCGCCCTGGTGACTGGGCCCCGCGCCGACCTCCGCGAGGGGGAATCGTTCGAAGACGGCGACAAGCTCAACATTTCCTCTGAATACGTGAGTATCACGGTGCAATCCATCGACGCGCGCAACCACGAGGCGACGGTCTCGGTCGTGGTCCGCCAACGGCGCCGGATTGATCAAGTCGGCCTCGTGTTGGGGGGTGTCGACGTGGACGGCGGCGGCCATCTTTGGACTCCTGGACGGGGGATCGTCCGCATCCCGCCCCGTTCGCCGGTGCTCCGCGCGATCGAACACCTCGCCGAGTACGCAACGCTGGAGACGGTCGCGGCGGGACGGGACGCGGTCGCGATCGAGCACCTGGCGTTGGGACGACTCATCGCCGCGAGAGACGCCCTCTCGGCCATGATCGAAGCACGAAAGGCCCCCGCGGTCCCTGGGCCGGTCCAACATCCATCGACGCACCAGGCCCCATGAAACCGATCGGCGAGCGAGATCGGCTACGAGTTGCTCGAAGAAACGATCGAGAGCGTTTCACGAAGGGGTTGACCAACGGACGCGGTCGAATCGGCGATGGGACCCCGACCCAACGGGGCACACAAGTGGGCCCCGTTGGGGACAAGGACCTGATCACACCCTGCTCAATCATTCCGAGAATTCCCCAAGCCCCCATCTTGACTAACATGACTTCATCCCGTAAAATCACCCTAGTGTGCAAAATTCCCCACCTGGAACTCTCATCATGGCAACCACAGAAAAATCGGTCAAAGCCAATCAAAACAACGCCAAAAAGTC
>CALLYK010000563.1 GCA_937858365.1 uncultured Isosphaeraceae bacterium | reverse complement strand
CTTGTCGGCCGCCGCAGCCCGGCCCTCCTCGTCGAGCCCCTCCACATCCTCGCTCGGCTCAGCCTCAGGATCCACCACCAGCACGCCCAGCTTCTCGTCGGGGCGCACCCCATACTTCTTGAAAATCGCATCCCGCTGCTCGCTGAACGGCTTCATAGCCGTCTCGATGCCATCCATGATCGTGCGCAGCCGAATGCTCGCCTTGACCGGCAAACCATGCGCCATGATCAGCGCCTGGATAAGCGGCACCGGCTCCCGGCCAGGCTCCTCGAAGTGCTATCCGACGAGTCGACCGAGGAGCTGGACGCGGCAGTGGGGCGGATCGTGGGCTTCTCGGCGCGCGGCGGCGCGCTCGCGACCGTTGTTCTCGACGATCCCACTCGCTTACACTCGGAGACGGACGGACGCCCACGGCCCATCGCGCTCGGCGTCGCGCCCTTTTGAAGGTCACGTCCCATGAGCACGACGACCGATAGCGCCCGGGCCCCTTGGCCTTCGGAGCGATTCCTCGCTGCGGTGGCCCCCTTCTCCGACGTGCTCCTCGTCTCACACGTCAATCCAGACCCGGACGCGCTCGCCTCCATGTTCGGGCTCGCCGCCCTGCTTCGCGCGCGGCAACCCGGCAAGACGATCACGCTCACCCACGACGGTTTGATCGCCCGGGCCGAGAACCAGGCCATGGTCCACTTGCTCTCGATCCCCGTCGTCCCGCTGGAACAGGTCGTCGTTGGCGAAGGGACGGCCGTGGTGATGGTCGATTCCCAGCCGCACACGGGCCGGCGCGCGAGTGAGGCCCGGTGTCCGAACGCCGTGATCGACCATCACGACACGGGCGGCGTGCTCGAGAGGGTCGGCTTCGTGGACCTGCGGCCCGAGCTTGGGGCCACGAGCACGATCATTACTGGGTATCTTCTCGAGCAGCACGTCCCGGTTGGGCCGATGCTGGCCACCGCCCTGCTCTACGGCATCGAGTCGGAGATCACGGGTTATCCCCGCGAGGCCGGTCCCGCCGACGACGGCGCCTTGGTCTGGCTCTACCCGAGGGCCGACAAGGACGTCCTCGCCCAGATTCGCAACCCGCGCCTTCCTTTGAGTTATTTCGCGACCTTCCAGCAGGCCCTCTCGAACGCCTTCCTTTATGGAGACGCGATCGTTTGCTGGTGCGGCAACGTCCCGCAGCCCGACCTCATCGCCGAGATCGCTGATTTCCTGATCCGCTTCGAGAAGGTGCGCTGGGTCGTTTGCCTCGGGCTCTTCGAGGACATGATGAAGCTCTCAGTGCGCACCAGTCAGCTCGGCCTGAACGCGGGCGAGGCCTTGCGGACCACGCTTGATGGCATCGGCCAGGCCGGCGGTCACGACAAGCGCGCTGGTGGCGCGATCTCGATCAAGGAGCGCACTCCAGAGGAGGTCGAGCGCCTCCGCAAGTCGGTCAGTCAGCGCTTCCTGTTCCAAATCCACGGAGACACGGAACACGGTCGGCGCTTGTTGGGCTTCAGTCCGGTCGTCCCCGTACCGTGAGTGGAAAACGCGCATCGGTTCGCTCGCTCTTCGCCCGACCTTGTCGCCGGCGTTCGCGTCGTTATACAGTTGAGTCATGTCGCGGTCCGATCGTCGGGCGCGATGGATGAAGGCCCACGGCGGACGACGCGCGCCATGATGACGCCGGTCTCCCCATTCGGTCCCCTCGACGTTTACCTCCTGGGGGAGGTGCCTTTCGTCGACCTTCAGCGCCTCCAGCGCCGCCTCCGCTACGACCTGGGTGAAGGAGGTTGGGGGTCGCTTGTCCTCTGCGAACACCCGGCGACGATCACGGTCGGCCGCTCGGGCAGCCGGGCCCACATCGTGCCGGATGACGAGTGGCTCCACCGCCGCGGCCTGGAGACGATTTGGGTCAATCGCGGGGGCGGTTGCGTCTTGCATGTTCCTGGGCAGCTCGCCACATATGCGATCGTGCCCCTGGATCGCCTCGGCCTCGACGTTCAAGGTCACATCGACCGCCTCACGCGCACACTCCTCGGGCTCCTGGCCGAGTTCGACCTGAAAGGGACGACCTTTCCCGGCATGCCGGGCGTCTTCCTCGGCCGATCGCGCGTGGCCTCGCTTGGGATCGCCGTGCATCGCTGGGTCGCCTTCTTCGGTTTCACTCTCAATGTCGGGCCCTACCTTGGCCCCTTCAGCCTCCTCTCGGAACCGGGGCTGGACCGTCATCCTCTTTATCAGACCTCGATGGAATCACGTCGCCAACGACCCGCCCCGATGGCCAAGGTCCGCGAGGCCCTGGTGCGCCACTTCGAGGCGTCGTTTGGGTACGATGGACATCATCTTCATATGGGACACCCCCTGGTCCGCAGGAAGGCCCCCGCGCATGTCTTCGCATGAAGCCCGCACTGAGCTCCCCGTCCTTCCGCTGCTGGGTGAGGATGACGCCGGCCCCGCCAACCGGAGCGTGTCAAGCCGTCGCCTTCCCGAGTGGCTCAAGCGCCCGCTCCCGGAATCGGGCGGCTTGGGCCTCACGGCGCGTCTGGTCGCAGACCTGAAACTCGAAACGATCTGCGAGTCGGGTAAGTGCCCCAATCGGTCGGAGTGCTGGACGCGCAAGACCGCCACGTTCATGGTGCTGGGGGAGACCTGCACGCGTCCTTGCGGCTTCTGCGCGGTGCCCCGAGGCAAGCCCGAGGCCGTCGCCGATGACGAGCCGGAGCGCCTGGCCGAAGCGTGCGCGCGGCTGGGCCTGAAGTACGTGGTCATCACGTCGGTAACGCGCGACGACTTGCCCGACGGCGGCGCCGACCATTTCCGCCGCTGTGTCCTGGCGGTCCGCGAACGAACCGGCGCCTTGGTCGAGGTGCTAACGCCCGACTTCAACGGCGACACGACGGCCATTGAGACGGTCCTCGCGGCCTCGCCGGAGGTCTTCAACCACAACCTGGAGACGGTGGCCCGACTGCAACGGCACGTTCGGCGCAAGAGCCAATACGAAGTGAGCCTGAAGGTCCTCGACCACGTCAAGAAGGCCCGTCCCGACCTGAAGACAAAGACGGGTCTGATGCTGGGACTCGGTGAAACGACCGAGGAAGTGCTGGAGACGATGGCCGACCTCCGCGAGGTCGGCTGCGACCTCCTCACGCTGGGGCAGTATCTGCGACCCTCCCCGCGTCACTTGCCCGTCGATCGCTACCTACCTCCGGACGAGTTCGATGAGTTGGGCCGGATCGCTTTGGGACTCGGCTTCCTCGACGTGGCCAGCGGCCCGTTCGTGAGAAGCAGCTACCACGCGGATCGCTTGGCGCATGCGGGAGAGTGAGCACACGGCCCCACTCCGGAAAGTCCGCCGAGTTGAGAAGGCCAAGATTGGGTCGCGTCTTGGGAGGCTCGAAGACATGGGGACCAACCCAACCAATCGAAGGACCTTCCTCAAAGTCGGCGGTGTCGGCTGTGCCGGTTTCTTCTCGTCGAGAAGCGTCACCGCCTCTCCCCCGCGCGACGCCCCCGCCTCCTCGGTCATCTTGATCTGGCTCAGTGGCGGGGCCTCGCACCTGGACATGTGGGACCTCAAGCCCGATGCCCCCGCCGAGGTCCGCGGCGAGTTCCGGCCCATCGCAACCTCCGCACCGGGCGTCCAAATCTGCGAGCATCTCCCGCTCACCGCGAAGGTCGCCCATCATCTCGCGATCGTCCGATCGCTCGGCCACTTCGACCGCGGCACCGGCGATCACCACGCGGGCTATTACTACAATCTGACCGGCCATGCTCCCGACCCGTCCTTTCGGGCCTTGCTCAACGACCGCAAGCCTCAGCCGACCGATTGGCCCTTCCTCGGTTCCTTGATCAGCTCGCGTCGAACGCCGCATCCCCACTTGCCTTCGCTCATCACTCTGCCGCAGAAACCCGGGGCGCCTCAATACACGCGACCCGGCCAGTTCGCGGCCCGACTCGGTCTGGAGTTCGACCCCGTTTACGTCACCGGAAACGCCGAAAGGCCCCTGGAATTCGCCGCTCCGGTGTTGTCTTTGGAAGGCGAGGTGTCGGCCGATCGCTTGACCTCGCGCCGCACGTTGCTCAGCGCGGTGGACGATGCCGTCAAGGACTTCCAGGGCCCGGCGCTCTCCTCGCTGTACTCGAAGCAGCAAGACCGCGCCTTTGAGCTGTTGACCTCAAGTCGGGCGAAGAGGGCGTTTGACCTGACGAGCGAGCCCGAAGCGGTCCGGTCCCGTTACGGACCGACCGTGAACGGCATGTCCCTCTTGCTCGCGCGGCGACTGGTGGAGGCGCGCGTTCCGTTCGTCTCGGTCTTCTGGCAAGAGGACATGAAACTCGACAAGAAGTGCAAGAGCGCCGGCGGGTGGGACACTCACGGCAGCAATTTCGCCTGCCTGAAGGAAGACCTGCTGCCTGAGTTCGACCGCATCTTCTCCGCGTTGATCGAGGACCTGCAAGGCCGCGGCATGCTCGAGAGCACCCTCGTCTGGGTCTCCAGCGAAATGGGCCGGCAACCCAAGATCGGCGACCCGCGATCGGGGGGTGTTTCCGGGGCGGGGCGCGATCACTGGACCCACTGCATGTCGACCGTGTTGGCCGGCGGGGGCGTTCGGGGCGGGACCGTGCTCGGCAGTTCCGACAAGCTGGCCGCCTATCCCGCGCATGATCCCGTCGCGCCCGAGGACATCGCCCGCAGCATCTGCGCGGCGACGGGCACGACGGCCGCTGAAGCAGTCGACCGCGAAGGCCGCCCTTTCCCGTTGCTCCCGGAAGGGCGTGTGCTTGAATCGCTCTTTTGAGGACCTGGTCCCGATCGTCCCCCCCTCCCCTTTTGGAAAGGCCCGATGACACCGCAACCTCTCCGCGGCGCCTTGATCGGCGAGTTCCTGGGTACGGCCTTGCTCGTCCTTCTGGGCGACGGTGTCGTGGCGTCGGTCGCCTTGCTGGACAAGCAGGCCAATTGGATCGTGATCACGACCGGCTGGGGTTTGGCCGTCACGCTCGGCGTCTTCGTGAGCGGCCGTCTGAGCGGGGGACACCTCAACCCGGCCGTGACCTTCGCCTCCTGGTCGCTCGGCGAGTTTCCAGGCGCTCGCGTGCTTCCCTATTGTCTGGCCCAACTCGCGGGAGCGTTCGTGGGCGCGAGCCTCGTCTACTTTGATTACTCGGCCGCGTTCGACCAGTTCGAGGCCCTGCACGCGATCACGCGAGGACAACTCATCGACGGTAAGCTCTCGGGGCCGTTCGTCGGCGGCGCGGGGGTCTTCGCCACGTTTCCCGAATTCGGCGGATTGCCGGGCAACCTTTTCAGTGAGTTCCTGGGCACGGCCGTCTTGCTCTTCGGCGTGAGGGCCTTGACCGATCGTCGGAACGCCGGGCCCGGCGGGTTTGTCGAGCCCTTGGCCATCGGCGCGCTTGTCTGGGCGATCGGCCTGTCACTGGGGGGACTCACCGGCTACGCGATCAACCCCGCACGCGACCTCGGGCCTCGCCTCGCCTCGGCTTGCTTCGGCTGGGGCTTGGGGGTCTTCACGTCCCACGGTTATTACTTCTGGGTGCCGATCGTCGCCCCGCTGATGGGCGGCGTGGCCGGCGCCTGGCTTTACGACTTGGCCATCCACAAGGGCCTGCCCGACAAGGACGACGCGCCGAGGACCTGAGAGGCGGCCCCAGGGTCATTCCTCGATCGGCCCGACGCTCTCCCACGGGAAGAGCGCCGCTCGCTCGTAGCGCCGCTTCAGGGTGGCGTGGACCTCGGCCCTGGACACGAGATCTTCGGCCTCGGCCTGGATCACGGCGACCTTGGCGTCGGCCTCGCGTGTTTCCGCCTTGAGCCAGTCGTCCCAGGCGGTTTGACGCCGTTCCAAGTCTTCCCGAAGGCGCTCGACGCGTCGCGCGAGGGCTCCGGTCACGGCGGGATTGTCGCGGTAGGCATCGAGTTTCGCGCGTTGGAGCGCGATCTTGGCCGTCGATTCCTCGTAAACGACGAGCCGGTGCTTCTCGAAGAAGTTGCGTCGGCCGCCGATGGATTCGAGCTTCTCCGCCGCTTCCTGGCGGTGCTTCCGCTCGGCGTTGGCGTGAAAGCGCGCCTGACTCGCGTACAGGTCGGACTCTTTCCAGAACCGGGCGCCCGCCATGAGGAAAGCGGTGACGGCCGTCATCATCATCAACGCCCGAACGCGCCAGCGGAGCTTCATCGTTGGGGGCCTCGTCAGGGTCGGATCATTCCTGGAAGGTCAGCATCAGGAGCGCGAAATCGTCGGCGAGGCGTTCGCGGCTCTCTCGCTCCAAGGCTTCATGATACGTTCGAGCGGGGAAGCCGGGATCATGGCGGGCCGGGGCGGTCGCGGCCAGCCTTTCGAGAAAGCCGTCGAGCCGGCCGACGCGACCGCCGACATGATGGACCTCGAAGACGCCGTCGGAGAAGAGGAAAAGGCGTGAACCCCTGGGGACCTTGACGCTCTCGCTCTGGAAGGTGGAGTCGTCGTCGATGCCGATGGCGGGATTCGGCTCGCCCAGGCGTGTGGCCCGTTGATCGGGGTCGATCAAGAGGGCGGGCGGGTGCCCGGCCGTCGCGAAGTCGAGCCGCCGGCCCAGGCGATCATACACGCCGTACCAGATCGTGAAATAGAGGTGGCCGTGCCGCTCCATGGGGAAGGCCTGGTTCAAGCCGGCGAGGACCGAGGCCGGGTCGAGCCAGTCCACGTCGGGAAGGCCGCGTAAGGCCTCCATCACGGAGACGGAGAGCAGCGCCGAGCGGACCCCGTGACCACTCACGTCGAGAAGGTGGAACGCGAAGTGGTCGTCGTCGAGCCACCGATATCCGAAGGCGTCGCCGCCGAGTTCCGAACTCGGCTCGAAGTACCAATCCACGGCCACGGGCCCGTTCAAGGGCTTGGGTAAGAGGGACCGAACATAGCGCGCGGCCTCGGCCAATTCGCGCGTGAGGCGTTCGCGCCCTTTCAGGGCTTGCCGGAGCGACGCGGCGGTCTGCTCGCGGGCGCGGATCAACTCGTCCTGGAGGCGGATCACGTCTTCGAGGTTGAGCTCGCGTTCGACGATCGTGGCCAGTTCTCGGAAGGCGGAACGTTCGTTCTCGCTGAACTCGCGCGGTTCGCGATCGGCGATGCAAAGGGTCCCGATGTTGTGACCGCCCGGTCCTTCGAGTGGGTGCCCCGCGTAAAAGCGAAGATGGGGTTCGCCGACCACTTGCGGGTTGTCGCGAAAGCGAGGGTCGAGCCTCGTGTCGGGCACGACCATGGTGTCTTTGCCCAGGATCGCGTGGCCGCAGAAGGAGATGTCGCGTCCGGTCGCGAGGATCGGCAGCCCCTGGCGCGACTTGAACCACTGGCGATCGGCGTCGACGAGCGAAACATACGCAATCGGCACCCCGAAGATGCGCGTGGCCAGGCGCGTGATCCGATCGAAACGCTCCTCGGCGGGCGTGTCGAGAAGTCGCAAGGCGTGCAGCGAGGCCAACCGGTCGGCCTCGCGTTCGGGAAGGCTGGGGACGATCATGGGGACGCACCGGGACCCGTCTTGTTCCAGGCACCCATCATAACAGCGTCAAATCCAAGGGGCGCCATCCCGTCGAGACCAGGGCAGGCGTTGTTCCCGGCTTCGCGAGGGACTAAGATCGAAGCTCGGCCGATCCTGGGACTTTTCCGCCTTTCTTTCCAGGACCCGGCGTCGCATCACGCCCTTCCGGCCCCGGCCCGAGTCTTCCCATCATGGTTCGCAGCGGCAAGCGGTTTGCTCTTCTCCTCGTCGCGATGATCGTCCTTTTGGCCGTCAGCGGACCGGCCTGGGCCCAGACGAGTGAACCTCGAACGGAGGGCCTCAGCATCCTGAAGTGGGCCATTCGGGCGTCGGGACCAATCGGCGTCGTCATCTTGTTGATGTCGTTCTATCTGGTGGCCCTGGTGATCCAGATGGCACTCGAGTTCCGCAAGTCGGTGGCGGTCCCCGAGCGCCTGGTGCGGGCCTTGTCCGACATGCTCGCCCAAAAACGCTACACCGACGCCTTCAATCGGCTCACGGCTGAGGAGTCGTCGTTTTTGGGCCAAGTGCTCTCGGCGGGCGTGCGCAAGCTGCCTTCAGGCTTCCCGGCGGCCCAGCGCGCCATGGAATTGGTCAACGAAGACGTGACGATGGACATGGAGCATCGCACCACGTATCTGGCGACCGTCGGCACGCTCGGGCCGATGATCGGTCTGGTCGGGACCGTTTACGGCATGATCATCAGCTTCCAAGCGATGGCCGCCACAGGCGCGACGCCCGACGCGGCCAAGCTGGCCGCCGGCATCGGCACGGCCCTCTTCGCCACGTTGGAAGGGATCGCGGTCTCCATCCCGGCGATCGCCTTTCACGCTTTCTTCCGCAATCGGATCGCGCGGTTGTCCCTCGACGTGGAAGTGGCGGCCGAGCCCCTGTTGGAACAGTTCGCGCCCGGCATTCGTTCTCCGCACCCTCTGGCGACGATGAGCCAACCGGGCGCCATGAGGACGGCCCTACCGGCGAAGGAATGAGCCCCTCGCCGCGCTCGTAGGCGTTCATGATCTCGTTCACCTTGAGAAGCGCGGACAAGAAAGGCCCCTGCCCTGGTCACGGTTCGCGCAAGACCGAAATCGCGGAGGACCGCCGATGAACGAATCGTCCGATCCTGACGAGACCATCGACGCCCCGTCCAGGCCGACCGAGACCATCGACCTGCGAGCCCGGGCCGACCACGCGCGACCTCGTTCCACCCTCCCAAACAAGACCCGGCCGATCTTGCTGCATGACGCGGAAACGGACAGCGGCTGGGAGGTCAAGTTCCAGTCCGACGCCATGCCCACACCTGAGCAGGCGGGCGATCGCTACGAACTTTCGGGAGAGATCGCGCGGGGCGGCATGGGGGCCATCTTGCGCGGTCACGATGTGGACCTCGGTCGGGACCTGGCCGTGAAGGTCCTTCTGGAGAAGTACGCGAACCGCCCGGACGTGGCCCAACGCTTCATCGAAGAGGCCCAGATCGGCGGTCAATTGCAGCACCCGGGCATCGTGCCCGTTTACGACATCGGTCGGTTTGGCGATCGGCCCTTCTTCACGATGAAGCTCGTGAAGGGCCAGAACCTCGCGGCCCTGCTCGCGGAACGCGCCGACCCGACCACCGACCTCTCCCGCTTCATCGCGATCGCGCTTCAGGTCTCGCAAACCCTCGCCTACGCCCACGCCAAGGGGGTCATCCATCGCGACCTGAAACCGGCGAACATCATGGTCGGCGCCTTCGGCGAGGTGCAGGTGATGGATTGGGGCCTGGCCAAGGTCCTGACCACGGACGAGGAAGAAACGACTCGACCGCGCGAGGGACCGGCGGACGGCACCACGATCCGGACGGCCCGGAGCACCGGGTCGGGCCGCGGGACCGACACCGAGGCCGGTTCCATGCTGGGCACGCCGGCGTACATGCCGCCCGAGCAGGCCAACGGCGATGTCACCCTACTCGACCGCCGCGCCGACGTCTTCGGTCTGGGCGCCATCCTCTGCGAGGTCCTAACCGGCAACCCGCCGTATGTGGGCCGATCGAGCGAAGTGCGACTCAAGGCTTCCCAAGGCGACTTGACCGACGCGATCTCTCGGCTCGACCACTGCTCGGCCGACCTGGAGTTGATCGCGCTCACCAAGGCTTGTCTCGCACCCAAGGCGAGCGACCGGCCCCGAGACGCCCAAGCGGTGGCCGACGCTCTGTCGGCTTATCTCAACGGCGTGCAAGAACGGGTGCGTCGGGCCGAGTTGGCCGGCGTCGAGGAGCGGGGCCGACGACGCCTGACGACCGTGGTGGCCGCCTCTCTCCTGGTCCTTTCGACGGCTTGCGGCCTGGGGTTCACGTACTGGCTCCAACAACGGCAGGCCGCGGCGACGCGAGTCGCCCTGGCCTTGCGGGAAGCCACCCTGCACCGCGATCAAGCCTTGGCCAACCCCGACGACCCCACGCTCTGGGCCACGGCCCAAGAGGCCCTGAAGGGGGCCGAGACCGCCCTCACCGGCAGCCGAGACCAAGACGCGCGCCGGCAATTGAAGGCCCTTCAAGACGAGACCCGCGCCGCCGCCGAAGCCGCCGAGCGCGATCGCACGCTGCTGGCGCGATTGCTCGACGTCCGCTCGGCCAAGGCCGACGACGAGGATGGTTCCCAAACCGACGCCGCGTACGCCGAGACGTTTCGAGCGGCCGGACTGGACGTCGACGGTCAAGACCCCAAGGAGGTCGGCGCGCGGATCGCCGCGCGGCCCCCGTCGGCGCGCCGTTTGATCGTCGCGGCGTTGGACCACTGGACCGGCGTCCGGGCCGCGCGCGGTCCCCAGGGCGCTTCGTGGCCGAGACTCGTCGAAGCGGCCCGCGTCGCCGACCCCGACCCCGACCGCGACGCGCTCCGCGCAACCATGACCATCCCGGACAAGGGCAAAAGGCTCGAACAGGCCCGACCGCTCGCCGCGAAGGCGAACGCGGGTTCGTGGGCGCCGGAGGGCCTGGTCATGCTCGCCTACGTGCTCGCCGACGCGGGCGACCCGGACGAGGCCGTGCGCGTCTTGCGACGCGCTTCGGGTCCACACCCGTCCGACGCCTGGGTCCACTACGTCTTGGGTGAGCAACTGGAACGCACGACGCCTTCTCGGCGGGCCGAGGCGATCGAGGCATACGCCGTCGCTCGGGCCATCCGTCCCCAACTGGCGCACGAGCTGGCGCACGTGCTGGAAGCGACGAACCGCGACGCCGAGGCCGAGGCCGTCTTCCGCGACCTGGTCGAGCGCCGTCCCCAGGTGCCGCGCCACCTCGCCTGTTTGGGACGCCACCTCAAGGAACGCGGCCGAGCGGCCGAGGCAGGGCCGATCCTGGAACGGGCCGTCGCTGTTTGTCGGGAGGTGGTCCTCGCCAAACCCGACGACGCCGTGGCCCACGCCGAACTGGGAAACGCCCTCGACGCGTCCGGAAAGCCCATCGAGGCCGAGACCGCGTTCCGAGAAGCCATCCGGCTCCAACCGGCCCTTTCCGTGGCTCACTTCAACCTCGGCAACGTCCTTCAGGTCCAGGGGAAGACCGACGAGGCCGAGAGGGAATACCGCGAGGCGATCCGACTTCAGCCCAACTTCGCCAGGGCCCATTTCAATCTGGGCACGAACCTCCACGCGCGTGGCGTACTTGACGAGGCGAAGGCCGCCTATCACGAGTCGGTCCGACTTCAGCCCGACGATGCCAAGGCCCATTACAACCTCGGTCTGATCGTGGCCGCGCAGGGCAAACCCGACGAAGCGGAGGCCGCCTTCCGCGAATCGATCCGACTTCAGCCCTCGTACGCCGAGGCCCACTACAACCTGGGCGTCGTCCTCGGTTCCAGGGGAAGGCACGAGGAGGCGGAGACGGCCTTCCGCGCAGCGGTCCGCGCCAACCCCGATTTCGCGGAGGCCCATTGCAACCTGGGACACTGCCTCTTTCGCCAGGGGCGCTTCGCCGAATCGCTGGAGGCGATGCGCCGAGGCCACGAGTTGGGGACTTCACGCGCGAACTGGCGCCTTCCGTCGGCCGAGTGGGTCCGTCAGGCCGAAGCGATGTCCCTCGCCGAGGCCAACCTGGCCTCGCTCGTGAAAGGGGAACACCAACCGCGCGACAACGAGGAACGTCTCTTGCTGGCCCGGATGTGCCGGACCAAGAAGCTCAACAAGACGGGCGCCCGGCTTCTCGCCGAGGCCTTCGCCGCCGACCCCATCTTGGCCGACGACCTGAAGGCCGGTTACCGCTACGACGCCGCTTGTTTCGCCGCGCTGGTCGCTTCCGGAGTGGGAGGGGACACGGCGGCGACCGACGACAACGAACGAGCCGACTTCCTCAAGCGGGCCCTGGACTGGCTCCGCGCCGACCTCGCCCTTCGGACGAAGCAACTGGAGGAGGGCCGGCCCACCGACCGCGCTGAAGTCGAGCGCATCATGAAGCACTGGCGCGAAGACCCGGACCTCGCGGGCATCCGCGACGCCGACGCGCTCGCGAAGCTGCCCGAAAAGGAGAGGGAAGCCTGCCGCGAACTCTGGGCCGACGTTGACGAACTCGCCAAACGGGCCACGGCGCCATAGGCGGTTCAAGGGCAGACAGGAAAGTCTGCCCCCGTGTTTGGGCCTGGAGGATCGCGAGAATTCGGTGGATAGGCATTCTTGCCTGTCGCGGGGCCTTCTCCTCACGCGACCTTACGCCAAGAACTCGTCCACCTTGGGCATGAGTTCGGCGAAGTTCAGACGATTCGGGCACGCTTCGCGCGCCGCGATCAGGTCGGCGTCTTTCCAGTCGCGGGCCTCGGCGGTCAGTTTGGCGTACTCGTTCCGGGCGTGCTCGCGGTCGCCGTGGAACTCGTGATAGGTCAGGAAGCGGGTCAGGTCGCCGAGCGCCGCTTTCGTCCCGGCCGCGTGGGCGCAGCGGCCGTCGCAGTCGGCGCAGAGCGTTGGGCCGTGCGCCAGGACCGCGTCGCGAAGCTGCCGGATTTCGGCGTCTTGAAGCGGCTTGAACGTCCGAGCGGCGGCCGAGTTCTCTTTCACCTGGTCGAGGTTGCGCATCGAGACGCACGCGGCCGAGATGCGCTCGTCGGTCCAGATCGCGTGCAGAAGGCCCTGATAGGGGGTCAGGCCGCGTTCCTTGAGCATCGGCACTTTCCGGGTCACTTCGTCGAGCACGCCCCCTTTGGCGTTGTTGTCGGCGAATTGTCCCGCCACTTGCTTCATCGAAATGAGGCCGATCCCCTTCTTGTAACAGTCGTCGAGGGCGCGGTTGAGCGGTGCGTCCTTATCGAGCCAGGGGGTGTATTGGAGCATGATCACATCGACGAACCCGCCGTCGGCGGCGGCCTGGATGATCTCGGCCCGTCGGGCGTGGTGCGTCGAGAACCCCACGAACTTCGCCTTGCCCGACTTCTTCAGGGCCTCGGCCGTTTCCTTGAATTCCTTGCTCTTGGGCCATTCCAGTCCCTGGTCCACGCCGTGGTCGCCCAGCGCGTGGATGAAGAAGAGGTCCACGTGGTCGGTCTTGAGGTCAGCCAGGCGCAGGTCGAGTTGGTTGATGAGTTCCTTGGGCGAGCGCGGGGTGTCCTTGGTGACGAGGAAGATCTCCTTGCGGACCTCGGGCATGTCGGTCAGCCACTTGCCGATGCCCGGTTCCGACCCATAAGACTTGGCGGTGTCGTACATGCGGACGCCGTTGGTGTACGCGGCCCGCACGATGGTTTGCAGTCCCGAGCTGCGCCAGGTGCCGAGGTTCAGGATCGTGACGTCAACGCCCGTCTTGCCGAGTTTCCGCTTGGGGAGAATCGGCCCTTCGGCGGCCTTGGGGGCGTCTTGCGACGCCAGGGCCGAGGCGTTGGGAGCGATCGCGGCGGTGGCCGCCGCGGCCAGGGCGCCGGTCTGGAGGAAGTCGCGGCGATTGACACTCGCTGGGATCGGCTCGCTCATCGCGTGAAGCTCCGGGACGGGAGTTGAAAGCGCGGGCCGACCGGTCCCGCGATCATGATTCCCCAAAGAACCTAAGAGAAACGCCCGCCAATGTCGAGCAAAAATTCAACCAAACGTGATTGCGTCACATCGACGTCTCACAACATGTCCATCACGACGACGAACCCGAAGGCCAAGGTGAGGAAGACCCAGAAGGCCCCGAGCGCAACGCCCAATCGTTCCAGCCAACTTGGGCCGATCGTCCAGGCCCCTTTCAGGGCCATCAAGAGCCAGGCCGTCGCCACGCCCACCCCGATCTGCGACGCCAGCAATTCCAGCAGGACCTCGCCCACGTGGTGTGTCGTCTTGATCAGGCCGATCGTCCACGTGAGGGGTGTGAGGAACGTCAGGCTGCCGACCATCGCGACCAAGACCGCCAGGCACGCGGCGAAGCCGGGCCTTCGGGCGAGCCGGCGGGCCGGCGGACGCGGGGCCTTGCAATTCAAGCCCAGCACCGCGAGCGAGAGGGCCGCGGGCAAGGGCAGCCACTCGATCAGGAGCATCGTGAGCGTGGCCAGCGGCATCAGGGCCGGCTGACCGCGATTGAGATAGACGACCTGGTCGGCATCGACCCCGCGCGACACCGCGATGCCCACCGCCACCGCCGCGACCAGCGTCATCGCGTCGAAGATCGTGAGCGGTCGAACGGTCGATGCGCGGGGCGTGGACATGAGAAACTCGTCGGGCTGCCGGTGGGACTTCCGCATAAGGCACGAGCCAAGTACCACCCATAAGACGACTCGCCGGCATCGCCTCGCCGACGCGGTCCCGAAAGGTCCCAGCGCGGGACGTGCGCGGTAATCCGGGTCCCGGCACCACTCGCGGCCGGAGGCCCCTCGCCGTATCCTCAAGACGCAAGAGGCGATTGACCACCCCGGTTCTCTCACTCGGGCCCGTGCCATGTGGAACGACCTTCTATCCCGTCTGGGCATGGGCCCCGTCGAATCGGGCGTGCATGGCGCCTCGCGCTTGGACCATCCTTCGGGTCCCGAACAGGTCTCCATCAACCCGGCCACCGGCGAGACGCTCGGTCGCGTCTTGTCGGCCTCGGTCGCCGAATACGACCGCGTCGCCGACGAGGCCCATGAAGCCTTCTTCAAGTGGCGATCGGTCCCCGCGCCCGTTCGCGGCGAGGTCGTCCGTCAAATCGGCGTCGCCTTGCGTGAACATCAACAAGACCTGGGTCTGCTCGTCACGTTGGAGACCGGCAAGATCTTGTCGGAAGGGTTGGGCGAGGTCCAGGAGATGATCGACATGGCCGACTTCGCCGTCGGTCTGTCTCGTCAGCTTCATGGACTCACGATCGCCAGCGAGCGGCCCGACCATCGGATGATGGAACAATGGCACCCGCTCGGGCCGATCGGCGTCATCACCGCGTTCAACTTCCCCGTGGCCGTTTGGGCCTGGAACGCCCTCCTCGCCGCCGTTTGCGGCGACACCGTGATCTGGAAGCCCTCCCCACTCACGCCCCTCACGGCCGTCGCCACCCAACGGATCGTCCACGAGGTCGCGGCGCGTCATGGTCATCCGGGCGTCTTCACGCTCTGCTGCGGCGACGCCGAAAACGTGGGCGAACGCCTCATCGCCGACCCGCGCTTGCCCCTGATCTCGGCGACGGGGAGTTGTCGGATGGGCAGTCGCGTGGCCGAGGTGGTGGGCAAGCGCCTGGGCCGATCGCTCCTGGAGTTGGGGGGCAATAACGCCCTGATCCTGACGCCGAGCGCCGACCTGGAACTGGCCCTGCGCGCGATCGTCTTCGCGGCCGTGGGCACCGCCGGACAACGCTGCACGACCCTGCGACGCCTCATCATCCACGAATCGCTTTATGATTCGTTCCTGAAGCGTCTGGACGCGGCCTACGCGAGTCTCACGATCGGCGACCCCTGGGAAGAAGGGACCTTGGTGGGCCCCTTGATTCGCGAGGCGTCGATCGACGCGATGGGTCGCGCCCTTCAGAGCGCGCGCGAGCAAGGGGGCGAAGTCGTGCGCGGCGGCAAGCGGCTGGATCGCCCGGGCTTCTTCGTCGAGCCGGCGCTGGTTCGGGCCCACGCAGATATGGCCATCGCGCGCGAGGAGACGTTCGCGCCAATTCTGTATGTGATGCCGTACCGCGACCTCGACGAAGCGATCGCGCTGCAGAACGGGGTGGCCCAGGGGCTGAGTTCGGCGATCTTTACCAACGACCTGCGCGAGGCCGAGCGCTTCCTCGCGCCCGGAGGGTCGGATTGCGGCCTGGCCAACGTAAACATGGGGACCTCGGGCGCCGAGATCGGCGGGGCCTTCGGCGGCGAAAAGGCGACCGGTGGAGGTCGTGAATCCGGCTCCGACGCCTGGAAGCTCTACATGCGGCGGCAAACCTGCACGATCAATCGCGGAACAAAGCTACCGCTCGCCCAGGGCGTGCGATTTGATTTGCCCGGTGGGGTTTGATCGCGTCGTCCCCCACGCGGCACCAAAGCGGTCCACCTCGTGGACAAAACGTGATCATATTAATATGTATTTGTATTTATGTGTCGAGCGCCACCGCCGCGCCCTTCCGCTCCGGCACGACCGGGTCGGCTGCGCTGCGACCCAGATCGGCTTCCGCTCCAGGGTCTGCTTGCTTGCTCGCTATCATGGCTCAGACAGACCTGCGGCCACGCGGAACCCCAGGTTGTCGTTCCGAATGCCCGGCGTGAGCCCGTACCGGTGCGCCGCCCGGCAGCTCCTGGCGCCGGAGTCCCAGCCACCGCCGCGATCCACGCGGATCGGGGCCCCCGAAGGCACCTGAGGATCGACGCCCCCAGGGAGCTTGGCGTCCCACCCATCGGCACACCACTCCCAGACATTCCCCAGCATGTCGTGAAGGCCCCACGGATTGGCTTGCCGAGTGCCCACCTCATGCGGCTTGCCGCCCGAATTCTCGCGGAACCAGGCGTGGTCTCCCAGCTTCGTCTCGTCATCGCCGAAGCCGTAACTGGTCGTCGTCCCCGCCCGCGCCGCGTATTCCCACTGGGCCTCCGTCGGCAGGGCGAGCTTCCATCCTTCGCGAAGCTGCCCCGCCTGACGGAGTTGCTCGGTCAGCCGCGTGGCGAACTGCTCCGCCTCCGAGTGACTGACGTTGAAGACAGGGAACTTCGGTCCCGCGGCGAACGACCAGTCCAACGTCGGCCCCCCGACCGCTTTCCAGAGGCCCTGCGTCGTCTCGGTCTCAGCCATCCAGAACCCCTGCGTCAAGGTCACGTCGACCCGCTCGTCGCCCATCTTGAACGAGCCGGGCGGGCACCAGCGGAAGGCGATCTCCTGGCCCTTCAGCGTGAGGACCTTCCGGTCGCCGGCCTTCATTCCCGAGAAGCCGGCCTTCGCTTCGCCCCCCTTCACGACCCGCTCGATCCCCCGAATCAGCCGATCCACATCGTGTTTGAAATTGCGTCCTTGATCAATCGTCAGCCCGCTGCGATAGCTGAACTCGGCCAGACTTGCCGGGAGGTCCGACTCAGCCGGCATCGGCGTGTTGTCGATCAGGAGCGGAATCACGGGAATGTCGCGCTTCAAGGCCGATTCCACCTCAAGCCGCACGAAGTCCCTGGAGTCGTGGATGCGTTTCCCATCATCGCCCGCCCAGCGCGGGCCGATCAGCACCACGCACACGTCGCAACGACTCACCCCCAGGTCGATGTGCTTCCGAAAATCGACCCCGGGCGGAATGGAGTCGATGTCCATGAAGACCTCGTCCGCGCCGAAGTGGCCCTCCAGCTTTTCAAACACACGGACGGCCAGCGACGTGTTGTCCTGCCGTCGATAGGACAGAAACACCCTGGGCACGCCACACCCCCGGCATCACACCGATCAACGGGTCGCAAACCCATACGTCAAACCATCATGACACACGCACGAGGCCCCTTCAAGTGTCGGCGCCGTTCTCGGGAGCAAGGGATGGGGACGGCAACCGAACGGCCGATCGTTCAGCCCGTTCGTTGGCGGCCTTCGTCCTCCGTTCATACGTCTCGATCCTTCTGACTAATTCCTGGTAGGACTCCACAACACGCCCATCGGGACGCACCAGGACCAGTCTCTCCGCGGTCCAATCGAACCGGACCCCCAATCGCGGGCTGACCCAGTTTTTCATCGTCTCGATCGGCCGCAGGTACGCTCCCTCGCGAAGCCATCCGATGAGGTCGTTCTCCTCGGGGTCGTAGTAGTAACACTCCTCGACGCCGTACTTCTCGTAGAAACACAACCTGCGATACATCTCCGGGAAGCGGTTGCTGGGCGCGATGACCTCGAAGACGACTTGAGGCGCGACGCCTCCCTCCACCCACTGCATGTAGCACATGCGGGGCCCCTTGGGACGGCCGAAGGCCACCATCGTGTCGGGCGCCGTGCGCGTCTTGTTGTCCCCTTCGACTGGATACCAGAAGAGATCACCTGCCACGAACACGTTCGGGTCGCGCCCGAAGATCGCTTCGATCCCCTCCTTGATCTTGACGATCCAATCGAACTGGACGGTGGTCTCCGCGATCGGTTCGCCGTCCGAGTGGGGGTATTCCATCGGCGAGGGGTCGGCCACGCTCATTTTACCCTCCAAGTTCGTCTCCATCAGGGGTGTTTCCGTCGCTCCCGTTACGAGAAAAGGGAGATGAGGCGAAGCGACCGTCCTCCTTCAATCCGTCGCACCGTTTTCGGGATCGAGACCCAACGCCCGCAACCGCGCCGCCAGGCGCTGGGCCCGCTCTTCGGCGGCACTCGCCCGCTGCTTCTCGGCCTCCGCCAGCTTTTCCGCGGCCTTCGCCCGTTCCTTGTCGGCCTTCGACTGCCGCTTGGCCGCCTCCTTGTCCCGCTCGGCGGCCTCCGCTCGCTGGGTGGCGGCCTCCTTGTCCCGCTCGGCGGCCTCGGCACGCATGTCCGTTTCTTGGAATGATTGCAGGACCCGGCCATCAGGACGCACCAGCTTCAGTTCCTCCTCAGTCCAGTCGAACCGCACCCCCAAGCGCGGGCTGACCCAGCCCTTCATCGTCGCGATCGGCCGCAGGTCCGCCCCGTCGCGGAGCCATCCCTCCAGGTCGTTCTTCTCGGGGTCGTAGAGATAATACTCCTCGACTCCGTACTTCTCATAAAACCGCAGCTTTTGATGCATTTCGCCCGGTCGGTTGCCCGGCGAAAGGACCTCGAACACCACCTGAGGCGCGATCCCTTCCTCGTGGGCCTGCACGTACGACCCTCTTGGGCCCTGGGGGCGGCCGAACACGACCATCGTATCGGGCGCCGTGCGCGTGTGGATGTCCCCTTCCACCGGATACCAGAACAGGTCGCCGGCCACGAACACGTTCGGGTCGTCCCGGAAGATCGCTTCGGTCCCTTCCTTGATCTTGACGACCCAATCGAACTGGACGGTGGTCTCCGCGATCGGTTCGCCATCGGTCTCGGGATAGACCATCGTGCCACGACCGAGTTTGCTCGGGCCCATCGGTGCCTCCTGGTCCTCGCGGTGGGGCGGTCAATCGGTCAAGAACATTCTATCGCGGTCTCGGCCCGGGGGGAGGTTGCAACCGGCGCTCCGCTTCTGGTCTGGTAGCACCTTCCGACCGTCTCCCGCCCCCTTCGAGGTCCGTTCATGTCCGATCGATGCGCCGCCCGTCGTGACGCCCTTCGCGCCTCGCTCCCACAAGATGATGTCGATGCCTACCTCATCGCGCATCGACAAAACGTCGGCTATTTGACCGACTTTCGCGGCACCGACGCCAACCTGCTCCTGACGCGCGATCGGGCCGTCATCCTTTCCGACGGCCGCTACACCGCGCAGTTGACGCTGGAGTGTCCCGACATCGACCACCACGTTCGGGCGGTGGATGAGCGCATGGCCCAGGCGATCGCCGGTGTGCTGACGAAGATCGGCGCCGGAAGCGTCGGCTTTGAGGCGGGGGCCACCAGCGTCGCCCAGTTCGAGGACCTGCGGGCCCTGGCGCCGACCCTTTCATGGAGACCCATTCGAAGTCGCGTCGAAGACCTGCGCGCGATCAAGGACGACTCCGAACTCGCCGGGATTCGCGAGGCGATCTTTTACGCCGAGACGGCCTTCCTGGATGTGCTGATCACCACCGACCTGGGTCAGACCGAGAAGGAAGTGGCCGACACCCTGGAGATGCGCATGCGCCGGCGAGGCGCCTTCGGTTCCAGCTTCCCGCCGATCGTGGCCGTGGGGGCCAACGCGGCCCTGCCCCATTACGGACCCAGCGATGAGGAACGCCTGGGCGACGGCGACTTCGTCTTGGTCGATTGGGGGGCCACCGGTAGGCCCTATAAAAGCGACTTGACGCGAGTGGTGGTCACGGGTAACGTCACCCCGAGGTTCGAGGAGGTCTATCGGGCCGTCCTGGCGGCCCAGGAGCGCGCTCTGGCCGCGATCCGACCAGGCGTCACGGGAGGCGAAGTCGACGCGGCGGCCCGCGCCGCGCTCGACGAGGCCGGCTTGGGGGCCTATTTCCATCACGGTCTAGGACACGGCATCGGTCGCGAGGTCCACGAGGCCCCGGCCATCCGACGCGGGTCGGAAACCGTCCTGCGGCCCGGTATGGTGGTCACCATCGAGCCGGGCGTGTATCTCCCCGGCTGGGGCGGTATTCGCATCGAGGATGACGTCCTGATCACCCCCGACGGCATCGACGTCCTCACCCAACTGCCCAAGGGCCTGGACACCCTGCGCGTCCGCTGAAGGCCCTCGCGATCCTCCTTCCTTCAGGCAATCGACGGAAGACAACACACACGAAGGCGCCGGAGCCAAACCCACGATGTCGGACAAGCCGAGCGACGACGACGACCTTCAGGTGCGCCGGGTCCGCCACCTGGTGAAACTGATGCGGCGGTTCGACCTGACGGCCATCGACCTGGACGACAACCAGACCAAGATCCGCCTGCGCCGTCGCGGGGCCGAAGTGCTCGCGGCCCCCATGCCGATCGCGCCGGTGATGCCCGCGCCGCCGACAATGGCCGCCCACACGACGGCCACCCACGCGCCCTCGACTCCGCCCGCGGCGAGCACCCCGGTGGGCGTCTTCATCGAGAGCCCGATGGTGGGCACGTTTTACTCGGCCCCCTCGCCCGACGCGGCGCCCTTCGTGCAAGCCGGGAGCGTGGTCCGGCAAGACAGCACCGTCTGCGTGATCGAGGCCATGAAGGTCTTCACCGACATCCCCGCGGGCGTGGCCGGCACGATTGTGGAGGTGCTGGTCAAGAGCGGCCAGCCGGTCGAGTTCGGTCAACCCCTCTTCCGGGTCGAACCCTGAGCGGTCCGGCCGAAGCGGACTGATCGCCCCTGGTCCCTGGTGGGATGGGTCTCATGTTTCAACGGGTCCTGGTCGCCAACCGCGGTGAGATCGCCCTGCGGATCATCCGCGCCTGCCGCGAACTCGGCGTGCAAACGGTCGCCATTTACTCGGCCGCCGATCGCGACGGTCCCTGGCTCGAACTGGCCGATCGGACCATCTGCATCGGGAAAGCGGCGAGCGTCGA
>CALLYK010000562.1 GCA_937858365.1 uncultured Isosphaeraceae bacterium | reverse complement strand
TGGCCAGCGAGACCAAGTCGATTGGCGAAATCCAAGACCAGGCCCTGTTCAAGGTCCGGCCGATGTTCGCGGGCCTGCCAGGCGTCTCGGCCCCGCCGCCGTTCGGGGGCTCGCAACGCACGGTGGTCGTTCGCCTCGACCCTGATCGCCTCCGCTCCTATAAGATGTCGCCGGACGAAGTGACGACCGCGCTGGCCAATGGCAACGTGATCAGTCCGTCGGGCAACGCGCGCATCGGGGACGAGATGCCGATTGTGCCCGTCAACGCGCTCGTGCGCGACGTGAAGGAGCTGGAGACGCTACCGATTCGAAGCGGGGGCGAAGGGCCTTCCGTCTATGTGCGCGATATCGCCACCGTGCATGACAGCTCGGACATTCCGGTCGGCTACGCCCTCGTGAACGGCCGACGCGCCGTGTACATCTTGGTGACCAAGCGGGCCGACGCATCCACGATTGAAGTTGTGAACAACCTCAAGAATGCGCTGCCCGACATGCGGGCCGTACTCCCCGACGACATCTCCGTTACCTTCGCGTTCGACCAGTCTCCGACCATCACCCGAGCGATGAGCGGCGTCGTTTGGGAAGGCGTGCTCGGCGCCGGCCTGATCGGTTTGATGGTGCTCGTCTTCCTGCGCGACGTTCGGAGCGTGATTGTCATCGTCCTGACGGTCCCGTTCGCGATCGCCGGGGCCTTGGTGGGTCTTTGGCTGGCGGGACAGACGATCAACCTGATGACGCTCGGCGGTCTGGCCCTGGCGATCGGCGTGCTTGTGGACGAGGCGACGGTCGAGATTGAGAACATCCATCAAAGGCTCGGCGGAACGCCCTCGGTCGCGCGCGCCGTGCGCCAGGGCAATCAAGACACGGCCGTGCCTCGCCTATTGGCGATGCTGTGCGTGCTGGCGGTATTTCTGCCGTCCTTCTTCATGACGGGCGCCGCTCGGGCCCTCTTCGCACCGCTCTCGATGGCGGTCGGCTTCGCCATGGTGTCTTCGTATTTGCTCTCCAGCACGTTTGTACCAGTCTTGTGTACGTGGATGCTGAAGGCGCGTGCGCACGAATCGGAGGCAGCGATCGGAAAAGTCCGTGGGGTCTATCTTCGGCTGGTCTCGATGTTCGTGAGCGCCCGATGGGTCCTGGTCCCTCTGTATCTGGCTGGGACGATTCTCGCGGGTCTCGCCGCGTATGGGGGCCTGGAAATGGAGATCTTTCCTCGCGTCGATGCGGGACGCTTTCAACTTCGGATGAAGGCCAAGGCGGGAACGCGCGTGGAGCGAGCGGAAGAACTGGCCAAGCGGGCCTTGGAGTTGGTCCGAGAAGAGACCGGCGGCCAGGTCGAGCTGAGTGTCGGCTATGTTGGTTTGATTCCGTCGAGTTATCCGATCAACGCCATCTATCAGTGGAGCGGTGGTCCCGAGGAGGCGATCCTGCGCGTGGCGCTCAAGCCGAAGGCCGGCATCGACATCTCGGCATTGAAACACAAATTGCGCGGGGTCTTGAGCGAGAAGCTGCCCGAGGCCCAATGGTCGTTCGAGCCGGCCGACATCGTCAGCGACGTGATGAGCTTTGGCTCGCCGACGTCGATCGAAGTCGCCCTGAGTGGGCCCAACTTCGGCGAAACCCGCGAGTTCGCCGCGAAGGTGCGCGGTGAACTGGCCAAGGTGCCCCACATTCGGGACCTCCGCTACGCCCAGACCCTCGATTATCCGACCGTCCGCGTGGACATTGATCGCGAGCTGGCGGGCCGCGCCGGCCTGACGGCCGCCGACATCGCCCGTTCGGTCGTCGCGGCCACTTCGTCGAGCCGATTCACGGCGCCCAACTACTGGCCCGACCCGAAGACAGGTATTGGCTACCAAGTTCAAGTGGAAGTCCCTTATCCTTTGATCGATTCGATGGACGTCATCGAGCGCGTGCCCGTGCAGAGATCGGGGGGAAATTCGATCTTGCTCCGGGACGTGGCCCAGGTCTCCAAGGGGACGATGGTGGGCGAATACGACCGCTACAACATGAAGCGCACGATCAGCGTCACCGCCAACCTCGCGGGAAGGGACCTCGGTCGGGCGGCCGTCTCGGTGGACGAGGCGATCGCCCGAGCGGGCGAGCCTCCCAAGGGCCTCAAGATCGACGTGCGCGGGCAGGTCGCCCCCTTGCGAGAAATCCTGCGCGGGCTCTCGATCGGCCTGGCCGCTTCCCTAGTCGTCGTGCTGCTGCTCCTGACGGCGAACTTCCAGTCGGTGCGCCTGGCGCTGACCGTCCTCTCCACGGCGCCGGCGGTCCTCTCGGGCGTTGTGCTCGCACTGCTCGTCACGAAGACCACCATCAACATTCAATCGTTCCTCGGCGCGATCATGGCCGTCGGCGTGGCCGTGGCCAACGCGATCTTGCTGGTGACGTTCGCGGAGCGGGCGCGCAAGGAAGGGGCCGAGGCACGCGAGGCGGCCGTGATTGGGGCCTCGGGCCGGTTGCGGCCCATCCTGATGACGGCCTGCGCCATGATCGCGGGTATGTTGCCGATGGCCCTGGCCCTCAGTGAAGGTGGAGAGCAGACGGCGCCTCTCGGCCGGGCCGTGATCGGCGGGCTCCTGTTCGGCACGCTCGCCACGCTCTTCTTGATCCCGCCCGTTTTCGCCCTGATGATGAAACGGGCCGGCCGACAGTCCGCCTCGCTCGACCCGGACGACCCGGAGGGCCGGCATTACGACTCGACTGGTCCAGTTGAAGGCAACGGCCATCTTCGGACCCTCGAACAAGAGAAAGTGACGCAAAAGCCACATGAATATTGAACAAAAGTTAACGGCAGTGATTTTGACCTTGACGTTTGGTCTGTCATCATGGGCCCAGGTGGCCAAGGTCGAGGTCGTCTCTCCCGAGCGAGCGACGGTGCGCCGGATGGTCGAACAGCCGGGGCAAGTGGAAGCCTACGAGACGGCCCCCCTGCACGCCAAGGTCGCCGGGTATGTGAGTGAGGTCCGTGTGGACATCGGCGACCGTGTGAAGAAAGGAGACGTCCTCGCGGTAATCGACCTTCCCGAGGCCGACGCCGAACTGAGGCGGCGCGAGTCTATGCTCGGATCGGCCGAGGCCGACCTCCGACAGGCCGAGGCGATGCTCCACGTGGCCGAGTCCAGGCTGGTTTCGGCCGAAACGAAGACCACCGAGGCCCGCGCCGGGATGCGGCGGGCCGACGCGGACCTGGTGCGCTGGGACGCTGAACTCGCGCGCGTCGCCCAACTCGTGCGCGAGTCGGCCCTCACCGGCGGCCTGCTTGACGAGACGAAAAGCAAACAGGCCGCCGCCGCCGCCGCTCGCGACGAGGCCCGGGCTCGTGTGACCACCGCGGAAGCGGGACTTGTCGAGGCCAAGGCGGGCATCGACAAGGCCCATGCCGATATCGGCGCGGCGAAGGCCCGTGTGAACGTCGCCCAGTTTGAGGTCAAGAAGACCCAAGTGGACCTCGCGTACACGCGCATCGTCGCCCCGTTCGATGGCGTGATCACGAAACGACGCGTGGACCCGGGGCACTTGACTCGCATCGGCGCCGACGGCCCCTTCCTGCTCATGATCGCTCGCGAAGACCTGGTGACGATTAGTGTGGGCGTTCCCGAAGTGGCCGCGCCGTTTGTCGATCGCGGCGACGTCGTGAAGGTCCGCGTGCAGGCCCTGGATGACCGAGTGATGGAAAGCAAGGTCGCGCGCACGTCGCACGTACTCGACCCGACCTCGCGGACCCTGGCCGTGGAGATCGACTTACCGACCGCCGAGACCGGGATTCGTCCGGGCATGTATGTTTCCGTGAACATCATCGCCGAGGAACATGGAGAGGCCTGGACCTTGCCCACGACGGCGACCTTCAAGGAGAGTGGCAAGACCTATTGCAAGATCGTCGAGGGGGACAAGGCCATCAGTCGCGAGATTCAGACAGGCATCGTCGATGGGGGCAAGGTCGAGGTCCAAAAGGGGCTTGATGGACGCGAGCGCGTCGTGAGGGCGAATGCGGCCTCGCTAAGCAAAGACCAGACCATCCAGGTCCTCGAACCGGCCAAGTCAGGCGCGAGACCTTGACGATCGTAGGGGTCGTGTGCGACTTCGCGAAAACATGAAGTGCGCCCGAGTCGCTCTCGGCGTCGAGATTGCCGATCCCTCCCGATAAGCCGGAAGGGAGCGCGGCCTTCGTATGAATGGACAGCTCATTAAAATCGTTGTTTTCTCCTTGATGGGGCTGATGCCCACAAGGGCGCAGCAAGCCCGCGGGCCGACCGATTTCGTCTTGCCGCCCCTGCCGGCCGCGCTCGTCGACCACAAGGCCCAGCTCGGTGGTCCCCTTCGACCCGACCAGCCCATCATGGCGATCGACCTGCCTTCTGCGCTGCAACTTGCCGGCGCACGCGACCTGGACATCGCCATCGCCCGCATGCACGTCGTCCAGGCGGTCGCGGAGTTGGAGAAGGCGGCCGTCCTCTGGCTGCCCAGCATTTACTACGGCCCGAATTGGATTCGTCACGACGGCCAGGCCCAAGTCGTGGAAGGCCCCGTTCGGACGATCAACAAGAGTTCGCTCTTCCTCGGTGCGACCGCCGCGGCAGGGACCAGCGTGACCGGGCCAATCCCAGCCGGTGGGCCCGCCCAAGTCAACGGCCTTTCGTCGATCCTGCGCATCTCCGACGCGATCTTCGAACCGCTCGCCGCGAGGCAACTCTTGAGCGCTCGAAACGCGCGCGTTCGCGTGGTCACCAACGACGCCTTGCTCCAACTGACCGAACGCTACTTTGACCTTCAACGCGCGGCCGGTCGACTGGCCATCTTGCGCGAGGCCGCGACACAGGCCGATGATCTGGCCAGGCTGACTGACTCGTATGCCCGAGCGGGCGCCGGCCTGGAGGCCGATCATCGTCGGGCCTTGACGGAGCGCGAACGCCGCCGCCGCGACGTGGAAATGGCCGTGGGCGAGCTGGAAGTCGCCTCAACCGAGGTCGTCCGCCTCTGCCGGCTCGACCCGAACGTCGTGGTCGCACCCATCGAACCTCCCGAAGTCGAATTGCACTTGATCGATGAACATTGTCCCGTCGATGACCTCATACCGACCGCCTTGCGGGAACGACCCGAGTTGTCCGAAGCGCGGGCCCTGGTCGAAGCCACTCTCGTTCGTCTCCGGCAGGCGAAGCTGCGTCCCCTCATCCCGAGCCTCGCCATGCGCTATTCCGGGGGTGGTTTTGGCGGCGGCAAAGGAGAGTTCTTCGGCAATTTCGATAGTCGAAGCGATGCCGACGTGAACGCCTTCTGGGAAATCCAGAACCTGGGCTTCGCCGATCGCGCGATCGCCAAGCAACGTTCGGCTGAGAACCGCTCGGCGACGTTCGAGCTGATGAAGACCCAAGACCGCGTGGCCGCGGAGGTCGTGCGGGCCGACAAAGAGCGATTGGCTGCTCGCCGTCAGATCGAGGAAGCGCGGGCGGCCCTTCCCGAGGCCAAGCGCTCGCTCGAATTGAACTTCGCCAACATCCGCAAAGGGGCAGGCCTGCCCGGGGCGACGCGGCCCATCGAGGTCCTACAACCGATCCAGGCCCTGGCCCAAGCGAGGACCGAGTACCTCGAAGCGGTCCTCGCCTACAACCGGGCCCAATTCCGACTCTTCCGCGCAGTCGGACGGCCCCCGCAACTGGGACCGTCCAGCGCGTCGAATTGACCTCAAAGGTCTTCAGACCTTCTCCCCGACGAGCACGATGTTCGTCGGCGGCCAATCGATCGGCCTCAAGTCCGCGCCTTCGAGCGCGAAGAGGCCCACTTTACCTTGATAGCGGTTTTCGACGATCCACGGGTTCACATAAACTCGCGTGCCCAAGTCGGGACTCGCCGGTGTTTCCAGCAGGCGGAAGCCGACCCGCGAGAGTGCCTGCTTCCAGGCCGAAAGGCCCCAGAAGGCGAACTCCTCGTGCATCTCGCTGCGCCAATTCTCCAGGTAGTCCTTGTGGCCCAGAAACTCGGCCGCGTCCTTGAGCCGCAAGACGAAGTAGTCGCGTCCCGCCACCCTCCGCTCGTCGAAGGCGATCGCCGACTCGGGCCCGCGGCGGCCGGCCGCGCGGTCCTCGCTCAAGAAGTCTCGGGCGAACCGACGGAACCGCGCCGCGGTCGAGAGCCCTTTCAGGTGTCGCGCCAGGTCCGTTTCATTCGCCATCTCCTTGTGGACGTCTTCATTCGACCCATCGTCGCAGTCACACCAAAGGAAGACCTGACGATCGGGCCCCTCCGATCCGACCACGTCGCGGATGCCGATGCGCCCGCCGACGCGCGTTTGCCTGGCCTTGCGTTCGAGATACGCGACCAAGGAAGCCGCGCCATCGCCGTACGACCAAATCTCATGCGTCGTCGAGTTACATAGCGTGGTGTCGATGGAGCCCGGTTCGAAGAGGTCTTCCATCAAGTTGCGCTGATGAAAGTGGGTGTAGGTCCCACCGAAATCGCCGCGCCGCCTGCGTTCGTGGCACTGGGCGAGGTACTCGCCCGTGATCTCGATGCCGATCAGGTCCGAATCAGGAAAGTCTCGGGCGATCGGCACGAGCAAGGCCCCATCGGCGCAGCCCTCGTCCACGATCCTGCCTTCGACGATCGCCGGGCGCACGTCTTGATACTTCCGCTCGATAAGGTCCGGCCGGCTCATCCCCCAGGTGTAAACGGCGTAGTTGCGAGTGCCGGTCAGGTCTCCCGAGTCATTGAGTAGAGGGTCGCGAAAGAGCCGGGCGACGCGGCGCGGGACCTCGGGGAAGTCGTTCCAGAGGCTGAACGTCGCGGGGGCCAGCGATCGGCGGAGTTCGGGATCATCGCGCCACGCATCGCCGAGCGTGGCCGCTCGTTGAAGGACGCGGATTGGCGTCAGCGGCCGCATTTCCTCGGGCTCGCCAAGTTCCGCGGGGAGCACGGCGAAACCAAGGGCCTGAAACTGCTCGATGACGTCGGGTGTGGAGCAAACGACCGCCGCGTTCTCGGGTGTCAGCTCGAGCCGACCTTCCGTTTGTTCTTCGATTTCTTGAACGATGTTCCTCGCGAAGCGCTTCGTGGGTGGAAAATGCGGGATGCCGAAGACTCGGTACGAGGTCCCAAGGGCCGCCGAGACGCCTCGCGCGAAGCGGTCCACGCCGATCGCGCGCACGAAGAAGGGGACCGCGTTGAAGCGCGAGTTCTCGCGGTTCGCCGATGTGATCGCGAAGACGACCGTGTCCAGAAGGCCGGCGCGCGCGGCCGCTTCGTCGTGGAAGGCGAGACGGTCCAAAGGCACTTGCAAAACGCGCGTGAGATACTCCTCTTGGAAGCGCGTGTTGACGAGGTGTCGTCCTGGAAAAAGCAAGTACTTCATCGAGCGCTTGGCAACTCCCTCAGGAAACCGGACGGCCGGCGAAGTTCAACGAGGCGTGAGGCGAAGGTCGTCGCGGAGGGCCTTGGCCCCTTGGTGACCAAGCTGAAGGGACGCTTCCGCGTCGGCCAGGGCTTCGACGCGATGCCCCTGGGCCTTCAAGGCGAGGGCCTTGTTGTAGTGCAAGAGGCCGCGCGTCGCTCGGTCGGGCCTTTGGCGAAGGGCCTCGTCGAAGTCGGCGATCGCGTCGTCGAACCGCCCCCTTTGGTGGGCGATGACACCTCGATTGAGTTGAGCGGCGATGAGCTTCGGGTCGTGCGCCAAAGCGCGCGTGTAGTCGCGAGCCGCCTCGTCGATCTGACCAAGGGCCTCGCGCGTGCGGCCCAGGTCGTAATGACAAACGGCCGCCTTGGGCTCGAGGGTGATGCAAACGCGGAAGTCGGCGATCGCGTCGTGCAGCCGGCCCAGGCGGAAGTGGCAAAGGCCCAGGTAGAAGGTCGACCAGAAGTCGCGCGGGCGTTCTTCCAAGGTCCGCTCGAAGGCGCCGGCGGCTTCGTCAAGTCGGCCCGCGCGAAGGTGCGAGCGGCCGAGGTCATAGTACTCGAACGGGGTCTTAGGCTGGGCGGATGGGAGAGGAACACTCCGCTTCGGGTCCCTGCGAACGTCCAGGGCCATCGACCGTCCACAGAGGGCCTCGGCCTCATCGAAAAGGGTATCGTTCTCGGCCTGGGTCGCCTCGCGCGCCTCGCCGCCGGCCATGCCCAAACGAAGGTCGGCCCAGATGGCGAGGACCTCGACCAGGTCGGTCCGAATGCGCTCCTCCACCTCGAACGGCAAGGAGGCCGGCGTGGACCTCAAGACCCGCTCCCAATGCTCCCACAACGATCGACACAGCGGGGCCAGCGTCTGCGCCTCGTCGGGGTCGGGTGAATCGATGCCGTATCGGAACCGGAGGATGTCGGCGAATCGATGGAGCTCGTCGGCGTCATGGCCGCGCTGGGCCCTGGCCATTTCCCGGTCGATACCGTCGCGCAGGCGTCCCATGAGGAGGAGGTTCCGCGCCTCTTCGTCGGCCCTTCTCAAGGTCCTCAAGGCCGAGTCGTGGCGGCCCGCGAGGGTGTCTTGCCGGGCCTCCTCGACTGCGTCCTGAACTTGAAGCATGCCTTGCCGGTGGTTGGCCACCACGAGTCCGCCCGTGATGGTGAGGGCCCCAAGGCCCCCGAGCGCCACCCAACCGGCGAGGGTCCCGGCATGTCGCCGTCGCCACTTGCGCCAAAGCTCGCGAGGGCTCCGATTGCGCACTCCCCTGAGCGGCAAGTCGGCCAACTCGCGCCGGAGGTCTTCCGCCAGCGCGTTGGCGTCGGGGTAGCGATCGCGCGGGAGTGGGGCCAGACATTTGCGTGCGATGTCGGCCAGGCCGGGACCCACGTCGCTTGATGGCTCAAAAAGTGCCGGCCCGCCGCGAACCCCACCCTGACGCGCGAGCGCCTCGCGGAGCACCAAGCCGAGCGCGTAAACGTCGGTCCGAGCATCGACAGCGCGAGGCACAGGCAGCCCGCGCGACGCGGCGGCCATCGCGGCCTCCTGCTCGGGCGACATCCAACCGGGCGTCCCACCAAGCCGGTCGGTCACGTACTCGCCCGCGGCGATCGGTCCGCGGGCCAGGTGGAAATCCAGTAGCATGGGTTGACAATCAGCCGAAATCAAAACGTTCGAAGGTTTGACGTCCATATGGACCAAACCACGCGCGTGGGCGTAATGCAGGGCGTCGGCGAGGCAAACGGCCACCCAGGCGATCGCATGTGGGTAGCTCGCCCGCTCCAGGCCCCGGCGAAACGGGCCTTCCATCAAGGGGGCCGATGGGGCGGGCACCCGCGCTGGGAACTGGTCCAAGGCCCGAACGAGAGACACTCCCGACCGCTGCGAGGGCGAGTCGGCCGCGACCACGTGTAAGACCTCGCCCAAGCTCGCCCCGCCCAGATAGGGCATGCATAGGCCCCGTAGCCCTCGCTCCGGAAACGCATGTTCGGAGAAAAGCGGAACGATGTGCGTATGTCGTAAAGAGGCGAGTGCAAGATGTTCATCTTGATGGTCGGGGATGACCTTCACGACCACGGGACGATTGGCCAAAGTCGGGTCGGTGGCCAGGAAGGTCCGTCCCGAGGCCCCTCGACCCAACTCCTCCAAGAGCACGAACGGGCCGAGCGGCTCGCCCACCTCGGGGAAGCCCGCGCGGGCCCCTTCGGGTCCGAGAAGGCGATCGCAGTCCAGCAAGTCCCTCAGTTCGGCGGCCCAACGCGGATACTGCCGGATGACCTCGTCGGTGTCGAACTCCTCACCCGATTCCCGACGCAAGCACACTTCTTCATAAATCAAACGTAAAGCGATCTCCGTGTCCACGTCGGGTCGTTCGGCCAGGGCGTGCGTCGCTCGGGGTCGCTCTCCTCGCGCCCGGGCCGCCGCCAGCGCTTCCACCTGACGTTCGACCCAACTTGTCGGGGCCGACTCGGACGAGGGCTGGACCATGCCGACCCCCCGTCACTCCGGTCCGATTGCCGCGTGAGAGAGCCCCTCGTCCATCGGCCCGCGTCGCGACGCGATCGAGAGCCGCCGCGCCAGGTCGTACAAGGCCCGACGCACGCTCCCCTCGTGCAGCCCGGTCCGCTCCGCGATCTCACGCATCGTATATCCATTCATGCGGAGACGAACAATTTCTTGATGATTGGGGGGGCAGGCCTCGAGCACGCGGTCGCCGAACTCACGCCCCTGGGCGACCTGGCTGGGCCGCGGCGCCGGCGAGGTCGGCAGGCCCTCGGGCCTGCCTTCTTCCAATGTGCGCTCGCGTCCCAAGGTCCGACGATGTTGCTGATAGCGGTCGGCCACTCTCCGGCAGGCGATCCGGCGCAAGAACCCGCGAAGTTGCTCGGGGCCGCTGAACTTCCAGCCCGATTTCCGGAGGCCCCCCAGCACGTCGGCGAAGACCGATTGGACGATGTCGCCGGAATCGACCTTGGACCGAAGCTGCGGCCCTAGCCGGCGCCGGACCGTGATCCGTAGGTAGGTCTCGTACGTCAGGAAGAGACGTTCGACGGCGTCGGCGTCTCCTTCATTGAGTCGGGCCAGCCAAGACTCAGGCGCTTCCGCGGTTTGGTTGCTCACAAGAGTCCCCCCGCCCCGATCCGTGGGCCTTGGCCATTCAAGGGGGAGAGCCAGCCCTTGGTCTTGCCGCGCCGCGTCGCGATGAACGCGGCCAGGGCCGCGCCGACCCAGACCAGCGGCCTGAACGAGCTCACCGTGACCTCTCCCTCGGGGGCTTGTCCCAGAAGGTCCTGCCTCCATTGGGCCAGGGCGCGTTCGAACGACTCGCGATCGAAGGGGGCCAGCCGGGTGATCAGGTCGGCCCCACTGGGCAGCGGGTTGACCAGGGCCTCGGTCGTCTCTTCCGACGCCGCTTCAGTCTCCGGGACGCCTGGCGGCACGGTTGGGGCCCGCGCCACCAGGGGGCGGCCCGGCAGGCCGCGCAAACCCGGTGCCGGTGCGGCGGAGGGGGTCGCGGGAGCGACCGTCAGTGTCACGAGCGAGGAGGGACCTTGCGCGACCCGAAACTCGATGCCGCTTCCGGCGCCGGCCGGTGTCTTGTCCGGGATCGTGGTCCCAACCGCATCGACGCCATTCGGGTTGGTCGTGGTTGAGACGTGCGCAACGCTGGAATCGATCCAGGTCGAGAGGACGACTTCCGGGCCGGCCGCCGCCGTTCGGGTTGACGCAGCCGGCGTCGCTTCGGCTCGCCCGAACACTGCCGTGGACGCTGTCTGCACAGGGGCCGGCCCGGCGGCCCTTGACGCGAATTCGGGCGACCCGAAGGCCGGTCGAGACAGCGGGACCGCCCGTTCCATCGGCAGCGTGGGTGAAGTTGAGGGAGTCGCGGGACTCGAATGTGTCTCGGGCGCGGCGTCCGGCGAGTTTGTCGGAGGGTCCTGGCTCCCCGAATTTCGCTCGGAGTACCCGCCGGGAATGTAAGAGAAGCTCATGGAGGGCCTGGTGAGGACGACTCGGTAGTAGACCACCGTGAACGTGTGGCGGGGAGCTTGGTCACCCAGGCTGGGCCCCTCCTGTCCCATTGGCCCTGACGCGATTTGGGCATCGGCGCCGCGTGCCATTCCAATGCCGCCGCCCGGATACCAGTGATCGAGGCCCTTCGGGGCCTCCATGAGATGGCTGAGCAGGGCCCGGCCTTCCAGCGATTCCAAGAGAGGCGCCCGACGGCGGGGATGACGAGAACGTGCGCGCGGGTCTCGTTTCTTCGTCATGGCTTGATCCGCAAGTTCGAGGAAAGGGATGGACTTGTGTTGGCAAGTCCCATGCCGGAATCGGGCCGTGAACGGCGGGCTGAATCGTCTTCGCCGCAGGCCAGCACGTGAATGACCCCGAAAGTCTCGGAAGACCTCGGCCCAGAGTCTTCACGAGCCATGTTGGGTCTTCAAGACGGCGAGGGGGCGATCCGCGAGAAATGGTCGATGCGATGCGGTCATGGAGGCTTCTTTAACTTACGACAATCTTACATAGGGTTTCAAGCGCGGCCCTGGCCCCTTCGGCCTAAATTGTCGAAAATCGGCCCTCTCTCGTCCCACGCTCCAAGAAAAATGACCGAAAGGCGCGCGCTTTCAACCCGAACGACGGATGAGTGAAGTGGCGGGCGTGAGACGGGCCCAACCGGAAAGAAGCGGTCCGGACGGCGTTGATCGCCTCCCTACTCAATCAACGAGCATCTTTCGAGATTTGGAGATATCCCAGTGAGACTACCCGGCACCGGATGGGGTCGCATGATCGCGACCTGGCGGAATGGCCGCGCCCGCGGATCACGGGCCGTCCCCCTGCGAATTGACGGTTTGGAGGAACGAGTTGTCTTGTCGCACCTGGGGCCCTTCGCCGCGCGGTTCGCGCATGTCTCGGCGCGCGGCCCTGCTACAGTGGCTGCGGCCGCGACCACCGCCACGACCAGATGCGACGACACGACCACCGGCACGACCGCGACCGCCTCGACTTCGAGCAGCCGAGGAACCCGGGGTGTCCGTGATACCCAACTCGCGACCGACTTGACGACCCTGCGTACCGACCAGAACGCGGTCTTGGCCGCTTCGACCGTCACCGACGCTCAGCGCTACGCCTTGAGGACCGACCTTCGCACGATCGCCCAGGCGGGTTTCCGGATCGATCGGACCGCCCTGGGCACCGTGACGGACACCCTCCTCACGTCCCTGGCCGACGGCACCTACGACTCCGACGCCACCAAGGCCGCCGCCATCAAGACGTCGTTCAACGCCTTGTTCACGGGCTCGACGATCACGCAGACCCAGATCGACCAGACCTTCACGGACTTCGTCGCGGTGGCGCGTGGCCTGAACATCAGCACGACCCAACTCAACAAACTCTCGGCCGATCGGGCCGCCATCCAGGCCGACCTCACTCGGCTGGGGATCAGCAACGACCACCTTCCCGGCTCGAACTTGGACCTCGTCTTGGGCGGGGGCGGGGGCTTCGGCGGTCGAGGACCCCGGGGCCGTCGTTGAGCCCAGCGACAGCCGTTTCTCCGTCCCTCCCTGAGACCCGGCCCATTCCGGGCATCGTACACCCCCTCGCGATGAGTGCCGCGAGGGCACAACCGGCGGGGATGTCCCGACCATCCCCGCCGGACCTTTCTCCGACGTACAACGTGTCTTTTCCGCGCGGTTGACGCATCCTGCCCCGTCCCAGGCTATCCTATAAGCTGGGGGGACACGTCCCGCCCGCCCGCCTTGCGCCATCACCTTGAGAGTCCGCACCCATGACCGCCGCGTCCCGACGCGCCCGCCGTCCGTCGGTGGAGTCCCTCGACGGCCGCGTCTTGCTCTCCGGCCTCACCCCCCAACAAGTCACCCACGCCTATGGCCTGGACGCCATTCGCTTCAACCTCAACGGCCAATCCATCGTGGGTGATGGGACCGGCCAAACCATCGCGATCGTGGACGCCTTCCACGATCCTTACCTGCTGTCCGACCTTCGTCGCTTCGACCAGCTCTATGGCCTGCCCGACCCCACGGTCACCATAGTGAACCAAGCGGGGGCGGCCACCGACGACGGCTGGGCCGGCGAAGAGGCCCTTGATGTCGAGTGGGCCCACGCGATCGCCCCGGGGGCCAAGATCGTGGTCGTTGAGGCCAGGTCCGACTCCGTTAACGACTTGCTCGCGGCCGTGGACACGGCCCGCCGAATGCCCGGTGTTTCAACCGTCTCCATGAGCTGGGGGGCGAGCGAGTTCCGCGGTCAGCTCGGCTACGATGGCTACTTCAGTACGACCGCCGGACACAACGGCGTGACCTTCGTGGCGGCGAGCGGCGACGAAGGCCGATGGGGCGGCGCCGAGTGGCCCGCTTCGTCGGCCAGGGTCCTGGCCGTGGGTGGGACCTCTCTCCGCGTCAACTCGGCCGGTACCTACCTGGGCGAGACCGTCTGGTCGGGCACGAGCGGCGGCTACAGCCGACTGGTCTCGGAACCGACCTTCCAGCGAAGCCTGCAAACCAGCGGTCGGCGTAGCACGCCCGACGTCGCCTTCGATGCCGACCCGTACACCGGTGTCTCCGTGTATTCGACGGACCCGTCGAGCGGCCGTGGCTCCTGGTACGCCGTCGGCGGGACCAGCCTTGGCGCGCCCGCCTGGGCCGCCATCGTGGCGATCGCCGACCAGGGACGGGCCCTCTCGGGCAAGGGGACATTGGACGGCGCGACGCAGACCCTTCCCATCCTCTACTCGTTGCCCGCCAGCGACTTTCACAAGGTCGGCAACGTGACCACGACGGGCCTGGGGACCCCCAACGGGGCCTCGATCATCAACCACCTTGTGGCGTCGGTCGGCCCCGCATCAACACGTCAAGTGGTTTCCCGATCGACCATTCACCGAGCGGCGAGCACGGTCCAGACCGCGGCCGTCGCGACCGTGAACGACACCCAGACCAAAGACCTCACCCCCTGGGTGCCGGACCTCTCCTCGTCGACCTGGGGCTGGGGGCGCAAAGGGCGCGCCGCGACCAAGGAACGAGCGTCGGGCCCACGACTGGCATGATGCCTCGAACTGGCCCGACTTTCCGACCGGCCGCGTGGGTCCTTCGCGCGGTCGGCATAACGAGGCGCCTCGGGGCCCCGGTCCCGAGGCGCCTCGCGCGCACCTTTTACCATTTTGTCGTTCGACGTAACCCCATGAAATCGCAGACGTTGAGCGGGGATAAACGGGTCCGTTTTCCTCCTTTCCCCGGGGGCCCTTCAGACCCTCCGGCCCCGCTCCGGACGGCCGTCGCCGCCAACGGGATTGAGTGGTTGCGATCGGTTTTGAGCGGTCGTCGCGCGGCCGATCCGGGTCATCTTCCACTCCGCAGCCGCCTAGCAAATCGAATGCCGTGCGGAATGATGATTTGGGACGAAGGCCTCCCCAAAAGGCATCGCCTTTCGGAAAGTCGGACCATCCGGCGGATTGGTGAAATTCGACAAAAACGATCAGGACGATCCGCTTCGGGCCTCGTCGCCGTCGCGGTTGGGTCCCCTTTCTCGACTCCCTTCGCAGTGAGTTGGGAAGAGGGACCTTGTCATGACCTTGGCTCGGACACGAACGCGCCGTCGCCGACATGAAGGCGCAGGCTCGCGCGGCGTGCTGGTCGCTTGCCCGGACAGTCGCCCGCCCGCTTATCAGGCGGTGGCCGGCTTGGCCGGCGCGGGGCTTCTCGGCGAGTTCCTCACCGGGTTTTATGACAGAGGCGACGGCCTGGCCGGCGTCCTTGGGCGGAGTTCGCCTCGCTTGGCCAGGGCCTTTCGCAAGCGAAAGGACCCGGCGATCCCCAGCGCGCTGGTGCGTTCGGCCTGGTCGTTCGATGTGGCCTTGGCCCTGGAGAACCGAGGTCCTCGGTTTCGGGCCCGGGTGGCCCGCTGGCGGACCCGCCACTTCGACCGCCTCCTGGCCCGCGAGGTTGATCGCCTGCGCCCTGACGCCCTTCTCGTCTTCAGCGACGTCGGCACCGACTTCGCCTTGCCGCGCTGTCGGGAACTGGGTGTGCCGATCATCTTGAGCGTCGTCCACGGCGAGGTCCACGAAGAGGTTGACGTCCTGGAACGCGAGGCGGCCCTTTCCCCCGAGTTTCAGGCGATCTACCTGGGTGACGGCCGCCTCGACCGCGACGAACTCGCCTGGTTTCACGACCGGCGGCGACGTGAGGCGGCCCTCGCCGATCGCGTGCTCGTCCCGTCCGAACACATCGCGGAGGCGTACGCGCGTCACGGGACGCCGGCCGACCGCATTAAGGTGGTCCCTTACGCGGCCGACACCCGGCGATTCACGCCTCGCGTGGAAAAACGACATGATCATTCATGTACGTTCCTCTTCGCCGGCGGGATCACCCAGCGCAAGGGAATCAGCTACCTGCTAAAGGCATGGAGGGAGGCGAAACGTCCCGGCCGGCGCCTGCGACTCCTCGGCGCCCTACCGAACGACGCGACCCCGCTGGCCCCTTGGCTCGATGACGTTGAGATACTCGGCCGCCTGCCTCATGCCGACGTGCCAGCCGTGATGGCCGAGGCCGACGTCTTCGTCTTCCCGTCCCTCTTCGAAGGCTCCGCGGTGGTGACTTACGAGGCCCTGGCCAGCGGCCTGCCCTTGATCGTCACCGACGCGGCGGGGTCGGTCGCGCGCGACGGCGTGGAGGCGATCGTCGTCCCTTCGGCCAACGTCGAGGCCCTGGTGGAAGCGATGGATCGACTGGCCGAGGACCCAGCCCGACGCTCCGCGATGTCCCGCGCGGCCCGCCTTCGGGCCGAGGCGTTCGACTGGCCCCGCTATCACGAAGCTCTCGTCAACGCGGTCGAGGGACTGATCGCGGTTTGAGGTCGAACGATGCCGTTTTCTTCGGAAGTTTATGTTTACATCACGGCGGGGGTGATTGCCGTCCTCGTCTTGAGTCAAGTCATGCGCCGTTCATTTGATCCATTCGCGCCGATTTGGTTGTTCTTGGTCGGTTACTTCCAAATCTATGTGGTCCAGGCCCTTTCGTATCGTCAGTGGGCCCTCAAGGTCCACACGACGGAAGTCTTGACGACGGCCGACCTGCGGGCGCTCTGGGCCCTGCTCTTGTTCCTGGCGGTTTATTACTCGCCGCTGGGGAAGATGTTGGCGCGAAGACTGCCGCGTCCGCCGACGCGCTGGTCGCCCGGGGCCGTTTGGGGGGCGTCGCCCTTCATGGTGGGGCTGGGTCTGCTGGCCGCGGGCTGGGGCGCCGCGTATTCGAGCGACGCGTCTTATGAGGAGGGCCTTCTGCGCTCGTTCCCGTTGATCATGCTGGTCGCGGGCCTTCTGTTGCTCATCACGGGTCGGAACGGGGAGCGGCCGCAACCGGCCGCGACCGTGGCAGGTGTTGCGATCATCGTGGTTTACACGTTGATCTGGATGTTCCTGGGCAAGCGGTCCCCCGCGTTGATCGCGGTCCTCACGGGCGTCGCGGCCTGGTATCTGCCGCGCTTTCGGCGACCCTCCAAGGTCGTGCTGGCGGCAACCGCGTTCGTGGGTGTCCTGGTGGTCGCCCTGGCCATTGGCTGGCGAGGCAATCAGAACTACGAGCAATCGGCGAGCGGCTTCGCGGAGTATCTCGGCGACTTCGAACTCGGGTCGATCCTCGTTTCGATCAACGTGAAAGACCGGCCCGAGATCGAGAACGACCCAGACGCCTACCTTAGTTACGAAACGGAGGAGTGGGGCGGCTATCTCGTGATGCTCAAGGCCGTGCCCGAACTCGCCGAACACGACTACGGCGCCCCTTACGTTCGCCTCGTCTCCACGTTCATCCCGCGGAACGTTTGGCCGAGCAAGCCGTATTTCGGCCGGGAGAAGTGGATCGCGGCGTGGATCGCGGGGTCGGAGTTCCCGCGCGACGAGACGTTCACCGGCCCGGCGATCGGCATCCTGGGCGCCTTGCACCTAAACGGCGGCGCGGTCGGTACCGCCGTGATGATGGCCTTGCTCGCCCTCCTCCTGAAAACGGCCTACGAGTATTACCGCCGGAACGCGACTTCCGCGTGGGCGCAGGCGTTCTGGTGCCTGTCCTTCGTCAACGCATGGCTCATGACCGTCAATGATGATCCATTTGTATGGTTTTATTATATCTACGGATTCACGACGTTGCCTCCCCTCGTGTACCTCTGGTTCGTGAACCGGGGTCGAGGGGCCGGCGAAGCGGGCGCGACCGCGCCTGTTTTCGCGGGGTCGCACGCGGGCTTGAGGGGAATGGCATGAGGCTGGCGATCACGTTCACCAATTTCGGGCCCTATCATCGGGCGCGGCTTCGGGCGTTGGGACAGGCGGCATCGCGGCGAGGGGACCGCTTGATCGCCTACGAGACGGCCGGGCGCGAGCGTCGCTACCCGTGGGAGACCGGCGTGCGGCCCGAGCCGTTCGCCTGGGTCACGCACTTTCCCGAGAAAGCTCTGGAAGACCTGGGCGCGATCGAGTGCGCCAGGGCGATGCGCCAGGCCCTGGAACGCGACCAACCCGACGCGGTCGGCATCGTCGGTTACGTTCGGCCCGAATGCCTCGCGGCGCTCGATTGGGCCAAGGCCAACGGGAGGCCCGCGTTGCTTCTTTCGGAAAGTCAGGCGGTCGATCGGCCGCGGTCCTGGTGGAAGGAGGCGATCAAGGGCCGTCGGGTCCGAGTCTTCGACGCGGCCCTCGTGGGCGGACCGAGTCACGCCGCTTACCTCGTCGCGCTGGGGATGCCCGCCGAGCGGATCGCCCTGGGTTACAACGCGGTCGATCACGACCATTACGCCCTGCTCGCCGAGCACGCGCGGGCGTCCGAAGTGGGTCGGCGCGGGCTGCCGGATCGGCCCTACTTCTTGACGGTGGCGCGGTTCGCCGAGGAGAAGAACCTGGAGCGATTGATTTGGTCATTCGCGCGTTATCGCGGCGACGCGGCCCGCGATTCCGCATGGGACCTGGTGATCTGCGGCGGCGGCGAGCTCGCCCCGCGTCTGGTCGCGGCCATTCGCGCCAGCGGGACCACCACGGCCGTCCACATGCCCGGCTTCCTTCAAGCGGACATGCTCGCTCGTTACTATGCTCATGCGTCGGCATTCGTCTTGCCCAGCCTTTCGGAGCCGTGGGGCCTGGTGGCCAACGAGGCGGCGGCCTGTTCCCTCCCGCTTTTGGTTTCGGGACGGGCCGGCTGCGCGCGCACGCTCGTGCCCGACCCAGCCGGCACGACCGGCCGCCGCTTCGACCCGCACGACGACGAGGCGATCACGGCCGACCTCGCCTGGATGGCCGGGCTCGACGACGACGAACGCCGGGCGATGGGCCGAAGGGCCCGGGAAATCGTGGCCGAATGGGGCCCCGAGCGCTTCGCCCAGGGCTTCTATGAGTCGCTCGGAATGGCCCAGGGGCGTCGGGTCGAACGTCGCTCGACTCGTATCATGGAGACACGCTCATGAGTATTTTAACAAAAACATCAAGAAGTCCATCGATCTTTCCAGACGAGAACAGATCGACCATTCCGCGTCTTCATATTTGCAATGGTCTTGTGCCTCGGCGCGACGGCGGCATGGTCCCGAGTATCGTCGGATTCACGAGCGCATTGGCGCGCCAGGCCGGTCCCGTGACGATCGTCACGCCGACGGCGTCGGACCACGAGGCCGTTCGCGTGGGGGACGGTGTCGCTTTGCTCGGGCCCGATCGCGACTTCGCGCGTTTCGTCCCCGCGGCTGAAGTCGTCCACTTCCACGGACTCTGGCAACGTCATACTCGCCTGGGGTGCTCCGTCGCGAGGCGCCACGACGTCCCGTATTTGGTCGCCGCGCATGGCATGGCCGAGCCCTGGGCTCTGCGTCACAAGGCCCTCAAAAAGCGAGTGTACACAGCATTTGTCGAAGGAAAGAACCTCAAACAAGCCGCGTGTTTGCATGCGCTTTCACGTCCCGAAGTAGGGCATTTGCGAAGGATCGCGCCTAAGACACCCATCTGCCTCGTGCCCAACGGTGTGGACCTGGCCCCCTTCGACGACCTGCCCGCGCGATCGGTCCTGGAGGCAGAGCGTCCCGAACTTGCCGGCAAGTTCGTGGTCCTCTTTTTCGGTCGCTTGCACGTCAAAAAGGGGCTGGATTTGCTGGCCAGGGCGACGGCCACGGTGGTTGGCGAACATCCCAGCCTGCACTTGCTGATCGCCGGCGCCGACGACGGCGCGAAGGGGCCCTTCCAGACCCTCGCGACGGCGCTGGGGATCGAGCGACGGTTGACTTTCGTCGGCCACGTCGCGGGTGAGGCGGCGCGGCGTGTTTGGGGCGCGGCCGACGCTTTCGTCTTGCCGAGTCATAGCGAGGGGTTCAGCATGGCCGTTCTTGAGGCCCTGGCCGCGCGGAAGCCATCGCTCATCACCACGGCCTGCCACTTCCCGGAACTGACCGAGGCCCAAGGGGCCGTGACCGTCGAACCGACGGTGGAGGAGATCACGCGAGGCCTGCGCGACCTTCTGGAGCGATCTCATCAGGAGCGAGAAGCCATGGCCGAGCGCGGCCGGGCCCTCGTCGCGACGCGCTACACGTGGGACCAGCAGGCCGCTCGTCTGGTCGACGTTTATCGCTGGGCCCGAGACGGTGGAGAGGCGCCTGAGGCTGTCGTGGACCAAGGATTCTGAAGAGGGAAAGGGGGCCCACCATGCTCGCGACCGCTGATGAAAGAAGACACGTGAAGGCACCTTCCGTCGCGACCGGGAAGGCCCCCCTCAGCGTGATCGTGCCGGTGAGGAACGAGGCTGAGAACCTCAAGCGTTGTCTGCCGGCGCTCGCCTGGGCCGACGAGGTCTTCGTGGTCGATAGCCGCAGCTCGGACGAGACCCAAAGCGTGGCCGAGGAGCATGGCGCGACCGTCGTGCAGTTTCAGTTCAACGGGACCTATCCCAAGAAAAAGAACTGGGCCCTGGAGGAGTTGCCCTTTCGGAACGAGTGGGTCCTCATCGTGGACGCCGACGAGGTGGTCGTGCCGGAGTTGGCGGCCGAAATCGCCGAGCGGATCGCCAAGGACGAGGCCGACGGTTACCTCTTGAACTCGAAGTACTTCTTCCTGGGCCGACGGGTCCGCCACTGCGGTTACTCCGAGGCGTGGAACCTGCGCCTCTTTCGCCACCGCCTGGGACGATACGAGAAGATGCCGGTCGAGCCGGGAGCGGCCACCGGCGACAACGAGGCCCATGAGCACGTCGAACTCGAAGGGCGCGTATTGCGTCTGGTGCATGAACTCGACCACTTCGCCTACCCGAGCATCGACGTTTGGGTGGAGAAGCACAACCGCTACGCGACCTGGGAGGCCCAGCAATACGAGAGGTTCCTACGCGACCCGATACCGACGACGATCGGTCGCGGCAAGCGGTGCAAGCGGCTCTTGAAGAAGGTCTATCTCCGCATGCCGATGCGTCCGGTTGTTCGTTTCTTGTATTCTTATGTGTTCCGGTTAGGTTTTTTGGATGGGATGGCGGGGTTGGTCTTCTGCTCGCTCCTGGGTTTCTACGACTTCCTTTGCTGGGCGAAAGTGTACGAGCGGCGGAACGCGCCCGAAGGGACGAGTTGAGGTCCCGCTCGCTGATTCGCGGCCTGGTCGAATTCAGGATTGTCTCATTTTGCATTTCCTGGATTTGGCAGGGCGCCCCACC
>CALLYK010000561.1 GCA_937858365.1 uncultured Isosphaeraceae bacterium | reverse complement strand
CAGGGGCGCGGGGTCGGGGCCGGGGCCGGCGCCGGGTTGCCGCCGCCGGCCGGCGGGGCGAGTGGGCCTTGACGCTTGGCCTCGGCCTCTTCGGCCTTCTTGCGCACCTTCTCGGAGCCGGCGCGCATCTCCTCGGGTGTGGGAGGTTTGATGGCCCCCTTCTTGCCCGCTTCGCGGACCTTGCTGTCGATCTCCTGCAACTCCTGGATGAACTCCTCCTCGGACTTGAGCGGGGCGTCGGCCGCGATCGGCTTCCAGACGAACTGGACGACGAAATCGGTGCGCGTGAGGTAAGTCGAAGGGTCTTCCTTCTTCTTTGTCATGCCGCCCATGTTGTAACCGGGCATTCCACCCATCATCGCGCCCATCCGACCGCCCGGCATGCCGCCGTAGCCTTCCATCTGCCCATAGCCGCCCTGACCGCCGCCGGGCATCATGGCGCCCATTTCGCCGCCGCCCATCGGCCGGCCGCCGGCGCCCGGCATGCCGCCGCCGTAGCCGGGCATGCCTTCACCCATGCCGCCGCCGCCCGTGCCGGCCGCAGGACCGGTGGAACGACCCAGGATCGGCGCTTGCGCGGGCATCGCGTTCGACGAGGTCCCTTTCTCGTTGACCCACTTGTCGTCCCAATCGACCCACAAAACGGTGGCGTGACTCATGCCGAAGAGGCGGAACTGGGCTGCGCCGAGGCGGCTGATCAGGCGGCGCTGGAGGAACTCGGTGGGGCCGAGGTGCAGTTCGATCAGGCCCTCGGGGGTGTCCTTGGTAGGCTCGGGGTTGTAATGGTGGCCCAGGACTTGGATGACCCAGCCTTCGCCTTCGGGCGGGTTGTCACGGTCGTAGGAGAGGAAAGTCCGGCTGGCGTGGTCGGGAATGGTGTCAAACCACTCGGCCTTGAGGTCGGTCTTCCAGACCGGCGCGATCATGTCGATGTGGATGCGGTTTTCGTCCTCGATCCGCTTGTCCCGATTGTTGTACGGGTCCACGGGCCGGCCAGGCAGATCGTTGGCGGGCCTGGCCCAGGGGCCGACGAGAACGTCGTCGTCCTGGGGGTCGAAGCGGATCAAGAGCGGGTTGGGCAGGGCCTCATTGATCTGCTTGAGCAGGGCCGGCCAACTGCCGCGTTCGTTCATTTGGGCGAAGAGGGCCCGTCCCTCGCCGAGCTTCCCTTCCCATTCCCCCTTGGCCTTGGCGTAGTCACCCTTCACACGGTTCCCTGTGTCGGCGACCGACTTCGCCCGCTTGATCGCTTCCTCGTACGGATTGCCCGGCTTGGCGACCTTGGCCCACAACTTCCAGTCGCCCAGGAAGAGGACCGAGAAACCCAGAAGCAGGAGGGCCGACGCCGCCAGCGCCCACGGCTTTTTGCGCCGGATCATGCGGACCTGCTCGATCTCGGGTGGGAGCAGGTTCGTGCGCAGCTTGCTTCGATTCAGGCCCTGGACGGCCAGGCCGTAGGCGACCGCGAACGAGGGCATGTTCTCGACAAACTGAGGGGCCCCCGTCACTTCCTCGCCGACCAGGCAGTCGAAGCCTTCCAGCCTCTCGACGTCGTAGCTCAGGTTTTGCTGGAGGAACTTCTGAAGGCCGGGCAGTTTGAAGCCGTTCCCCAGGCCGACGATCTTGGCGATCTTGGCCTTGCGGTTCACGCTTTGATAGAAGCCGATCGAGCGATTGATTTCGCTGGAGAAGTCGTTGAAGACGCCCCGCATCGCGGTGAAGACTGAGCGGGGGTCGGGGGCCTTGGTGGCGTTGCGCTTGAGGTGTTCGGCCTTGGCGAAGGTCAGTTTGAGTTCCTTCGTCAAGGCCCGAGTGAAGTGGTTGCCGCCGATCGGCACGTTCCGCTGCCAGATACGCTGACCATCGGTGATGATCAGGTCGGTGTTGTCGGCGCCGATGTCGATGAGGACGACCGAGCCCTTGTCCTCGGGGGCGGCCTTCTTGGCTTTTTCGTCCCCTTCAGCGGCCTTTTCCTCTTCCTTGGGCGGGGCCGAGAGCTTGTCGAACGAGACGAAGTTGAAGAGCGAGATGGGGCCCATCTGGACGATGTCCACCTCGATGCCCGCGTTCTTGAACGGCTGAATGGCGCGATGGATTTGGTCGCGCTTCATGGCGAAGAGGCCAACCTCGGCCATGGTGAAGTCGTCGTCGCCGTCCTCTTCGCCGCCGATCTGCTGGTAGTCCCAGATCACCTCTTCGAGGGCGAACGGGATTTGCTGTTTGGCCTCGAATTTGACGATGTCGGGGATCCGCTTCTTTTCGACGGGGGGCAGCTTGATGAACTTCACCAAACCCGCCTGGCCGGGCACGGCGATCGCCACGCGGCAGCCCTTGAGGTCGTTGCGTTCGAGAAACGTGGTCATCGCCTCGCGGACGAGTTCCTCAGGGTCAGCGTCCGGTTGGCTGAGGATCTTGGGATACTCGATAAAGTCGAACGCCTCGGCGTGGACCTTGTCGGCCGAGTCGGCAGGCACCAGCTTGAGGGCCTTGAGCGCGGCCTGGCCAATATCGAGGGCCCAGACGGCCTGGATCTTCGCCATGGTGGAGAAACTCCCGGAACGGAACGAGAAACCGCGGGTCGGGGTCGATCGGCGCGAAGTCGGGCCCCAAGGAATGGGGCCCAGCGGACGGGAAAACGAGCGGGAAACCAGCGAGAACGGTCCCCCCGGAAAGAAGGGGGCACAACCTCATGACCGCGTGGGCGCGACTCACGCTAGCAGCGCCCATGCTCGCTCGTCAACGAGGGCCCTTCCAAGCCGTTGGGAACGGCATCGTCCAGCCCATACCCGACCTCAACCGCGTTGGTCGATCTTTCGACGACCCCCGAAGGCCCAGAGTTCCCCGGGCACCCCGCGACCGCCATGGATCGGCAACGCGCGGGCGGGAAAAACGCCGTCACGGTGCCTCGCTCGCTGCAATCGCCCAAGTTTAACATACACACGCCTGGCCGCATCGCTCTTTGAGTGATTGGTTTTCAGTCATCGATAGATCGCGATTGAAAATACGCTATCATTTTGTCGAAGACCAAGGGCCAAGAGTTTCGCTTCAGCCGCGATCCTTGAGCCACGGTAACGCTCACGAAGGACCATTGATCAAGGACGAGAGCGAATCACGATTGGGTTGTCCTCTCCTTCGTAGGATACTCGACGGGACCATTGGTCGCGCCTGGGGAAGGTCACTCGGAAATGCGACCAGCCCTTCGCGCCCCAAGAGGGCACGGGACGAACGCCCCGGGGAACGCACGGGAGTGTCAAAACGCGCTGGGGGCGTCGTGTTTCAGGCGTCCCGACGTGGCCCCCGGGCGTTGCCCGGGGCTGCATTGGTCCGCCCCGTTGGGGTGAAGTCCCATCGCCGATTCGACCGCCTCGCGTGGTCAATTCCATCGTGAACTGCTCTCATGACCACCGACGGGTCAGAGATACTTCCATTCCCCCGTGATCAACACATAGGCCCCGAGGGCCAGGTTGGCGACCGCGTGGCTCATCAAGCAGGCCGAGACGCTCTTGGTCCAGGCGAGGAGTCCCGCCCAGGCCAGGCCCGTCAGCAGCGCGGGCAGCCATTCGGGATGCGCCAATGCGAACGCGACCGATGTCAGGGCCGCCGCCATCCCCGTCATTTTTCCCAGGGGGACTCGTTCAAAATCGAGGTCGATCAACCAGCGGACCAGAAAGGACCTCCAAAAGAGTTCCTCCATCAGCGGCACCACCACCACCAAGCCTAGAAACCGGACCGCCAGGAATGACCACGCCCCCAGGGGCGTCAAACCGAACGGGTCGAAGCCGATCCGCCGGCCCAGGGACGCACTACCCGCGTCCCGACCCATCCAGGGAGCGACCCTCTTCACCAGGTCGCCCAGGCTCGGATAGTGACCGTCCAGACCCACCCAAACCACGATCACGAGCAGCCCCAAGGCGATCGCGACGGCCGTCCCAGCCGCCTTTGGCATCGGCCGCAAGTCGGCCCAGGTGGAACGAAAGAACACCAAGCACGCAATCACCAGGATGATCTTGAAGGCGTAAAATAAAGGATACCAGGGAGAGACAGTCGATTCGCCGGCACCCGGCAGCGAGCTCTCCAACGAGGTCAGCACAAGGAAAAGGACCATCGGGGCCACGTAGGGCAACCAGGGCCATTGGGTCTTGATGTCTTTCATGTGCGTGTTCGGGCCTTCTTTGGAGGGGAGATTTTGGGCGTGGCCCCGGGTTGGATTCGATGGCGATCGGGCGTTAGGATAGGACCGGCACCGACCGAAATGGGCCTTCGAGGTATCGCGATGCTATCGCTTCCCTGGTTGCTCGTCGTCGCCTTGGTCCCTCCGGCGGAAGACTCACTCGCCACGCGCCTTCAGCCCTTGATCGACGCTCACAAGGGCAAGGTGGCCGTCGCGGTGAAGCACCTCGACTCGGGGGTGGGTTTCGCCTTCCACGAGGACGACGTGATGCCCACCGCCAGCCTGATCAAACTCGCCGTGATGATCGAAGCGTACCGACAGGCGCACGCGGGCGAACTCGACCTCAACAAGATGGTGACACTTCGCAAGGAAGACAAGGTGCCCGGCTCGGGCGTCTTGACAAATCACTTCAGCGACGGCGCCTCGTTCGCGCTCCGCGACGCCGTCCGCCTGATGATCGTCTTCTCCGACAACACCGCGACCAACCTTGTGCTCGACCAGATCGGCCTGCCCGCCACGGCCGCCACCATGGAGAAGATGGGACACCCCGAAACCAAAATCCACTCCAAGGTTTTCAAGCGCGAAACGTCCGTCTTCCCCGAACGCAGCAAGCAATACGGCCTGGGCAGCACCACCGCCAAAGACATGATCGCCCTCTGCGAGGCGATCCATCGCAAGAAGGTCGTCAGTCCGGAGGCGTCCGAAGCGATGCTCGGCGCCCTGTTCGCTTGCGACGACAACGAGAAATTTCCGCGCTTTCTGCCCCCTGGGACCAAGGTCGCGTTCAAGACCGGGAGCGTCAACGCGGCGCGCACGGCCGCCGGCGTAATCGAGACCCCGAGTGGGCCGGTCGCCCTTTGCGTCCTGACGAACGACAACGAAGACCAGCGCTGGGTGGCCGACAACGCGGGAAACAAACTCTGCGCCGAAGTCGCGCGCGAGGTGTTCGCGTACTTCAACAAGAAGCCGAAGATCGCCGACAAGCCCTGAACCCAACATCCCGAGGTCCCCTTATGGGCTTTCTCGACCGACTCTTTCAAGCAGCGTCCTCCGAGACCAAGGCGACGTCCCCCGATGCCCCGCCGATGACGACGCCCGCCGATGACGACGGCGCGAACTACGATCGGACCACTTGGCGGAAGAAACTCAAGAGCGTCCTCGATCGCTTGCCGGACTCGGCCTCGGAATGGGACGACTTCATGGCCGAAGCCCGGGCCCTCAACTTCGAGAGGGTGTGGGTCGTAGACTGCCTGAAGGCCGAATTCGAGATGCTCGTGCGCAAGGTCGTGAGCGACCGCGTGGTCTCGCCCCAGGAGCATCAGAAGCTTGAGACGGCACGTTTGTTGATGAACATGCCCGAAGCGGAGGCGATCGCGGTCATCGATAGGACGGTCGCCGAGGCGGAGGCGTTCTTCGGCAAGCCCGTCGACAAACAAGACGGTGAGGTCTAATCGGCATCCTGGTCCGTGCCAGGGAGTGAGTTCCCATGTTCGCGCGGTGGGAGCGGTTCCGTCAGCGTCGCTTGGAACGATCGCTCCTTCATCAACAGACGACCCGGTGCGACTGGCCCGCGATGAACTTCCGTCTCGAGGACGACGGCCTTTGGGCGTACGCCGACACGACGAAATACACGCGCTCTCATCCACGCCGACCAGACGAACTCCGGGAGGTGCTTCTGGCGGGCGGTTTGGCCCCCGCCTCCGTTGGCAAGTTGCTGAGTGGCGGCTTTCCACTCTCTAGTACGAACAACCCGGACCTCAATCGTGTGCTCGCGACATGCGAGGAGGCGCTTCGCGAAACGGGCGAGTGGCCGGGCCGCGTTCCGGTCGGCCTGGGCCTGGTTCACTACTTCAACGCGGGGGCACACCGATCGTTTTGGGGGCACACGGTCCTTCTCCATGCCGGCCTCGTTCTCGGTTTGGATGAACTGAATACCTGGTTGCTCATGTATGAGGCGACGACCCAGGGCGGGTTCTATCGCATCGACCTCACGAACGACCCCGAGATTGAGGTCTCCTTGGTCCAACCACCCCCCGACCCCCGCTGGGAACAGAAGGCGCGCGATTCGCTCAGCTTCTTCGCCGGTCATTCGCGAGGCATCAACGGCGCGGTCCCCGTGACCGATCAGGACATCGAAGACGCCCATTCCTGGCCCGAGACGGCCCGCATGGGGTACACCTTCGCGTTCGTCCAACGATGCTGGGTCTTGCTGCACGAGTTCGGTCACGTGGTGATGGACCATCGCCCATCAACCGCGGCGCAAGAGCGGGCCGAGGAACTCGAGGCGGATCGGTTCGCCACGCGAGTCCTGCTCAGAGCGCCGAAATTGGGCGACTCGGTTCCCTTGGACCTTCCGCTACGGTATCTCTTTGGGACGTGGCAACTCGCCCAGACCGCTTATCCGCCGCCCGGTGATCGGCACCCGCTCGCCTCGGAACGGATGAAGGCGGTCTGGGAAACCGCCTCACGGTACGCGGACTGGGGTGAGCCGACGCTGCCCGATTCCGTCCAGGCCCTGAGCGCCACCCTCACCAGGAGTTGACCGATGGCCGATCCGAGCAACCCCGAGTATTTCACAAGGGCCAGCATTGCCAGCGTCGGGATCGCATCAGGTATGATCTGGATGGCCGCGAACACGATCCACGCGATCTTCGGGGTGGCCCAAAAATACACCGCTTTCGTCGGCGGTCTTCTCATCGCCTATGTGTATCTCATTATGAAGGGGGCCGCCGAGCCTCTGGACTACCTGATCGCCTTTTTCAACGCCTGTCTGCTCTACTGCACGGCGATGGGCATGAACAACGTGGGAGGGACGATCACGGGCGGCGCCGCGAAACGAACTCTCGCCGCTCCGGCGCAGGTGTCCAAACCGACCTTCTTCGCGCGGTTGCTCGCGTCGTTCTCAACGCGCTGGCTCTAGGCGCCTTCGTCGGCGACATCATCCGGGGGCGGGACGGGGACCCCTTTGTAGAAGCGTCGGTTGTCCAGGGGATAGACCCGGTCGGTGAATTCCCCCTCGCTCACTGAGCGGAGTCGTTCCCGAGCGGCCGAGTTCATCTTGGCGTCCATCTCATCCACGTAGGAAACCAGTAGGGCCTCCAGGGTTTGGGGCAGCACGGGAGCGCCGAATTCCCTCTTGCCGTGATGGGCCAGGATGGCGTGCTCCAGGAGCAGCAGGGACTCGGCCGGGAAGCCCTCGATCTTGGCGGCGGCCTCGCGGACCATGTCCCGACCCATAAGCACGTGACCGATCAGGCTCCCCTCTTTGGTGTAACGTGCTTTGGACGGGTCGTACCGAAGTTCGCGGAGTTTGCCGATGTCGTGGAGGATCGCCGCGGCCACCACCAGTCCCCGATCCAGCGGCGGGTTCAACTCGCTGTAGTAGCCCGCGTAGTGTCTGGCCAACGACGCGGCCACTTCGGTCATGCTCCATACGTGTTCCAGAAGTCCCGCCGTGAAACTGTGGTGCATGTCCGAGGCCGCCGGCATTTTGCGGAAAAGTTCGGCGTTGTCGGTCAAGAGCGTCCGGACCAGTTGGTTGAGGCGCGGCTCGACGATGTTCTTCTCGATCAACTCCTCGATGCGCTTCATCAGCTTGGACGTGTCGTACTTGGACGCTTCGACAAGATCTTCGAAGCGGAACCCGTCGGCCGCGTCGTCGCGGTCCGAGGCGAGGCGGGCCTCGGCGATCTCAAGCTGTTTGCCGTACTTGGGCGTGTTGTCCAGGCGTGTCACCAGACGATACGCTTGACCCTCGACCCAGTCTTCGGCCGCGCGCAGGAGCTTGTTGGTCGCCCAGATCGGCGCTTCGAGCTTGACGGTCCTATCACGAAAATGGCAGCGGACGAATGGCTCGTTGCGCTTGGTCAAGCCTTTGAATTTCTCGACGAGCAAGGCGAAGCAAACCGCCTCCTCGCCCTCGCGCAGCTCCGAGAGCCGCAGGACCCGACGCTGCCCGTTGCCTTCCGCCATGGTCGCACGCCCCTTCCCGCTACGTCCCGCGTCCTCTTCACAAAGATACACATCGGCCGGACGGGGCGTCACGCGATCGAGGCGTTCACATCTGGCCCCGAAAATACTCGAGCGTGCGCCGGAGCCCTTCCGACCGATTGACTTGCGGTCCCCAATTGTTCAAGAGCTTCTGGGCCCGGCTGATGTCGGGGCGCCGGCGCTTGGGGTCGTCTTGCGGCAGGTCATGATAGACGATCGTACTCCGGCTTTCCGGCACGAGCGCCAAGACCTCTCGGGCAAGCTCCAACACCGTGATTTCCGACGGGTTTCCCAGGTTCACCGGTTCGGAGAAGTCGGTGAAAAGGAGGCGGAAGATCCCTTCGACCAGGTCGTCCACGTAACAGAAGCTGCGCGTTTGGTCCCCCTTGCCGAAGACCGTGAAGGGCTCGCCGCGGAGCACTTGTCCCATGAAGGCCGGCAAGACCCGGCCATCATTGAGGCGCATTCGAGGACCGTAGGTGTTGAAAATGCGGACAATGCGGGTCTTAACGCCGTGGTGGCGGTGGTAGGCCATCGTGATCGCCTCGGCGAAGCGCTTGGCCTCGTCGTAGCAACCGCGCGGGCCGATCGGGTTCACATTGCCCCAGTAGTCCTCACGTTGAGGGTGGACCTCCGGGTCGCCGTACACTTCCGACGTGCTGGCCAGAAGGAAACGCGCGTCCTTCACCTTGGCGAGTCCGAGGGCGTTGTGAGTGCCCAAGGCGCCGACCTTGAGCGTCGGGATTGGGTGGGCGAGGTAATCGACCGGGCTCGCGGGGCTAGCGAAGTGGAGCACGTTGGCGACCGGGCCGGCCACTTCCAACGGCTCGGAAATGTTGTGCTTGCGAAACTCGAAGCGGGGGTCGTTCCGCAGGTGCTCGATGTTCCGCTCGTGGCCCGTCAGCAGATTGTCGACGCAGATGACTTCGTGACCCTCGGCGAGGAACCGTTCGCAGAGGTGCGACCCAATGAAACCAGCGCCGCCCGTGATCACCGTGCGCATCGACTCGACTCCGTCTCGCCGGCCCCAATCCAGGCGCCGGGGCCCTCGTCCTCGGTTCCCGCCCTCGCGGGATGGCGCGAACGCACCCTGAATGGTCCACGGCCCACGATAGCGACGGGGGCCGCGTCAAGACAAGCGCGGGGCCCTCAGCGCTCCGGCTTCAACGACGTCATGAAGGCGAGCCATTCGGCCTCGATCACGTCCAGTCTCGCCCCGAACGACTCGACCAGGGCCTTCTCCACGCGGTTGGTCCCCAGGCCCGAGTCCGCCCCTGGGACCCGAAGGCGGTCGAGGAAGGCGATAAAGACGTCGGGCCGGTCCGTCCAAAGGAAATGGACGAAGGCCCAAGCCGCAGCGTAGCGGGCCTTCTGGTAGCCGCCTTGGGGTCCTTCCTCACGAACCAACGGGGACAGCCGCCTTTGCGGTTTGGGGACGCAATTCCAATCGGCCAAGCGAATCGGCGTCACGGCCGATGGTCCGGCCCAAACGCCTTCTGGGGCCGGCTCGAACTGCATCGCCAGCCCCTCGTGCAACCACTGGGGGAAGTCTCCCGATCGCGGCTCCAATCCCGAGACCGTGACCAAAAGGTGGACCATCTCATGAGCGGCCGTCCCAACTTCCACGGAGCGCGCGTCGAGACCGAGGTAGTCGGCCTCGAACGGTGGGACCGGCCGCGTGACCACCAACCGCCGCGCCGGGTGGAAATAGCCGGTCGTGCCCCGGAAGGAGTCGGCCCCCTCGGCACGGAGGAACTGAAGGTAATCCAAGGGCCTCGGCAGGCGCACAAAGACGAGCTTCTCTCGGGGTGTGGTCAGGTCGAAGCCCAGGGCGGCGAACAAGAGGTCATAGGTCCAGACGACCCGTTCCAGGAAGACGACCCGATCGCCGACCGCTTCTCCTCTGTCATGCCAATACGCGAGATGCGGCGATGTGGTCAAAGCCAACCGGCCTGAAAAGGCGGCGCGGGTCGGGCTTGGATCAGGGGCGGGCAGCTCACGATCGAGGTCGGCCTCGCGCCCCCGAAGACGGGCCCAGAAGGTCCCATCGGCGCCGTCATGCGCGGCGATCAACCGCCGAGCGCCCACCACGTCGCCGCGCCCCAAGGCGGTGAGAATGGCCTGACGGCCTGGTGCCACACTACCTTGCGGATTGGCTGGAAGGGGGTTTACAAGCCAGGGGATGAACGCTACCATCCAAAGAGAGAACCAATCACACATCCGGGACCACTCCCATGAGTCCATGATATGACAGCATTGGTTCGAGTCGCTGCTGGATCGGTCGGTTTGGTACCCTGCAGGACGCAGGAACGGCGCAATTCTCCAAATTCGCCCCAATTCGTCTACTCACCCATTTTGACAGGATCGTCGTGGCGGTTAGACTAGGAGTCGAATCGCCTCTTTTCATCGGTCATCGGACCCATCACAATTGAAGCCGTCGGGGCGGGTCGCCTCGCGGACTAGGCTTCGCATCCTGGAGCGTCATCCATGTTCCGGCGGCATCGCACGCGGGCCGCGACCCCGAGGGGTCGGCGGGGTCGGCAGCGTTTCTTTCTGGAGTGCATGGAGCCCCGGACCTTACTGACCCTGTACACGGTCTCCACCACGGTCGACGGGCCGGACAATCCGGATGGTCAGCTCTCCTTCCGCGAGGCCGTTCGCGCGATTCAAGGGAGCTATCTCATCCCGCCGTCCAACCCCGACTCGCGATGGGTGAGTGCGGCGTTCGGGACCCAGCCGGTGATCTACTTCGCGATCGGCGCGTCGGGGAGCACCCACAAGATCAGCTTGACCCGCCCCATGGACCCGATCACGGTCAAGTCGGTCTTGATCAACGGGCAGAGTCAAGGCGGATCGGGGGCGCCCCTGATCACGATCGACGGCTCAGGCGCCGGTTTGGCGGCGAACGGCCTCACGATCGGGGCGGACAAAGTCACGGTGCGCGGCCTGGCGATCACGGGCTTCACGAACGCGGGGGTCTTCGTTCAGAGCGGGCAGGACGTCCTCCTGGCGACCAACTACATCGGTTTGACCTCCGCGGGGGACCTTGGCTCGAATTTCAACGGTGTCGAAATCGCGAGCGGGGCGAGTCGCGTAACGATCGGCGGCACGACCGGCGGTGACGCCAACGTGATCTCGGGGAACACCGGCAGCGGTGTCTTGATCAACGGGTCTTCCAACAACGTGATCTCGGGGAACTTCCTGGGCACCGACGTCACCGGCATCTCCGACGCCGGCAACAACCAGGACGGCGTGAAGGTTGACGGCCGGACTGGGACCGCGCGCGCCAACACGATCGGCGGGGCCTCCGCCGGAGCGCGCAACGTCATCGCCGGGAACGGCGGGGCCGGCGTGAACTTGATCGGCCAAGGGACCTCCAACACGGTCGTCGCCAACAACTTCATCGGCACCGACCGGAACGGTACCGGGCCGGTGGGTAACGGCAGTGGCGGCGTGTCCATTTCGGACGCGTCCTCCAACACGATCGGCGGGGCGTTCCGAGGCAACCTGATCTCGGCCAATTCCGTCGGCGGCGTCTTGATCAACAACGACAGCGCCCAGAACAACGTGGTCTTGGGCAACACGATCGGGATGGCGGTGGACGGCGTGACGGCCCTGGGCAACGCGGGAAGCGGCGTGACGATCAGCGACGCGTCGTCCAACGTCGTCGGTGGCACGGGGGCCGGCCTACGCAACCTGATTTCGGGAAACACGGCCTCAGGCGTGAGCATCCGCACGACGAGCGCCTCGAACTCGGCCACGTCGAACCAACTGGTCGGAAATTACATCGGGACGGACTCGAGTGGCCGTCAGAAGGTGCCCAACGGTCAGTCGGGGGTCGTGATCACGGCCGCGCCCGGGAACACGATCGGGGGCGCCACGACGGATGCCGGCAACCTCATCTCGGGCAACGGCGGCGACGGGGTCCTGATTCAATCCGGCTCGGACCAGACAGTCCTCCAAGCCAACGTCATCGGCGTGAATGTCTTGGGCTTCACGAACCCAAACGGCGCCTCGGGCTTGGCGAATTATCGACACGGCGTCCATGTCGTCTCGTCAAACGACAACACGATTGGGGCATCTTTTCAGGGTCCGCCCCCGGGGTCCCAGCTTGATGGTGTTTATTCGGGTCTAGGGAACGTCATCGGTTTCAACGCCTGGCCCAGCGGGTTGAGCCAATCGGCGGGCGTCTTCATTGAGTCGGGCAATCGGAACGCGATCCTTCAGAACACGATTTTCAACAACCTTGGCTTGGGGATCGACCTCGCCCCACTCGGTCCCCAGGGACTCCTGGGCAACCCCGGCGTCGGGGCGAACGACCTGCAAAACGCGCCCATCCTCAAGAGCGTGAACACCGACTCGGGCGGGGCCAAGATCCGGGGCCGTCTCCAAAGCGCCCCCAACTCCCTGTTCCTCCTGGAGTTTTACGCCAACCCGGCCACCGACCCCAAGGCCACCTCCAGCGCCCGGACGTTCCTGGGCGATTTGATCATGTCGACCGACGGGAACGGCCTCTTGCAACTCGCCGACCCGGGCCAGCCCGACCTCGCCGTCCCCTGGCGCCCCACCTCCGGCAGCATCATCACGGCGACCGCCACGCTTCTGCAACAAGGCACGCCCGTCACGACGGCGCCCACCAATACCTCGGAGGTGTCCAACGGCGTCGCCGTGAACGCGACGAGCGACCTGAGCGTCACCCTGGTGGCCAATCCGACCGACCTGGTGGGTCTGGGATTGAACGTCCGGTTCACGGCGACCGTGACCAACAACGGCCCGGACGCCGCGACCGGCGTGGTCCTGACCGACACGACACTCAATCAGGTTTACCCGATCGGCACCCTCGGCCCGGGCAGTTCGTCCATCGTGGTCATGAACGTCCTGGCCTCGACCGCCACGCCGATCGGCCAGGTCGGCATCACCAAGTCGGTGGTCGTCACGGGCGACCAGCTCGACACCACGCCGGCCAACAACCAGGCGTCGGCCCCGAACGGCCCCAACGGGGTCATCGTGGCCAATTTCGGCGGCTCCCTCGCGTTCAACTCCTCGACCGATGCGGTCAACATGCCCACTTCCGGGACGGGGACCCACACGGTCGCCGTGACCCGAAGCGCCGGCTTCAACGGGACCGCTCAGGTCGATTACACCGTCGCCTTCGCGAACCCGAGCGACGCCCAACTCGCGCCACCCGGGTACGTGCCCACGCCCGGCAACCCGACGATCAAGACGGGCACCCTGACTTTCCCGGACGGCATCACGACCCAGACCATTTCCGTCCCGACCTTCGCGATCCCAGGGACCACCTCGCAAGACGTGCCCCTCACGATCACCCTCTCCAACGTCCGCGACAACCTCACCATACCCACCGGGTCGAACGACCAGCACGCGACCTTGGGCAACCCGTCCGTCCAGACCCTGACGATCGTCAACACGAACCCCCCGCCCGTCATTCCCGGTTCGCTTCAGTTCAGCTTGATCAGCTTCAGCGCCAAGGAGTCGGACAGCGCGGCCATCGTCACGATCACTCGGACGAACGGCAACGGCGGCGCGGTCTCCGTCCTCGTCTCCACCAGTGATGGCACGGGCAAGGCGGGTGTGGACTACACGGCCACGAACGCGACCGTCTCGTTCGCCGACGGCGACATCAGCCCCAAGACCGTGAGCATCCCACTCCTCAAGAACACGGCCTTCTTCGGCAACACCACCTTCACGGTCTCGCTCTCGGCCCCGACGGGCAACGCCTTGGTGGGGACACCTTCGAGCGCCCAGGTAACCATCTTCGAGTCCGACCCGGCCCCGCCGATCGTCCCGGGCACGCTCGAAATGGCCGCGGCCGGCTTGACCGTCTCGGAAGTCGGCGGCTCGGCCACATTGACGGTCCAGCGCATCGGCGGCAGCGACGGCACGGTGACTGTCGGTTTCAGCACGATCGCCGGCACGGCCGTCCCCGCTCGCGACTTCGTCCCCGTCTCGGGCACGCTCACGTTCAGCCCCGGCCAAACCTCGCAGTTGATCACCGTGCCGATCTTGCGGAACGGCCTGGTGACCAGCCCCCTGACCTTCCTGGTCCAACTGGGCGGCGTCACGGGGGGCGCCGGGATCGGCACCAACAATTCGACCACGGTAACGATCCTCAACGTCGACCAAGACCTCTCCGGGCCAATCGTCACCGACCTGCGCACGCGGCCTTCGGGCAGCGGCATCGGCGGTTTCGTGATCACGTTCGACCGGGCCCTCGACCCATTGACGGTGGCCAACCTGAATAACTACCAGGTGACACTGCTATCGGCCAACGGCGTCTTCGGGGCCACCAGCCGCCGCGTGGGCGTCAGTCAGGCCAAGCTGGACACCACCGGGACGGTCGTGACCGTGACCCTCGGCTCCATACAACCCCTGAATCGCTTCTATCAGGTCCGCCTGGTCGGCTCGACGGGGGGCCTGGAAGGGGCCAACGGCAACCTCCTGGACGGCGACGCCAACGGCATGGCCGGGGGCGACTACCAGATGTCCATCGGCCGGGGCACGAGCCTGGCTTACTTCGACGCCTCGGGCAACCTAGTGACGCTGGGCCTGACGAACGTCAGTCGAGGCGGCGGCATGGAAGTAACCCGGACGCCCGATGGTCAGGGCCAGCGCCTCAGCCTCTTCGGCGTGGTCCGGCGCCGGACCCTCTTGACCGGGACCGTTCGGGCCGTCCGCTTCGGCGCCTCCGGGACTACCTCGTTCCAGACCATCGAAGGGGTCGGCAGTTTCGGCGACATTCGGACCCGCATGACCACGCCGCCGATCACGGTCGGCACGGTCACGCCCACCGCGAAGGTGCTCCTGGCCACCGTGACGACCGCCAGCAAGCAGACGGCCCGACATTGATCGCGGAATGACTTCACTGGACTTTTGAAGGGCCCTTCGCGTCGTCCCCATCGGGAAGGTGCCAAGGGCCCTTCGATTGTGTCCCTCCGGCAGGCGTGAAAAACCTGTCCGCCTGATGCCTGGCTAACGCGGAAGCGGATCGGCGTTCGGGTGGCGAGCGGTCCTGCCCGGGGTGAACACGGCTCACTGGCGGGGCGAATGTGACCTCGGATTCATGTAAGCCCATCGCCGTCCGAGCCCTGTTTATCCAAGGCAGGATGTGAGCGTCCGGTAGGCTGTTCGTCAGATGCGATGATCTGTGCCGGGGTGTACAGTGGGGTGCGAAGTCGCTAGATCCACCCCATGCATGATACCGTCGGGGGACTCCAAGAATCCGAGAGCATTCCTGGCGACCTCATTTCTATGTTTCCGGTCCCGGTTCCCGAGCGATGCGCGGATAATTGGTATGGCTACATTCGGGGACAACACACTCGGCGAACCGAACGACCTGATCAAGGCGCTCCGCGGCGGCGACCGCCAGGCGCTGGCGACGCTCTTCGACCAACATCGCGACCGGCTCCGACGCATGGTGGAGCTACGCTTGGACCCGCGCCTGCGCAGCCGATTCAATGCCTCGGACCTCGTCCAGGAGGTGTTCCTCGACGTGGCCCGCGACCTGAATGCCTATCTGGCCGATCCGAAGCTTCCGCTGCTGCTCTGGCTGCGCGTGCACGTCGGCCGGCGGTTGACGACGTTGCATCGCCAGCACCTCGGCACGCGGATGCGGGACGCGGGGCTGGAGATCTCGCTCTATCAGGGCGCCCTTCCCGAGGCCAGCTCCGCCGCCTTGGCGTCGATGCTCCTGGGCCGACATGCCTCGCCGACGCAGGCGGCCCAACGCGCCGAGCGAATACTGCGGGTCCAGGAGGCGCTGAATAGCCTCGATCCCGTTGACCGAGAGGTGCTCGCACTGAGACACTTCGAACAGCTCGGCCGCGCCGAGGCGGCCCAGGTGCTCGGCATCACCCAAGAAGCCGGGGCGAAGCGGTACTTCCGCGCCCTGAGACGGCTCAAGGACGTGCTAGCGACGCTGCCTGGCGGCGGGGAGGACCTCTGACGATGTCCACGACATCCGGTTCCCGCGACTACGGCCAATTCGACGCGCTGGCCGAGGAGTTCGCCGAACGCTATCGCCGGGGCGAGCGGCCGAGCCTTCAGGAGTACATCGACCGCCTGCCGGCAATGGCCGAGGAGATCCGGGAGCTGTTTCCGGCCCTGGTCGAGGTCGAACGGGTCGAGGGGGAAGCCAACGACGTTACGCCTCTGCCGCCGCCCGTCCTCCCGCATCTCCGAGAACTCGGCGACTACCGGATCATCCGCGAGGTCGGCCGGGGCGGCATGGGGGTGGTCTATGAGGCCGAGCAGATCTCGCTGGGCCGCCGCGTGGCGTTGAAGGTCCTGCCCGGCCACGTGGTGGGGGACGGCAAGGCGCTGGAGCGGTTCCGTCGCGAGGCGAAGGCCGCGGCGCGGCTGCACCACACCAACATCGTGCCGGTCTTCGAGGTCGGGCGCGAGGGCGACGTGGCCTTCTACGCCATGCAGTTCATCCAGGGACAGGGGCTCGACCAGGTCATCGACGAGCTGGCGCGGCTGCGCGGTCGCGAGGGGAAGCCGGCTGGGCCCCGCGAGCCCGGGGCCATGGTTCCCGTCAAGCCGGGCGCCGGCCGGGAATCCACGCGCTTGGCGGGGGCCGGCCCGAGCAACCGGACCCTCGGCTCGGTCGCCGAATCGCTGCTGTGCGGGCGGCTGGGGGCCGAAGCGTCGGATGGACTTCCGAGCGTTGCATTCCCGGCGACCGAAACGGCCGTGACCGCGCCGTCCGATCCGGACGCAACGATCAGTGCCGAGTCGAAGGACACGGGCCAGCAACTCCCCCCGGTTCCACAGGGGGCAGGGATGTCGGGCTCGGCGGTGCTGCCGGGTGGGACTGTGGTTTCGATGGTCGAGTCCTCCGGCCGCCGTCAGCCGTTCTTCTGCGGCGTGACGCAGATCGGTCGCCAGGCGGCGCAGGGGCTGGCCCATGCCCACTCGCGCGGGATCGTCCACCGCGACATCAAGCCCTCGAACCTGCTGCTGGACACGGCGGGAGTCGTCTGGATCACCGACTTCGGCCTGGCCAAGGCCGAGGACGACGGCCTGACGGCCACCGGCGACATCCTCGGTACCCTCCGATACATGGCGCCCGAGCGGTTCACCAGCCAGGCGTTTTCGGTGCGTTCGGACATTTGGGCCTTCGGTTTGGTTCTTCAGGAACTGCTGACCGGAGCTCATCCGTTTCGCGGTTCCGACCAAAGCTCGCTCATCTACAAGATCACCCACGTCGATATTCCCCCGATTGCGGATGTCCCCGCCGCCCTGTCGAGATTTGTCGGGAGCCTGCTGCGGCGGGATCCGGGAGAGCGCCTCCCGTCGTTCGACGATGTGATCCTCGAGTTCCTCATCCCTGACCTGCCGCTCGGACACCACGCGCCCGGCGACCGAGATGCCGGCCGCGACCACCGTCGCCGGATCGCCGGAGACCAGCGGGTGCCACCAGTAGAGATCCCGCCCCTCGCGCAGCAGGCGGTAGGCGCAGGTCGAGGGCATCCAGG
>CALLYK010000560.1 GCA_937858365.1 uncultured Isosphaeraceae bacterium | reverse complement strand
CCCGAGCGGGGCCCGTCAATGACCGGCACAAGATAGCAGCGCGGCGGCGAACGGGGCCAGACGTGATCTCGCCAAGCGACCTCAACGGCCCAATGTGTCGCCAACGATTCTCGCCGCGAGTGCCCGCGCGAGGCGGGTCGAATGCATCGACCTGACGGGCAAAGTCCGATCGGGCCGGGGTCGCTCTCCGAGCCATCATCGAAGCGACGGTCTATTCACCAATGGATCCCGCTGGTCATAAGCCAGGGGACTGGCAAATACCAGATCACAGGTACGACGACGATCCCCATCAGCGCCCAGGCGAGGCCGATGAGGAGGCAGAGTCGCTCGAACCAGTCCCTCGGCTGGGACCTCGACCCGGTGAGCGCCAGGGCGGTCCAGGCCACGAGCACCGCCACGGTCGCGCAGTCGGGCGCGTGTTCCAGCACGTCAAAGAGGCGCGGCGCGAACGGCCCCGCCGGGTCCGCCGCTCCGCTCAAGGAAACCACGACCAAGACGACGCACTGCCTCAGCGCCAGCAACGCGAAAGCGAAGGCGGACGCGAGGACAGCAGCCGCGCCAGGGCCCAGCAACCCATCGCGGAGACGGGCCCGTCCCTCCAGCAGGACGATCGCGACCAAAGGGACCGTCCAACCAATCAGGATCAAGGCCGACAGGTGCGAGACGTACTGCCTGCGGTCCCAACTGGCCAGCGAAGCGGCCGGGATGATCGCCTTTATCACGGCGGGGGCGATCAAAGTGAATGCCGACGCCATCACAAGGGCCATCAGGTCGAACAACCGCAAGGGGCGCCGCGACGTGTTTTGCGGAGGCTGACGCATGTAAGCAAGGTCCGAAGGGCCCGAGAATGAAGAACGACCACCTTCCAGCATGTTCGTCGTTCAGGAGGCCCCGTTCGCCGAAGAAGGGCCCCGAGACGGACCCGCGTGCCGGGGCGGAGGAAGCGAAATCGAGACGTTCCGATTTTTTGGAATTCGTTCTCGGTATCGCTTTGCCGCAATAAAGGTAAGATTGTGTTTCGAGCAAGAAGAATGCCGGCCTGGGACGACGCCCGGAGTCACCGGGGACCCGCTCCGGTCATTCCACCGCTAGTTCCGGCGAGGACACGATGGCCGTCGGTCCCGTTCACCAACGAACTTCGTCTCAGATCACAGACACCCCCTCGATGCCATGACTGACGTGACTCGAATCCTGGAGGCGATCGATCGGGGCGATCCGCGGGCGGCCGAGGACTTGCTGCCTCTAGTTTACGAAGAGCTACGACGGCTCGCCTCTCAGCGACTGGCTCAGGAGGCGCCTGGGCAGACCCTTCAGGCGACCGACTTGGTCCACGAGGCGTACCTCCGGCTCGTGGGCGATCGGGACCCGGGCTGGGACAATCGCGGCCACTTCTTCGCCGCCGCGGCCGAGGCGATGCGTCGCATCCTCGTGGACAACGCCCCCCGCAAGCGGACCGCGAAGCACGGCGGAGGGACCCGCCGAAGGGACCTCGATCACTTCGACGTCGCGGCCGATGCGGCCTCTGAGGACGTCCTCGACCTCGACGAGGCCCTCGCCAAACTCGCAGTCGAGGACCCGGCCAAAGCGGAACTGGTCAAGCTCCGTTACTTCGCCGGCCTCACCGTCGAGGACGCCGCCCGCGTGCTCGGCATTTCCCGAGCGACGGCCGATCGCCGCTGGCATTACGCGAGGGTCTGGCTCTACTGCGAACTCGGGGGCGCGGAGGGAATGCCGGGAGGTCCGAAGAAAATGCCGGGCCATTGAGGCGCCGCGGCCTTGGTTCTCGCATGGAGGGTCGAGACCGGTCTCTCGAACACCGCACCGAGGGTTTGTCGCATGGATCGGAGCGACTGGGAAGCCGACGAACTCTTCTTCGCGGCGTTGGAGATCGACGATCGAGAAGCTCGAGGGGCCTTCTTGGTCGCGTCGTGCGGCCGGGACTCGGAATTGCTCCATCGCGTCGAGCGGTTGCTGGCCGCCAACTCCCGAGTCGGCCGCTTCTTGGTCCCCCCGGCCGACATGGAGACGGCCACGTATTCGAGTGCCGCGCTCGTGGAAGGACAGGGGACAGTCATCGGCCCCTACAAGCTCCTGGAGACGATCGGCCAAGGCGGCATGGGCGTCGTTTACCTCGCCGAGCAGATCGAGCCCGTCCGGCGCAAGGTGGCGTTGAAGGTCATCAAACCGGGAATGGACACGCGGCAAGTCCTCGCCCGTTTCGAGGCCGAACGCCAGGCGTTGGCGATGATGGACCACCCCAACATCGCCAGGGTCCTCGACGCCGACGCGACCGATTCGGGGCGCCCTTACTTCGTCATGGAATTGGTTCAAGGCGTAAAGATCACGGAATTCTGTGATCGCGAAGAGCTCACCCTCCCCGAGCGGCTCGACCTGTTCGTCCTGGTCTGTCGGGCGGTGCAACACGCCCATCAGAAAGGAGTGATCCACCGCGACCTGAAACCGTCCAACATCCTGGTGACGGTGAGCGACGACGCCCCGGCGCCGAAGGTCATCGACTTCGGCATCGCCAAAGCAACCGGCAGCCGACTGACCGACAAGACGCTCTTCACGGGGCTGACGCAAATGATCGGCACGCCGACGTACATGAGCCCGGAGCAGGCCGAACTCACGGGCACCGATGTGGACACGCGCAGCGACATCTACTCCCTGGGCGTCTTGCTCTACGAGTTGCTGACCGGCACGACACCGCTTGACGGCGACGCGCTGCGCAAAGCGTCGTTCGACGAGATGCGGCGCATCATCCGAGAGGATGGGCCGCCAAGACCGAGCGAGCGGGTGAGCACACTGGAAGAGACTCTCTCAAACGTGTCCGCGAAGAGGAGGACGGACGCCGGAAGACATGGACCGTCGCTGCGCGGCGAACTCGACTGGATCGTGATGAAGGCGCTGGAGAAGGACCGGAGCAGGCGATACCAGACGGCCAACGACTTCGCGGCTGACGTAATGCGATACCTGACCGATCAAGCGGTCGAAGCATGTCCGCCGTCATGGCTGTATCGGTTCAAGAAGACCGCTCGTCGCAACCGCGTGGCGTTGACGACCTCGGGACTGGTGTTGATGGCGCTGGTCGCCGGCCTGGCCGCGAGCTCCTGGCAGGCCTTCCGGGCCACTCGGGCCGAGCGGCGTACGGTGTCGGCCTTGGAGACGGCCGAGGAACGGCTGCGACTGGCCCGGCAAACTGTCGATGAGATGTACACGCAGGTCGCCGAGAAGTGGTTAGCCCAACAGCCACGGCTCACCACGGTGCAGCGTGAGTTCTTGGAGAAGGCCCTGGCCCATTACCAGCGCTTCGCCTCCGATCCGGCCACCGGTCCTCGGGGGCAACGCGACGTAGCTGAGGCGCTCTTGAAGGTCGGGCGTATCAGGCTGGCACTGGGCGAGTATGAGCAAGCCAGGTCGGCGTCACTGCATGCCCAGAAGCTCTGGAAAGAACTCGCGGCCTCCGATCCAGGTCGTCCCGAGTACCGCAAGGGATTTGCCTACGCAAACGTCGACGTCGGGATCGTTACCAATCGGCTAGGAAAGCCTCGCGAGGCGGAACCGCATTACCTTCAGGCCGTCGAGACGCTGACGGCGCTCAGCACGGATGCCCCTGCGATCGTCGAGTACCGCGTGAACTTGGCCAACGCCCTCACCAACCTCGCCGGGGCCTTTGCCTCCTGCAGCCGTGCGAGCGAGGCCGAGGCCGCGTCGCGGAAGGCCCTGGAATTGAAGCAATCGATGGCGACAGCCGCTCCGAGAAACGAGGAGTTTTCCGCGAGCCTGGCCGGTGAGCACTTCCACCTGGGGACGATGCTCATTGGCCTGAACCGATCCGCGGAAGCAGAGGCCCACTTCCGAAAGGCACAGGATCTCCAGCGCAAACTGGAATCGGATCAACCGGACAACCCGGACCATCGCGATGCGCTCGCGGCCACTTTCCAGTATCTGGGACACTTGCAACAAGATAACCACCAGCAGCAGGCGGCCGAAGAGTCTTACCGCGAAGCCCTGGCGCGGCGGCAGGCTCTGGCGGCCGGCTTTCCGACCGTCATCAAGCACTTGGCTCAATTCGCCCTCGTGCTCAACGACCTGGGTGTCCTTATGCAGGAAAACAGTCGACTCCCAGAAGCCGAGTCGTACTTTCAACAAGCCCTGCAGGTCCAGGAGAAACTGGCCGCGGACCACCCGACCGTGCCGGTCCATCGCCATGAGGTTGGGGGCACGCGGAACAACCTCGCGATGGTCGCGATCAAGCGAGGCGATCTCCAGAAAGGCCGCCGGCTACTCGATGAGGCCGTCGAGGACCAGAAGGCCGTTTTGAAGATCAACCCTGAGCATCCCGATTCCCTCCGCTACTTGCGGAACCACTACGTCCTGCTGGGTGAGGTCGTTGTGGGCGGTGGCGATCATGGCGAGGCGAGGCGACTGGCCGAACTGATTGCAGATGGCAACTTCCCGGATGATCCAGGCGAGACGGGAGGAAGCAAGGCCCGGGCCGCACGGCTACTTGCCGCGTGTGTCCCCCTGGTGGAACGCGACCCCGCCCTTTCGACCCAGGAACGTGATTCGACCGTGTCGTCCATCGTCCAGAGGGCCAGGGGCCTCGTTCAACAGGCGGCACGGCGGGCGACGAACTCTCCCGGTGTCCTCCATGCCCTGGCGGAACTCCTGACCACCACCCCGGTCCCCGACCTTCGCGACGCGGCGCTCGCCTGCGATCTGGCGCGACGGGAAACCGAAATCGATTCACGCAACGCCGCGGCCTGGCGGATCGTGGCCCTGGCGGAGTCTCGGAAGGGCAACCACGATGCCGCTTATGAAGCGATCGCGAAATGCCTTGAGCTGCAAGGCGGTGGATGTGAATACGACTGGCTGGTCTTGGGCCTGGCCGCCGCGAACAGCGGGGAAGACACGACGGCGCGACGCTCGCTGGACCGCGCCGTCCAGATGATCGAAAGCGGAGCCGCCAAGCCCCACGCTCATGGGCCGGTCATCGGGATCCTCCGCGCCGAGTTGGAAGGCCGACTCGGGATCAAGCCTTCGGACGGGGGCGCACCTCGGGAATCTTCCCCGGGTGCGAGCACTCCGCCCTGACGAACCCTGTTCCCAACCCGGCCCGGCCCGGTCTCCGGCGGATCCGGACTCCGCTTGGAGTCGAGAAGTGTCCACCCCGCGGGGCACGGCGTCCCGCGATCGTCCGGGGTGCGCGCCGAGCGTATCCCGATTCAACCTGCACCCTGAACTCTCCCAAGGAGCCAAGCAATGTGGCAGCCCTTCTCGTCCCGACCCCGATCCGCCCCGAAGCGTCCCCGGACCGCGAGCAAGGCGTCGCGCCCCCGGCTCGAATCCCTCGAGGACCGCGTCGTCCTCTCCGCCTTGTTCGATTCGGTCCTGGACGTCGGGAGTGATACCGCGTCAGTCACCGCGCAGTCCAACGCCGTCGACGCAGCCGGGAACACTTACGTGGTCGGCAGCTTCAGTGGCCCGATGGATTTCGACCCGAACGTCGTCCGCCCCGACGGCTCCGATATCCTCACCCCGCCGGGGCCCTGGGCCGGTTACATCGCCAAGTACGCCCCCGACAACACGCTCGTCTGGGCCCGCCTGGTCGGCAGTTACAGCAGTAGAGGGCCCACGAGCGTCGCGGTCGACGGGGCCGGAAACGTCCACGTCAGCGGCGAATTCTCCGGGCAGGCCGCCTTCGGATCGACGTCCTTGACGGCGGCTGGTCCCACCGACGCCTACGTCACCAAGCTGGACGCGAACGGGAACTTCCTCTGGACCAAGAGCTGGGGAGCATCGACCACGGGGGAACACGACGGGGACATCGCCATAGACGCCTCCGGCAACGTCTTCACGACCGGTACCTCGTGGTACCAGAACGGCAACACCTACTACTACACCGGCTTCGAGGTCCGGAAGTACAGCCCGACCGGGGCCGTCACGTGGTCCAAGCACTTCGACAATACGGGCGGGTCGGCCAACAGCCTGGCGACCGACCCAGGGGGCAACGTCTACGTCGCCGGTAACTTCTCCGGCATCCTCGACTTCAATCCGGACGCCAAGAAGACGTACTACGTGACGGGAGGACCGAATGCGAACGGCTACGTCCTCAAGCTGTCGGCGTCCGGCTCCTTCGGCTGGGTCGCGCCGTTCATTACCCGGTCAACCCAGGTGCTCTCCTCGGTCAGCCCGACCGACCTGGCCCTCGATGCCGCGGGCAACATCATCGTCGGCGGCAGGTACCTCGGCCAGGTCGACTTCAACCCGAGCACGAGCGTCGATACCAGGCTGCCGAACTTCGCGACGTTCACCACCGACGGGTTCGTAGCCCGGCTCTCGCCCACCGGTTCGCTCCAGTGGGCGACCCCGCTGGGCTGTGCGCCGGTCGAAAGCCTGGCCGTCGACACCACCGGCGCCGTCTATGCCACGGGCAGCTTCTACGAGCCGTTTGTACCCGGCTTCGGCCTCCCCACCGTTACTTCTCAGGGCCAGACTGATGTCTTCGTGACCAAGCTGACGACGACCGGGGCGGTCGACTGGGCGGTGACGTTCGGTGGCACGGGGACTGACGACGCAAACGGGATCGCGGTCGACGCGGCCGGCAACATCTACCTGGCCGGCTACTACTACTCCACAACGGTCGACTTCGACCCGGACCCACTCGGGACCCACACGCTGACGAACCCGAGCGGAAGCAACATGTTCTCTCTCAAGCTGAGGCAGCAGTAGCCGATCACGGCCGCTCCCCACGACGCATCGTTATGGCAAAGGTCCCGGGTCAACTCCCTCCGACGCTCCGCATCTCGCCCTGAGATCGAGGCGTCGGCCCTATTGTGATCGGTGAAGTTCGTATTCGTGTTGATCGTGCCTGAGCGCGAATCGGGCGCTGCTTAGGCCCCCTTGGCGCCGATCACCGTCTTGCCCCCCATGTGGGGACGCAAGACCTCGGGCACGTCCACCAGACCGTCGGCCCTTTGGTAGTTCTCCAGGACCGCGATCAGGGCCCGGCTGATCGCCACCGCCGTCCCGTTTAGCGTATGCACGAACTTCGTCCCTTTTTGGCCGTTCGGCTTGTAACGGATGTTCAAACGACGCGCTTGATAATCCGTGCAATCCGACGTGCTGGTCACCTCGCCGTACTCGCCCGCGTCCCCCCGGCCGGGCATCCAAGCTTCGATGTCGTACTTGCGATAGGCGGGGCCGCCCAGGTCGCCCGAGCAGATGTCGAGCACTTGATAGGGGACCCCAAGCCCCTGGAAGATCTCCTCCTCGATCGCCAGCAATTCCTGGTGCATCGCGCCCGAGGTCTCGAGCGACCCCGCCGTGAACGCGAACATCTCGACCTTCGTGAACTGGTGGACCCGATAGAGCCCCTTGCTTTGGCGTCCCGCGGCGCCCGCCTCGGTGCGGAAGCAGTGCGAGATCCCAACGTAACGGATCGGCAACTGGTCCTCGTCGAGAACCTCGTCGGCATGCATCCCGCCGAGCGTGATTTCGGCCGTGCCCACTAAACATAGGTCCGAGTTGTCGATCGAGTACACTTGCGTCTCATCGCCGCGCGGGTTGAAGCCGATCCCTTCCAGGATCGCGTCGCGTGCCAGGTCGGGCGTGGCGATCGGCGTGAAACCGTGCGCAATGAGGCGGTCCAGCGCGTAGCGCTGCAAGGCCAGGTCCAGGAGCACCGCGTCGTTCTTGAGGAAGTAAAAGCCCGAACCCGTGACCTTGCCGCCCGCTTCGAAGTCGATGAGGTCCAGGTCCTTGCCGATCTCCGCATGGTCTTTGGGCGTGAAGTCGAAGACGCGGGGCGTTCCCCAGGTCTTGATGACCTTGTTGGCGTCCTCGGTTTGGCCGACGGGCGCGTCGGGATGCGTCAGGTTGGGCACGCGGCCGAGCCGGCTCTTCACTTCGATCTCGAGGACCTTGAGCGTCTCCTCGCTCTCGGCGACCTCGTTCTTGAGTTGCTTCCCCTGGGCAACCAGGGCGGCGCGTTTCTCGGCGTCCTTTTCCTTGCCTGTCGCCTGGGCGACCTCGTTTTGACGACGGCGCACGGCCTCGACCTGTTGAAGGAGCGCCTTTCGCTTCTCTTCCAGGTCGATGACCCGCTCCAGGTCATCCAAAACGTCTTCGGGGACGTTGCGATCGCGGCAATTGGCGCGGACGGTCTCAGCGTGGGCGAGGACGAATTTTAGGTCGAGCATGGGGGCCTTCCCGGCGAACATCAGCTTCCGGCGATTTGGAACGAGGATACCAAATGACCGGCCGCTTGACCCGACCGGAACGGAAATCAAAAGGTCGGAAAATCGCGGCGCGACCCTCTTGACAGCGCGCGAGGGCGTGATCAACATGCCGAATTGTCGGCGCGGTCGAACGGCGGTGTGAAGGACCGTTGGGAGGCGCGACCATGAACGTTGACGGGGCGTCGAGAGCGAAGCGATTGTCTTAGCCGCGACAGCACGCTTGCCCCCCCGTTGATCTTCCCTTTTTTCACTAGTTTGCTTCATTCCGGCCGACGTGACCCTTCGGCTCCTCTCGGTTGGGGTGAGGGTCATGAGGCCCTCAGCGCGACGAGGGTGGACGCGATGGACTTTCGCGCGCGAGTTCGGGCCTACGGGTTCACGTTGGTCGAACTCCTGGTGGTCATCAGCATCATCGGTCTGGTGTTGTCGCTGATGTTACCGGCCGTGATGTCGGCTCGGGAGGCTTCCCGCGCGACCCACTGCAAGAACAACCTGCGCCAGATCGGCGTGGGGTTGGCGAATTTCGAGAGCGCCCGGGGACGCTATCCGGGCTCGTTCGCGGGGGTGTCGGGGTCACCGATCAGTCCGACAAAGCCGGCCTCTTCTTATTCGCCGTCGAGCTGGATCGCGGCCGACCTGGGCGGTCAGGCCCTGGCGAACAAGGTCGAGACCGAGCAGACCGCGCCCCCCTTCGACCCGAACTGGACCAAGCTCGACCTGCCCGCACCGGCCGTCTTGCACTGCCCGTCGGACTCGTTCGCGACGGGCCGCGCGTCGAGCTACCGCTACTGCCGAGGCAACCTCCCGCGCTGGCCCAAGGACCCGGGAGGCGTCTTCCGGCACCAGATCGGCGTCCGAGCGGCGGAGATCACCGACGGCCTGGCCAACACGGCCTTCGCGTCGGAGAGACTCGTGAGCAATCCCACGAAGGGATGGCCCGATCGCCGTCGCGACATGCTGGTCTTCCCCGGAGGCGGCGCCACGCCGAGCATCGGCCTGGCCTGTAATCAGGCCAACGAGGCGAACCAAGTCGGCCCGTGGTCGAGTGTGCCCTCGGGGACTTCGTGGATGAGCGGCGAGTGGTATCACAACGCTTACTACCACCTCTATCCGCCCAACAGCGCGTGGGTCGATTGCCGCAAGGAGCACAGTCTGCCGATGGCCGTCACCTCGGCGCGAAGTAATCACCCCGGAGGGGTCCACTTGTTATTAGGTGACACACACGTCAGGTTTGTAAAAGACACGGTCCAGTTGGCCATTTGGCGGAACCTCGCGACGCGCCATGGCGGTGAACCCACAGAGGGCGAATAAGAGATGTCAGCGCTCTTGGTTTCGTGCGTCCTGGCGTTGGCAGTGGACGACGCTATCGACCCGGCTCGGTTGGAGACAATGCGGACGGCAATGGAAGCGTATTTGACCCGTATCAGGTCGATTCGTGTGTCTTACACATTCGAGGACGCCCCTATCGACCCGGCGGACATTAGGCGCATGCTCCAAGAACACGCTCGAAGCCTACCGAACGATGAACGCAAGAAAGAGGAAGCGAGACTCGAAGGGTTGCAAGCTCGGCTACTTCACAACCTGCGAAGGCGCGAGGTCTTACAACTGGAAAGACCCAACATCCGATTGGACCGTTTCATCGAGGAGGGCCCCGACGACAACGAACGAGGAAACCATACGATTTCGGCCATCCACGGCAAAAACTACACATACGTAAATTATAATTCTAAGCATATCGTTACAAGAGAAGTAAATCAAATCAACGTCGTTGAAGTCCTTGGGCCGACACCACTTTGGCCGTTAGGGCTGGCGGTCCCTCAAACGAGTTCCTTGTCGATCGTTGATCTCCTTCGACATGCCGATTTGACAAGACTTGTGTCCACCGAAAAGTACAATAACGTTGAAACATGCGTACTCAAGATCGGTCCCGGACTACCGCCGGAATCTCGGCCTATCAATACGAACGAACACTATTGGGTTCGCCTCTGGCTCGCGCCTTCACTGGACCATCTGCCTGTCCGCGCGGAGTATCACCACGATGGAGGCAAACCCATCGTCACCGAGTTGTCGCAGTTCGAGGAGACTGTCGATCACGCCCGCGGTGAGATAGCAGACCGCGCGGGCGCTCAGCGTCAGCGCCTTCATGGTCATGAGCATGCGCTTGACGTCGGGATGGGCGATGATTGGGGAAAGCGGCGCCGCTGCGCCGGCGGCCTTGCCCTGCTTGCGATCCGTCGCGTAGGCGAGCGCATGCTGGTACGAGGCCTCGCCGATGGCGACGCCCTGAAGGCCGGTGGCGAGGCGCGCGTCGTTCATCATGGTGAACATGCAGGCGAGGCCCTTGTTCTCTTCGCCGACGAGATAGCCGACCGCGCCGCCCTCGTCGCCATAGACCATGATGCAGGTAGGCGAGCCGTGGATGCCGAGCTTGTGCTCGATGCCGGCGCAGCGCACGTCATTGCGGGCGCCG
>CALLYK010000559.1 GCA_937858365.1 uncultured Isosphaeraceae bacterium | reverse complement strand
CCCCCCCCGGGAGAGGGCCGGGGTGAGGGGCGGTCGCGCCCGAGTGGAGCCGATGGAACCGCTCAATCGCCGTCCGGAGGCTGTCCCCCCGGATAAACCGCATCGCGTAATACGGCCGACCGTCGTCATAGGTGCCCAGCCCATAAACGGGCACAATGCCAGGATGCTCCAAACCGCCGGTGATCTCGGCCTCAATCAGAAATCGGGCGCGGCTGCGTTCGTCGTGAGCGTGCCGCTCCTGGATCTGCTTCAAGGCCACCTCGCGATGGACCTCCGCGTCGCGGGCGACGAACACCTCGCCCAGGCCGCCGCGGTCGTGCAAGCGCAGCACACGAAATCGCCCGCCGGTGGCCGTCGGCCGACCGACGTAGGTGGCCGTCGGCCGACCGACGTAGGTGGATGTGGCGTCGCCCTCGGAGGGAGGGTCCGTCGTTCCCACGGCCAGATAGCCCAGCGAGGCCTGGACGTCGAAGTCGTGGACCTGTTCCAGGGCCTCATGGATCGACGTGGCGGACCCCAGCGCGGCCAGGCTTTGCGCGGGGTCGTTCTGGTGCTTGGCGATGTGAAACGCGACCATCGGCTCCAGCGCGGCGCGGTCGGCCGGGCTGAGCGCGCCCTGATCGACGAGGACCTGGGCCAGGGGCGTGTCCTTGGCCAGCACCCAGGCGTTCATGCCCGCGATGAGCTGGTCGCGCGTGACGCAGCCCATCTGCAAGGCCAGGATGCCAAACAGCAGGTTGCGATCGGCGGAGGACGTCGCCATCGTTCAGGTCCCTGATGGGTCTCTGTGATGCCTCATCGCGTTGGCCGCGACCAGGCATGGTAGTCTGCCCATCAACCGCCCACCAGTGTCACCCGGGCCACGGCTGACCTTCCAGGCGACATGGGACAACGTCTCGATCCGGCCGGGAACGACGTTCGACCGTCGGCCCGTCTCTCGACGGGCCTTGTCCAAGGTCCGGACCACCCTCGCCACGCGCTTTCGGCAAGCTCACCGCGCGGCGCGGAGGTCCTCACTCGCCTCGCGAAGCCCCAAGCCGGCCGAGGTTGAGTCCCACCACCTCTCGAAAGGCATGGAACTGAGCGACGAGAGGCCTGACCAGGGTGGTCCCGATTGGTCCGAGAAGGCCGGTCGCGCCGGTCGAGACGGTCCCGCCGACCCCACTCGTCTTTCCTGTTCGGAGAACCGTTGGCATTCCCGAGGCGATGCCGGTAAGTTGGGATGAGTCCGTCTGGGTAGTCAGGTGTCGGGTCTTCCTCGCCCCTCGACGTCACGTCTTCCTTCCGCCTTGAGCCGCTGGTGGGAGAAGCCGACGAGACGCGAGGTCTGTCCCGATCATGCGATCGCCCGTTCGGCCGCCGATCGAGCCTGCCCCGGTCGAGTCCGCCCCGAGGGCCGTTTCATGGCCGCCCCCAACACGACCCAAGAATTCCTCTCCCTCGTCAGCCAGAGCGGCCTCGTCGAAATCCCGACGCTTCAGGCTTATGTCAAAGAACGCCTCGCGTCCGGGGGCGTGCCGGCCAACCCCAGGCGCATGGCCCAGGACATGCTCAGCGACGGCATGCTGACCAAGTTCCAGGCCGAACAAATCCTCATGGGCCGCTACCGCAAGTTCGAACTCGCTGGAAAATACCGGTTGCTCGAGCGCGTCGGCGAAGGAGGCGCCGCCGCCCTGGGAAAAATCTGGAACCCGGCGGCCAGAACGCCTGCACACGCGGCAGAGATCACGCCTCGGAGCCTCATTAGGCCCAGCATCATACTCGCGCGGCGAGCACCACGAGTAGCCGATTCGTTCAACCACAATAGCTGGTCCATCCAAGCCGGCGCCCACGCCCGGGTGCGACACTCCGCTCGTCGCTGACACATCGTCTTCGACAAAGGAGTGTTCATGCTGCCCTACACTGTCGGAATCGTCCTCGCGATCGCCGTTGCCGTGTTCGCTCACGTGGCGCGGCTTGACCGCGATCGCGCCTTCTATCCCACCGTCACGATCGTTGTGGCGTCGTACTACGTGCTGTTTGCCGTGATGGCCGGATCGCTACAGGCGGTGATGCTCGAGTCGGTGATGATGGCGCTCTTCGCGGTTGCCGCCGTCGTCGGTTTTCGCTCGAGCGCGTGGATCATCGTGCTGGCGCTCGCGTCGCACGGCGTCTTCGACGCGTTCCACGGCCACCTGATCGCCAACCCCGGCGTGCCGGCGTGGTGGCCCGCCTGGTGTCTCGCCTACGACGTCGGTGCCGCCGCCGGACTCGCGTGGCTGCTGCAACACGAACACATCGCGCCCGTTCGGGTAACTGGGGTGGCACGATGATCGCCATCGTCCGCGATACCTACGGACCGCCCGACATCCTGCGTCTCGACGATGTGCCGCTGCCGGCCATCGGTGATCGCGATGTCCTCGTCAGGGTCGAAGCGGCATCCGCGAACGCGGGAGACTGGCATCTGCTCCGCGGCACGCCGCTGCCATTCCGGCTTGTCGCCGGTCTTCGAACCCCGAAGTTCAGGACTATCGGCACCGACATTGCCGGGCACGTCGAAGCGGTCGGACGGCACGTGTCGCAGTTC
>CALLYK010000558.1 GCA_937858365.1 uncultured Isosphaeraceae bacterium | reverse complement strand
TCTTCTCGGCTTGCAAGCCAACGCCAACGACTACGGCCCCGCCTGGGAGGCCCTGAGGTCCGAACTCGGGGGCGTGCTCTCGCCCGAAGACCGTCAGGCCTGGGTCGATTTGATGGAAGACAAAATCGCGTATTACGAGGAGAAGACGGAAGAAGTCGGCGAGAAGGAAAACGACGCCCTGGAAGCGGCCCTCAACCGGGCCCACGCCGACGACACCCCGACCGGCCGTCGCCTGAGGGCCGACATCGACAAGGCCGTCCGGCAAATGAAATCGTGGTTCGCGGTTCTTGATAAGTACAACAACGACCGACTGAAGGCCACCCGCCAACGCGAACGGGTGGCGGCGGCCGACTCGGCCAAGGCGAGGAAAGAGCTGGAAGGCCTCCTGCGGGGGGCCGTGTCCAAGCACAAGGCCGAGGTCGGCCCGAAAACGAACAACGGACCCGTTTTGAAGACGCAAGTCTCTGAAAGCGTCGGAGTTGTGACAACATCTTCATCGGCAAAACCCGCGCACGGGACGGGTTCGCCGACTGTGTCCCAACCGTCGCAAGGCCCGCAAGTGGGACAGGACGTCCGTCCCACGAAGGTCGGGCCGATGAGTGTGCCCTCTTACGACACGCTCATGCCGAAACCGGACGAGGTCTGGACCGATTTGAAGGCGATCGGACGGCAAAAGAAGGAAGAAAGAATGCGAAAACGTCATCGTAGACGATGACCTTTCGTTCACGCTCTTTGACAATCCGGGCTCGGTTTGTGTCGTTCGTGCGCGCCGAGGCGGGCGCCGGGACCGACCTCCCGCCAGGGATGGGACCCGCCCTGACAGGTGGCCCCGTGCTCTCAGGCAGATGGCGATCTGCTTGGGCGTTTCTCTGGCCGTTGGTGTCTTTCGTCGGTTATGGTGAAGTCGCGGTACGCGGACGATGAAGGCGGTGCGCGAGGGACGACGCGGTGACTCCGAAAGAGGTCCTGGCCCTCATCCGACAACGCGAGGTCACCACGGTTGACCTCCGATTCATGGACTTTCCCGGCGTTTGGCAGCACTTCGCCATCCCCGCCGACAGCCTCACCGAGGAGACGTTCGAAGACGGCATCGGCTTTGACGGTTCCAGTGTCGTCGGCTGGCGGGCCATCAACGAGGCGGATTTGCTTGTCGTGCCGCAGTCGGACACGGCCCTCATCGACCCATTCGCGTCGCGGCCGACCCTTACGATGATCTGCAATATCCAGGACCCGATCACACAGCAAGACTACACCCGCGACCCTCGCAACATCGCCCGGAAGGCCGTCAGCCACATGCGGTCAACCGGCCTTGCCGACGTCTGCCTGATCGCCCCGGAACTGGAGTTCTTCGTCTTCGACGACGTCCGGTTCGACCAACGTGGTCATGAGGCCTTCTATCATGTCGATTCGGCGGAAGGGGCCTGGAACCGCGGTCGCGCCGAGGGGCCGAACCTAGGTTACAAGCCCGCTTCCAACCCGGGGTTCTTCCCCTGTCCGCCCATCGACTCGCTGGCCGGTTTGCGGACCGAAATGGCCCAGATCATGGCCGAATGCGGGATCGCTTCCACGGCCCACTTCCACGAGGCGGCCACCGCCGGCCAGTCGGAAATCGACCTGGCCGCGCAACCGTTGGTGGAGTCGGCCGACCAGGTGATGCTGGCCCGCTACATCATTCGCAACGTGGCCCGGCGGGCGGGCAAGAGTGCCACGTTCATGCCCAAGCCCCTTTACGGCGAGAACGGCTCGGGACTTCACCTCCACATCTCCTTGTCACGCGACGAGACGCCCGTCTTGGCGGGGGGCTCCTACGCAGGCTTGAGCGACGCGGGCATGTACGCCATCGGCGGCCTGCTCCGCCACGCCGCCGCTCTCTGTGCCTTCGCCAACCCCACGACCAACAGCTACAAGCGGCTCGTCTCGGGCTTCGAGGCGCCGACCAAGCTCGCCTACAGCCGGCGCAATCGAGCGGCCGTGATTCGCGTGCCGATGCACAGCCCGAACCCGAAGAGTCGTCGGATCGAATACCGCTGTTCCGACGCCGCCGCCAACCCGTATCTGCTTTATTCGGCGATCCTCATGGCGGTGCTGGACGGCATCCAGACCAAGGCGGACCCAGGTCCGCCGCTCGACAAGGACGTGTACGACCTTCAGCCGGAGGAACTGGCACACGTCCCGACGACCCCGCGCACCTTGGACGCGGCCCTCGAGGCCCTCCGCAACGACCACGATTTTCTCCTGCGTGGCGACGTCTTCACGCCCGACGTGATCGACACTTGGATCTGGTACAAGCGCGACCACGAAGTCGAAGCGCTGCGGTCCCGGCCGCATCCGTATGAATTCTCCTTATATTATGATATTTAGGGAATACCGACCAAGAGTTCTTCCGAGACCTCGGTGGTGATCGATGGGGGCGGTTCGTCGATCTCTTCTTCCAGGGTCATGGAGTGGCCGACGCCCCAGCTTGCCGGCCAGATGTGGAAGCCGCCGCGACCCCAGCCGCCCAGGTCCCAGACCCCCCATATTCCTTTGCCTTCGTTATAGCCTTCGTAAGAGACGTCGTGCGCGCCGATATATCGTTTTGTCCAATGGCACTTGCCGGACTCGGCGTCGTATCGGCCTCGGATGAGGAAGTCGCCGATCACGTCGCGGCCATCTCCGCGGACCTCCCCTTTGGCGAAGGTCAGGGTCAGCTCCATGCCGTGCTTGCCGTGTTGGAGATAGAAGCCCTTCCACAAGCCGGACGGAAACCGATCATCGGTCTCCACCGGCTCGCGGGGGGGCAGGTTGGGGTCGTCGGATGGTCTGGGCATGGGGACGTCCTCCTTCGGTGGCGCGTCGAGGCGAGTCGGGTCTTGCGGGGCGTCGTGTTATGATACGGAGACGGTGGCTTGAGGACGGTGGGCCCAACGGGCGGCATTAATCATGGCGCGATCGCGGTACATCGTGGGGATCGACCTGGGGACGACCAACTGCGCGGCGGCGTACGTGGACACGAAGGGGCGGGAGCGACCTTCGGCCGACATCCGCGTTTTCGACCTCCCCCAACTGGTCGCGGCCGGTGAGACGGCCCCGCGCGCGATGCTCCCCTCGTTCTTGTACTTGCCCGGTCAGCATGAACTTCCTCCCGACGCGGCCCACCTGCCCTGGCGCGACGATGCCGACCGGATCGTCGGCGAATTCGCTCGCGTGCAGGGTGCTCGTGTGCCCGGTCATCTCGTTTCTTCCGCGAAGAGCTGGCTCTGTCATTCCGGTGTCGACCGCGAGGCCGACATCCTCCCCTGGGGCGCCCCGACCGAGGTGCGACGGGTCTCCCCCGTGGATGCTTCGGCCGAATATCTGCGCCACATTCGTGATTCTTGGAACTTTACGTTCGCTCAAGAAGATTCGTCCCACCGCCTCGAACATTCCGAAGTCGTTTTGACCGTCCCGGCCTCGTTCGATGAAGCGGCCCGCGAACTGACGGTCTTGTCCGCCAAGCGGGCCGGCCTGGAGCGTGTCACGCTTCTTGAGGAACCCCAAGCGGCATTCTATTGCTGGATCGTCACACATCAAGACGGTTGGCAAAATGAGGTCCGCGCCGGCGAGCTCATTCTGGTTTGCGACATCGGCGGCGGCACCACCGACTTCAGCCTGATCACGGTGGTCGAGACCCCGAGCGGCCCAGGCTTCCGGCGCGTCGCGGTGGGCGACCATCTCATGCTGGGCGGCGACAATATGGACTTGGCCCTGGCCCACCAGGTCGAGCGGAAACTCGGCGGGGCCCGTCTCGATACCGAGCAGTGGAGCGCCCTCCGCGCCGCTTGCCGGACCGCCAAAGAAAAACTGTTGACCGACGACCTCGCCGCCGAGCGCTGGCCGGTCACGATAGCCGGCAGGGGCTCGCGGATCATCGGCGGCAGCATTCAATCGGAGCTGGTTCGCGAGGAGGTGAAGCAAGCCGTCATTGAGGGCTTCTTCCCACTCACCGCCCGCGGCGATGACCCCGCGAAAGGGGCCAAACTCGGCTTTCAAGAGTTCGGCTTGCCCTTCGTGGCCGACCCGGCGATCCCGCGGCACCTGGCCGCTTTCTTGCGAAGACACCGCTCCGAGCCGATCGGCGAAGGCCAAATCGGCCCCGATGATCGTCCGGCGCGACCCGACTCGGTCCTCTTCAACGGCGGTGCCCTCACCCCGCCGATCGTCCGCGACCGGATCGTCGATGTCCTCAAGTCGTGGTTCGCTGAGGAGTCTGAAGGGAAGTACGCCCCGCGAGTGCTCAGCAACGTCTCGCTCGACCTGGCCGTGGCGATCGGAGCGGCCTATTACGGCGTCGTCCGACGCGGCGGAGGCATTCGGATCGGCGGAGGCACGGCCCGTTCCTTCTACGTCGGTTTCGAGGCCGACGCGGCCCGCGATCGGCCCTGGCTCTGCGTCGTGCCTCGCGACGCCCAGGAAGGGGACGACATCCTCATTGCCGGCCACGACTTCGAGTTGCTGATGGGCCAGCCGGTCGCCTTCCCGCTCGCGAGTAGCTCGGTGCGTCCCCACGATCGACCTGGGCAACTCGTCCCGGCCGACCCCGACTCGATCCGGCCCCTGCCCCCTTTGAGGAGTGTGATGCGAGTGGGCCGCAAGGCGAAGGCCGAGCAAGTGCCCGTGCAGCTTGAGGCCAAAGTCACCGAGATTGGCACGGTCGAACTCTGGTGTAAGGCCAAGACCGACGAACGCCGCTGGCGCTTGGAGATCCAGTTTCGCAACCGGAGTAGCGACGAGGGCCCGAAGGGGCTGCCGACGGCCCTCGTGAATCGCGAGGCCGACGCGGTCGTTTTGGAACAGTCGGTGGTGGACCGGGCCGTCGTGGCGATCCAGACCGCCTTCGGGGCCTCGCCCCCAGCCGATCAAGGGCCGGCCAAGTTGGTCAAGCGCCTGGAAGAGGTGCTCGACGTCCCGCGCGACCAATGGCCCCCTTCCGCCTTACGGGCGATGTGGGAGCCCCTCCGCGACGCGGCCCCACATCGTTTGAAGAGCCCTCAGCACGAGTCGCGATGGCTGAACCTAGCGGGCTATTGCTTGCGGCCGGGGGTCGGCTTCCCGCTCGACGAGACGCGCATCAAGGCCCTTTGGCCGGTCTTTCATGCAGGGGTGAAGCATGTCAAAGACGTCCAGTGCTGGGCCGAGTGGTGGGTCCTTTGGCGGCGGGTCGCGGCGGGCCTGAACCGCAACCATCATGAGGAGGTCCATCGCCGGCTCCTCCCGTTCCTGGTCCCACAAAAAGGAGGGCAAGGCAAGAAGGCCCCCCGCCCTAAGCCCGAGTCCCATGAACTGGCCGAAATGTGGCGATGTGCCGCCTCTTTGGAGCGGCTCTCGAACGCCATCAAGCAACCCTTGGGCGAAGCGCTCGTCAAGGAGCTGGGCGGACCAAGTCCGAGCGCCCGGGCCCTTTGGTGTCTGGGTCGATTGGGGGCCCGCGTTCCCTTGTTTGGGCCGGCGAACACGGTCGTCCATCGCGAGACGGCCGAGCGTTGGGTCACGGCGCTTTTGGGTCGAAACTACGCGGCCGGTCGCGAGTCGACGGAGGCCATCTTCGCGCTCGGGGCGATCGCGCGCGTCTCGGGCGACCGGGCGCGCGACTTGGATGACGAGGCCCGGTCGAACGTGTTGAAGAAGCTCAGCGAACTCGGGGCCGACGAGACGACGATGCGTGTCGTCCGCGAGTTCCACGAACTGGAGGCGACCCAGACCGGCGAGGCCCTCGGCGATTCTCTGCCGATTGGCCTTCGGCTGGTGGCTGAGTCTTGAGGAGGATCGAGTGAGAAAGCGGCCCTACTTGCTGCCGCTGAACCTCAGTTCGGCATTCTCGGCCGCGCCGGCCTCGAAGTGGATGGGGACCTCGCAGACGAAGTTGCGGACCTCGCAATAGCCGTCGCCCCCTTCCTTGCAGAGGAAGAGCGACATCGACACCTTCAGGTCGAACTTGTCGCCCGGCTCGGAATCCTTGGCCAGGTCCACGTCGAGGGCGAAGGAGGCCGCGGGGGGATCGATTCGGGCGAAGACGGGCGATTCCATCAGCCCCTTCGGGGCCTCGATCCGACAAATCATCGGGGCCTCGGGGTTCACCTTGAACCCTTCCGGGAGGGCGACGGCCACGTCGATCCTGAGTTTGGAGCCGCCTGGGTCCACCTTCGTCGGGCCCTGCTTGATGACCTTCGCGTTCGCGAAGCTCGGCGCCTTCTTGGGAGGCGTTGGGGCCCCGACGCCCGAGATATTCAGGGTCGAGACCTCCTTCGTTTCCAGGTTGATGGTGCGGATCGCGTGGTTGTTGGTGTCGGCCACATAAAGGACCTTGCCAGCCACGCTCAGGCCGCCCGGTTGGTCGAATTTCGCCTCATCGGCCGGGCCGTCCACGGACCCTTCGCGACCCGTCCCCGCGAGGGCCCGAATGACCTTGGCCTTGGGGTCGCACTCCTTGATCTTGCTGTTGTACGTGTCGGCCACGTAAAGGACCCCGTCGGCGTAGGCCAATCCAAGGCAGTGTTGGAGCCGGGCGTTGGTGTACTTGCCGTCCTGGTCGCCGAACGCGAAGAGGCTTTGGCCTTGCGGAAGGTCGTGCGTGCCCACGACCGTGCCGACGCGTCCGTCATTGGGGTGGACCACCCGAATGGCCGACGCCTCGCTATCGGCCACGAAGACTTCCCTGCCATCGCCGGCCAGTCCGCTCGGCTGCGCGAACGCCGATTGGTCGAGGTTGCCGTCGGAGCTGTTCTCCATGCCCGATCCGGCGTAGTGGAAGATCTGACCCTTCACGGGGTCGAACCGCCAAAGCTGGTGGGGGCCGGCCATCGCCACGACGAGGGACGAGGACCCAGGCAGCGGCGCGATGTCCCAAGGGCTGTTCAATGGGGTCTTCAAGCCTTCGCCACCGCCCTTGCGGAGGTTTCCCTGACGGCCCGTGCCCGCGACCGTCGTGACCGTCTTCTTCTCCAGGTTGACCGCCCGAATCATGTGGTTCTCCACGTCGGCCACGTAGAGGACCTCGCCGACCAGACAGACACCTTGTTGGCGGTTGAACATGGCCTTCTCGAAGGGCCCGTCGGCGTGTCCGGCGGCACCGTTGCCGATGACGTCTTGGGCCCGCCCCTCCAAGTCGCAAACGATGATCCGGTTGTGGCCCGTGTCGGACACGATCAAGCGATTGGTCTTCGCGTCGGCCAAGACCTTGCCGGGGAAGAGGAGCGGGGCGCTCGACGGCCTGTCCTTCTCGGCGCCGAAATACAGGGGCGTTTCATTGAGGACGCCCTTGGTCCGGGCCTCTTCGACGAACTTCCCCACCGCCTTGTCGAGCAGGTCGTAATGGCCCTCGCCGCTCACGTAGCCCTGGTACTTGCCGTCGGCGTCGATGAGGACCAACGTGGGCCACGACCGGACACCGAAGCGCCCCCAAATGGCCTGGTTGGCGTCGTTGATCACCGGGTGGGCGATCCGGTATTCGCGGACCTTCTTGCGAATGTTCCCGGTGTCTTTCTCGGCGTCGAACTTGGCGGTATGGACGCCGATCACGACCAGGCTATCGCCGTATTTCTTTTCGAGCCGTTCAAGGTCCGGCAAGATATGATGGCAGTTGATGCAGCAGTAGGTCCAGAAGTCGAGGAGCACGACCTTGCCGCGCAGGTCTCGGAAGCGGATCGGGCCGGACGTGTTGATCCAGTCCACCGCGCCTTCAAACGCGTTGTCGATCTGCTGACCGGCCGTTTCCGCGTCGGACATGAGGACCTCCACGTTCGCGCTGGGTGCCGAGCACCAGACGGCGGCTTTCGATGGTCCCCACCCGCAAGCCATGACCAGGGCGAGCGTCCCGAGCGCGAGCGAGAGACGAAGCGGCAGCCAATGGACCCAGCGAAGAGAAGGACGCATGACGGGGACCTCGGGAGGTTTCGGTCGGATCGCTCAGGACGTTGGGACCATTCTAGTCGTCGGGCAGGACACTGGACATCCCGCCGCCGCCGACTCGATGGACCTCGCGAGAAGGCGACTCGGACCGGTTGACTCGACGGCGGGACCGTCCCTTGATTAGGCTATGCACCGGCCTCAGATCTCGCGTCTTGATATCGGGAGACTCGCTCGCGATGCGGTCCGATCTTGCCAGTCCGTCCTCGGGACCTCTTCGGACCCCTTTCGAGCCCCATCCGTGGCTCCCCACGGGGCACTTGCAAACGGTCGTGGCCAACCTCTTCCCAGGACGCCGACCCAAGCTGGTCGCCGAGGAACATGTTGTCCCGCTGGCCGACGGGGATCGATTGAGCGTCTTCGATTCGACCCCGCCGGGCTGGTCCGCCGGCCACCCGCATGTGCTGATGGTCCACGGCTTGGGCGGTTGCGCGAGGTCGTCCTACGTCGTCCGGTCGGCGTCTCGATTGCTCTCTCTTGGGTTTCGGGTCGTCCGGATGAACCTGCGCGGGGCGGGCTCGGGCTTCGGCCTGGCGCGTCAGACCTATCACGGCGGGCGCTCGGCCGACTTGCGCGCCGTGGCGGCCTGGATGAACCGGAAGGGGCCTTCCTCGCCCCTGGCCCTCGTCGGCTTCTCGCTAGGCGGGAACCTCGTGCTCAAGCTCGCGGCAGAGGCGAGCGACGAACCACTGCCAGGACTCGACGCGGTCCTCGCCGCCAACCCGCCCATCGACCTGGCGGCCTCGTGCCGCTACATCCAGCGACCGGAGGCGCGCCTTTACGACCGCAACTTCGTACGCCTGCTGCGTCGGATGGTCCTGCGTCATCACGCCGCTTTTCCCGACCTTGGGCCGGTGGACCTCTCGCGCGTGGGAAGCTTGCTCGACTTCGACGAACACTACACGGCCCCACGCTACGGCTTCGAAGGGGCCGACGACTATCATCGGCGGTCGAGCGCCGCGCCGCTCTTGCCGCGGATCGGCGTGCCCGGTCTGGTCGTCCATGCTACGGACGACCCGTTCATCCCGTCGGAACCGTTCCGAAGCGCCGTGGTCCCGACTCAATTGTCCCTGGAACTTTGGAGGTCGGGCGGTCATCTTGGGTTCGTCAGCCGGACGCGATGCGGCCCCGATCGCCGATGGCTCGAAGCCCGCCTGACCGCCTGGTTGGCGGCCCACTGGGGTGAACGTCCGAACGTTCGTCCGTGTCCAGCCCTCTGATGCGCACCTCTCTTTTGTCGTCGAGGAGTCAGGTCCGATGAACTCGTTTCCCAACAAGTATCGCGCGGCGATCGACTTGCTCCAAAAGGGCCGCGACGTGTTGGTGGACGGCCTGACCGAAGAAGTCCTCGACCGCGGGGAAGACATCGCCGAAGGGGGTTTCCTCTTCCACGAGTTCCTCGAGACCCAAGGCACGCGCCTTCACTTCCTTTCTCTGATCGTCTCACAGTTGGAGCAATCGGCGGAGATCGCCGAGGAGGCCGAGCGCATGGCCTCAGTCCATGCCGTACCGGTCCCACTGATCGAGTCCGAGACGATCGACGGCCCCCCCATGCCGGCCAAGCGGCGCCGCGGGCGAGCCAAGCCCAAGAAGCTCACCGAAGCATCAACCGAAGGTCGCGGCGACGACGCCTGAGCGGACGGACCTCGCAACGCCTTTCGCCTTCAAACCCGCGAGCGATCGGGGGCCCGGCGCGCTCGTGTGGACGCGACCGGCTTGGCCCGCCTGACTCGGTCGAGCGAGGCCGACGCGCTGGAGGCCGAGGGGACCTCGCCATCCCTTTCCGGACGAAAGGTCGTCACGAAGAGGACCAAGACGGCCAGATTGACGAGCGTCGGCACCAGGAAGATGGGGCCATATCGTCCTGGGAAGAGACCGAGGAGCTCGCCGGCGAGCACGTTCCCCACCAGGGCCCCGACGCCGTTGCAGACGACCATGTTGAGCCCCTGCGACGACGCCCGCAAGTGCGACGGCGCCTGCGTGTCCAGATAGAGCTGGCCGGCCACGTGGAAGCAAGCGATCGCCATCCCGTGCAGGGGCATCCCCGCCAGGGCGACCCAGATCGGCGCCTCGATCGCGAGCGTGCCGAACCGCATGATCCAGCAGGCGATCCCCAACGCGAGCGTCCCGCGGTAGCCAAGCCACGTCATCAACCGCGGCAAGAAGGCCAGAGCGGCAATCTCGGAGAACTGACCAAGGGTCAAGGCCATCGGGACCCAGGCCACGGGCATCCCGCGGTCACGCAGCATCGGCGGCAAGACCTGATAGACGCACGGGGCCGTCAGGCAAACCCCGAACGCGGCGAGCACGTAGGTCGCGACCCCTGGGCGGCGCAGGAGTTCGAGACCCTCTCGCCAACCGGCCCGATGCTCTCGACCTCCCGCGAGGGGCGGTGTGTTCGGGAGGAAGAGGCAGTAGCCCGCCGCGAGCGCCGAGACGACCGAGGCGACCAGAAAGGCCTCGGGCGCCCCCCGATCGGGAACGGCCCAGATCGCCATCACACCCGACACGACCCAGCTCGCCGCCATCCAACCGGCGGTCCCCCAGAGCCGGACGGCGCCGTATTCGGCATGGGGCTGGGCCAAGTTCCGAAAGGCCAAGGACGCCGAGAGCCCGTAAATAGGCGCCGAGATCAACCAGTAACTCAGGAAGATCAGGAACAACGAGGGCGTGTGTGAGATTGAGCGGAAGGCGAAGAAGGCGAGCCAGAAGAAGCCCAGGCCGAAGATGGCGGCCATGACCCTCTGCGTGGGCCAGCGGCGATCGGCCAGTTGCCCCACGCCGATCGGCGTCGCCAGTGAGGCGAGGGCCATCGTCGCGAAGATCCAGCCCTGGCCGCGTCCCGAGACACCCAGGTCGCGCAAGTGGACCGCCAGCACGGGCCACCAGGACCCTTGCACGCCGTAAACAAGGACCATCATCATGGCCAAACGGGCCTTCACATGACCCGCGGCCGGCCCCGACTCCGCCTCCGCGTCGACCATCGTCGCCTCCCTCCCGAGTGGAGCATTGTAGCCGTGGGCCTCTACGGGAGAAGGTCAGCTCGCTTCCGGTGTGGTCTCCCTCCCTGACACTGGTATAGGATGCCTAAACGAACATGGTGCTCGACCGCTGACGAGGAGACGCCCGATGGACGGAACGCTCGCCCCCAAACCAAGCCGTCGGAGGCGTTGGCTCATCGCGGTCTGCGGGACGCTCGTCGGTCTGGTCGGGGCGCTCGCGGCCCTTCCCTGGTTCCTGAGCACCGACGCGGCGAGGCGTGTCATCCTTGAGTGGGCCGACCAGAAGCTGGCCCCGGGACGCCTGGAGGCCGCCTCGTTCCAGTTCTCATGGTTCGGGCCCACGCGGATCGACGGCTTTCTCCTCCGCGATCATCAAGGGGACCCAACCCTTGAATCAGCGACCGTCCTTTGGGACCGCTCGCTCCTTCAGATCATCTTCGATCGTCCCCGCTACGGCACGGCGACCTTCCCAGGCGGTCATGTTCGACTCGTCCGCGATGCCAAGGGAGAGATCAACCTCGTCGAGACCTTAAGGCCCATACTCGCCAGGGACCCGAAACTCGATGTGACTTTTGACATCCCCGGCGGTTCCTTGGTCGTCGAGTCGCCCGAGTTGCCTGGCCCGTTTGAAGCGGCCCGCGCCGAGATCAGCCTACACTTGCCCGTCGGCCTGGCCCCACTCCAGCTCAAGACGGACCTGATGACCGAATCGGGCGCGGGTCGGATGAAGGTGAGCGGCGAGTTCGGCCGGCGCGAGGGAGACTCGACCCTTCACGCGGAGCTCGTCCCGGACCAATGGCCCTTTCACTTCGAGCGGTTCGGCCTGACCACCACGGGACTCCTCACCGGCAAGGCCAACCTCGATCGCGAAGCGGACGAGCTTCTCGTGAAGAGCACGCTCGCGGTGACCGAGATCGACGCCGTCGGCGAGGTCCTGCGGGGTGACCACGCGCGCCTGGACCGGCTCGCCGTGGAGGTTGACCTGGCCCAGAGAGACGACGTCTGGACCATTCGCCGATTCCAGGCCGACTCGCCCATGATGCGCGCCGAAGCGACTGGGACCTATCCGCCGCGCGACGACTCGCCCACCGTCGTGGACGCGCGGCTCGACATTCCCTCGCTGGTCCGGCAACTGCCGCGACTCGTCCCTATGCGTGAAGGCATCACCCTCGAGGGCGGGGCCGCGACCCTGCACGCCACGATTCGACCCACGAGTCACGGCGAGGAATTCCGCGCCGAGGCCCTGATCGCGGGGGTTCGCGGCAAGCGCGATGATCGGGTCGTGCAGCTTCGCGACCCGGCCAACTTGTCGGCCAAGATCATCCGTTCCAGCGGGTCATTGAGTGTTGAGGACCTTCAGCTTCGGACCCCATTCCTCGCTCTCCAAGCGACCGGGGACCTTGATCGTGGACTGGAGGTCACGGGCACGGTCGAGCTGGCGGGCCTTCAGCGGCAGACGGCCGAGTTGATCGACTTCGGCGATCTGGAACTGACCGGCGAGGGTCGCTTGACCGGCCGTTATCAACGCGAGAAAGGCACGTATCGTGGCGAAGTCAGCCTCAACCTGGAGCGCTTCCGACTCGCGGGCACGCCCCTGGGCACGCTCGATGAACCGGAATTCCACCTGGACCTGAACGCGAACGGGCCTATCGGCGAACTTGGCCTGCCGAAGTCGTGGTCCGAAGTAAGGCTCGCGCTCAAAGCGCCGTCCTTGAAGGCCGACGTTTCACTCAATGAGTCGCTCGCCGCCGACCTCTTGATGCCCCTCGAAATCGCCGGGAACAAGGGCTTGTTTCAAGCGTCGGCACGAGGACGATGGGAAGGCCGCCGCCTCGACCTCGCCAAGCTCCGCGTCGAAGTGACCCCCGCCCTCGCCGATGCGCGCCCGATGGCGATAGAGGTCGTGGGCGCTTACGACGCGGCCCGAGGCGAGTTGACGCTCAAGCAAGGTCCAGGGGCCGGGACCGCGCTGCGACTCCTCCCCGGCGGGGTCGAAGTGACCGGCTTGAACGGCACGACCTGGAACGCGGAAGGGGCCTTCAGCACGGACGTGGCCGAGTTGGAAAAAGCCTTGGCGGGCTGGCTGGGCCGGGGCCTTCCCGACCTGCAAGGCACCTGCAAGGTCAAGTTCCGGGGCCGTCGCGACGACGCCATTTTCCGCCTGGCTGCGCGCGTGGAGATGCCCGACCTGACCGGACCGCCCCTCGTCGCCGACGCCGGCCGGTTCGACCTGCACACCACCGCGACCCTGCAACTCGAATATGATCGCCCCAAAGATCTCTTGAGCATCCAGAACGTGAAGATGTGGGGAGACATCGCCACGTTTGAACTGGCCGGCACGATCGATGCCCCCTTCAGCCGGCGCGACGCCGACCTGAATGGCACGGTCGCGTTGAACGATGAGCTGCTCTCCGTGTTCCTTCAAGAGCGGGTCGAGCCGGAGGCGCGCATCGCCGTCCGACCCCGACCCCTGCGCCTACGCGGGCCCCTTTCCGGTCCGAGCCTTGCCGCGATCGCGCGCGGCCTTGACGCCGAGATTGGGGCCGACATCTCCCACCTCGACGTTTACGGCATGAGGTTCGGCCCGATGCCCCTCGCGCTCCACGCGAAGGACGGCGTCGTCACGATCGACCGTGTCCGCACCACGCTGAACGGAGGTCGGATCGACCTACGGCCCGTGGTCATCCTCGACGATCAACGAGGCATCTTCCTGACCTTCGCCCAGGGCTCCGGGGTCCAAGGCGCCGAGATCAACGAGGAGGTCTCGCGGCGCGTGCTCTCCTACGCGACCCCTCTCCTTTACAACGCGACCAGCGTCCGCGGCTTCGTGTCGGCCCGCATCGACAGCGCCTCGGTCCCACTGCTGGCCGAGGCCGACGCCAAGACCGACGTGCGCGGCATCGTCGGTTTCCAGCAGGTCACGTTTCATCCGGGACCGTTAGGCCGGCAAGTGCTGGGCATGGTCCGTCTTCAAGACATCACCTTGATGCGCCTCGATCAGGACGTCCCCTTCCAGATCATCGGCGACCGCGTTCATCAGCCGGGGATGTCGGTCCCCCTCATCGGGCTGGCCAGCGTTGACCTCGCCGGCTCGGTCGGCTTCGACCGGAGCCTCGACCTGGACCTGGACGTGCCCATCGTGCCCGACTTCCTGGACCGCGTGCCGATCGCCGGCGACATCGTGGGGGGCCTGAAGATCAAGGTGCCCGTTCGGGGCACACTCAAAGAACCGATCGTGGACAAGGTCGCCTTCGACAAGGGCATGAAGAAAATGGGCGACGGCCTGGGACAACGCGGCCGGGCCGTTGGCGAGGGCATCCTCGACCGCCTCCGCGAGTTGATCCCCGTCATCCCCGACATCAAGAAGCCCAAACAACCGTGACTTTGTCGCCCAATTCAAGGAACACAAGACGACTCATCGTCCGGCGGCGATCTCGTCGAGGTGCCAGCGCAGGGCGTTGTAGTGGTCCAGGTGAGACAGCTTCAAGTAACCGCGTAGGCCCGATTTACCGTCGATCTTGGTGTTGAGCACGCCCGGATAATGGGCCTCGCGACCGAAGCCGCTGGTGCTTCGGACCCAAAAGTGTTGGACCTGCGCGGCAGCTGAGGTCGCCCCCAACTCCACGAAGAGCAGGTTGTGTTGCCCCCAGGCCGGGTCGATGAGCGTCAACCGGCCTGCCGCTCTTCCCGTGCGGTCACGCATCTCGCGGACCGCGGAGGTCGCCACCACGCAGCCCTCACTCTGACCCAGCACCTGGGCACGAGAAGGGTCTACGCCGGCGTTTAACAAGGCCTGGCCCAACGCCTTTCCCTGCTCGACCGCGTGGCGATCCACTCGCGGCGGCCAGAGGCCGGGCAACGTGTCCGCGTTCCAGTCCCAACCCAAGACGTTCACCGTCCCCCCGTACCGGCCCGCGACCACTTCCGCATATCGTTCGGCAACCGTGTAATGCCAATAAGGATGAAACATATTGATTCCATGCACGACAACCAAGGTCGGTCGCGAGGGGTCGATCGGCCGGTTGGTCCGGGCGCCGCCGGTCATGTTCACCAGCACGCCGCCGGCCGCGCTCCGACCTCGCTCCAAAATCTGGTAGTCTTCAGCGTGAACCAACGCCGGCAGCAAGAGGACCGCGACCGCGGCCAGGTCCCATCCAGGGTGACGCATCGAAGTGGCTTCATCGTGAGGTCAATCGGGGATGCGCCGTCAAGCGGCTTCACATCGAGAATCTATCACGCGGTCGGTCCTCTGCCGGGAAGACTTGAAAGAAACCAGGAGAAAGTGCCGGGCCCGACGCTCCCGCCCACCCGGCCGATCGAAACCGAAGGCCCCGTAAAGTCCGCCCGATCGGCATTCGTGGGTTACATGGAAAGGGCGCATCCGGCTATGATCTTCCGTCCTGGATCGCGGGCCCCGGCATCGTCCCGCTCCGCCTCGAAACCGCGTTGGGCGAACTCATGGCCGACATCGTGCTCATCAACCCTCGTTTCGAGGTCTCCTACTGGGGCATGGAGCAGGCGCTCCCGTTCGTGGGCAAGCGGGCCAACTTGCCCGTGGCCTGCCTACCCTTGCTGGCCGCCCTCACACCCGGCGAGCACACCGTCACCCTCATGGACGAGAACGTCGAGGCGATCGACTTCGACCGTTGCGCTCGCGCCGACATCGTCGGCATCACCGGCATGAGCGTCCAACGCTTCCGCATGAAGGAGATCATGACGGAGTTGAAGGCCCGCGGCTGCTTCATCGTCGTCGGCGGCCCCTACGTCACCGTAAAGGAAGACTACTTCGAGGGCCTGGCCGACGTGATCTTCATCGGCGAGGCCGAGCAAACCTGGCCCGAGTTTTTGAATGAATGGCGCCAGGGCCTGCACCGCTATCGCTACGAGCAGGCCGAAAAGACCGATATGAGCACCGTACCGACGCCTCGGTTCGACATGCTCAAGATGCGCCATTACGCCTTCGGCAGCCTTCAGTTCTCCCGCGGTTGCCCCTTCCAGTGCGAGTTCTGCGACATCATCGTGACGTTCGGCCGCCGGCCCCGGATCAAGACCGAGCGACAAGTCCTCAACGAACTCGATGCCATCCGTGTGACCGGTCAGGACCTCGTCTTCATCGTGGACGACAACCTCATCGGCAACAAGAAGGCGATCAAGCCGGTCCTCGGCGCGGTCATCGAGTGGCAGAAGAAGCACCACTATCCGCTCACGTTTTTCACCGAGGCGTCCATCGACCTGGCCGACGACGAGGAACTGATGGCCCTCATGGCCGAGGCCAACTTCATCTCGGTCTTCATCGGCATCGAGAGCCCCAACGAAGAGTCCCTACGCGAGACGAAGAAGTTCCAAAACGTCCGACAGGGCGGCACGCTCCTCGAGAAGGTCCACCGGATCCAGGACTCCGGCATGGCCGTTTGGTGCGGCATGATCATGGGGTTCGACTCCGACGACACGACCATCTTCGACCGCCAAATCGAGTTCATCCAGAAGGCCCGCATCCCCTTCTCGATGAGCGGCATGCTCACCGCGATCCCCAAGACGCCGCTTTACGACCGCCTTGAGGCCGAAGGCCGACTGGACACGTCCGACCAACCGGAATGGGGCACCAACGTCATCCCGGCGCAGATGTCCCGCGAGGAACTTCGGGCCGGCTTCGTGCGCGTCATGACCGAACTCTACGAGCCCGATGGCTACTTCCAACGGGCCGAGGCCCTCTTCTTCCGCAAGGGCTTCGACATCGGCATGCCATTCGCCAGTAGGCGCTGGATGGCAACGCCGCGCTGGATCGTCCATGAGGCCGCATGCCTGGTGCAGTCCTTCGGCCTCTACGCCCGGCTCGTCCGCGACGTGCCGGAGGCCCACCTGCGCTCCGAGTATCGCCGCCGCTTCTGGAGGTACGCCCGCCGGATGCCGCGTCCGGGCCTCTTGCTCTTTTACGTCTTCCATCTCGCCATGCACTACCACGCCCACTCAATGGCCCACGATATGGCCAATGAGAAAATGGCGATTGTGAACAGCTTCTGACTCCAACGACATTCCAGCGCGTTCCGAGGCCCCAGCGGCCTCCCGCCGCGGTCGCGTGCCCCCGGCGGGGGCCGGTCCGCCTTGGCAAGGCCGGCAAGGCCAGGTATAAGCACTCTCCCCCCCGTGTGGTGGACGACATCTCCCCGCCACTCGAATTGGAAGGAGTCCCCGAGTTCAAGGAGGAAACTCATGTTCACAGGAATTGGAGTGGGCACGTTGGGACGTGTCGCCTTCCTGGTGGCCGGCGGGCTCTTGGCCCTCCTTGAAGGGTGCGCGCAGGACCAGATCGCGCCGACCAGGAACAATGCGACCCGACGTTCGCTGCCCAACCTGGACATGCCCGCCGAGACACCGCCCGCCGCCCCGTTATCTTCCACAGTCGACCGATTCGACCAGGCCGCTCGGAGCACAACGGCCGAACTGCGCGACCGGGCAGGCGACCTCCAGAAGAAGGCCAACCAAACGGTGGACGACGTCAAGGACCGGACAGACCGCGCCCTCGACCGCGTCGAGAAGGACGCGAACGCGACCATCGCCGGGCTCGAGCGACGTGTGGACAAGACCACCAAGGACGCCGACGAAATCAAGAAGCGCGTTCAGAACGTCGGCGAGGAGTTGGACAAAACGGCCAAGGCGATTCGCGACCTCGTTCCCGTGGACGTTCCCGATCGCTGACCTGCAATACGGGGACCTCGGTCGTTGGACTCAACCCGATCATGGGACCGAGGAACGGTCCCAATCGGAAAGGCGTCGGAGTTGGCCGTCCTTGATGACGGGTGGGTCGATCCGTCGTTCCTTGGGCACGACGCGCGGCACGAACCCAGCCAGGTTCGCCGGTTCAAAACGCCTCACGCGGGCCAGCTTCTCGGCGATGACCGGGTTACCCGACGCCTCCAATTTGGCCATGACCGCGGCGTCGTCGGTCAGCAGGTCCCGTGCGCCAAGGGCCCCCACGCGCATCGCTTCCAGCAGGGCGTCGGCGAATTCGTTGTACAAGAAGGCCTCGGTGGGGCTGGCCCACCAATCGCGGTTCATCACGGCGTAACGGTCGACCGCGCGCCGGGCCACGTCCAGGTCGTCGAACGCGATCATGCCGTCGACGACCACCAGATGCTCCAGGAAGCGCCAGGCGGTCGGCTGGTCGATCACGCGGCAGGTGATCGCGTCGCGGAGGAAGTAATCGACCCGATCGGCGCAGAGCCAGGGCAAGGGGCGTTCCAGCAACGGGAAGACGGAATCGTCGACGAAGTCAGCGACACGGAAGCCCAGGGCCTCGATGGCGCCGGCCAAGTCGGGACGGGCCAGAAACCGGGGCTTGAGGTCCTCGTGATGGTCCTGTTCCTCGGAATCGACCAAAAAGTCGATGGCGTGGGAGAAGGCCGTGTGGGAAACGTCATGCAAGAGGCCCGCCACTTGCTCCTTGCGGTCGGCCCCCAGGCGACGCAACAAGACATGAACACCTAGAGAATGCTCAAAGCGCGTGACCGTCTTGAAGGGAAAGGCGAGCGCCGAGGGGCCCGCCTGACGGATGCCCGCCAGGCGTTGGAACGTGGGCGTGGCGATCAACGCGAGCAGTCCCGGGTCGTCGATCGCCGTCTCGCCGTAAACTCGATCATCCCAGCGCATTCAGGGGCCCTCGACCACCATGTCTTGAAGGCCCCGATGATGGGCGTTTTCCCCCGCGAAATGCAAGGCCGACCGTCAGTCCGGTCCCTTGCCGACGACCAAGGCTCGAAGGGTCTCGGCCCCTTCGGGGACCTCCAAGAGCAGGCGAAAGCCGACGTCGCTCGTCGTCCAGTTGGTCGTCAGCGAGCACCGCGTCCCACAGCGGCAAACGGCGCTCGTTTGAGTGAACGCCCCGCCGCAAATGACTTTGAAGCGTCCCTCCGAAGGCCCAGTGGGTCCCACCGATTCGCCCGCGGACCTCTCTCCCCAACGCGAGCAAGGCGAGCGCCGAGGCGGCACTCGCTCGGGGTCGAGGGGACCGGAGGGCATCAGGCCATACGGCGACGGTCCTCAGCTCAGCTTCTTCCCGTGGCCTCGGCCCCAGTACTGCTGCTTGGCCCGCTTCGCCAGGCGGGCCAGTTTGCCCTCGGCCAAGTCCCCTTGGAGACGCGCGATCGCCTCGATGTCTTCGAGGCAAGCGGGGCTTTGCGGCAGGGCCGCGGTGCAGGCCAAGGCCGCGCCGATGTACCCGAAGGACTCCGCGTAATCGCCCCGTTCGGCCGCGAAGGCCGCTTCCCGACGGGCCCGGGCCGACATCAGCAAGCCAACCGCCTCGACGACTTCGGGCGCCTGGTCAAGGAGGTCCCAGTTGGCCTTGGAGACGGCGGGCAAATCGAGTTGGGCGCGAAGCTCGCGGCGTGGGCCCCCTTTCGGTGGGTCCCAGGCCACTCGGAAGGCGGCGACCAAGGCGTGTCCCGGACGCGGTGGTACCGCCAGCCGGACGACACTCGTCACGGGCATCCCCACGATCAGGTTGGGCAATCTCCAGCGCCCGGTAGGCAGGGCCTCCAGGTCGTTCAGGACCTCCGCGACTCGTACTCCTTGGGCGGGCTCGACACCCAGGCTGACGCGCCAGCCGCCCAGGGCCATCAGGTCGTGGAGCTCGGTCTGGAAGATGTCGGTGAGTTGGACAGGGTCGTCGATGAAGTAATAGTTCCCTTGTCCGCCGCGGGCCATCGCTTCCATCAGGTCTTCGTTGTAATCGTCGCCGACGCCGAGCGTGGTCGTGCTCACGCCGCGTGAGGCGAGGCCCTGGACCTCCGTGACAATGGTGTTGGGGTCACTCACGCCCTCGTTGGCCAGGCCGTCGGAGAGGAGCAAGACGCGGTTCATGCCGCCTTGTTGGAGGTGCTCCAAGACTTGCTGGGTGCCCGCCTTCCAGCCGGCATGAAGGGCCGTGGTCGAACCAGGGACCACCTGACGGAGCTTGGCGATGATGGCCGCCTTGTCGGTGGCCAAGGTGCTTGGCACGATCGTGACGACGTTCGAGTCGAAGACGGTCACGCTCACGCGGTCAGTGGGCAAGAGCTGTTCGACGGCGAAGATCGCCGCGTCACGAGCGTGGGCCATTTTCCGTTCAGACGCCATCGACCCCGAGCGGTCGAGCACAAGGGCCAGGTTCAACGCTTGGCGGACGAAATGGACCTCGGGCTGAGGGGCCCGCGCGGAAACAAGGACGTCAAGCTGGATCGGCGCGTCCGAGCACACGGCCGAGCGAAGGGGGGTCAATTGAATGATGGGGTCGTTCATGGGGGCCTACTTTCCAGAAATGGCGCGCGGCCGGGCCGGGCGGACTTGAAACGAGTGACGTGATGGGTCGAAGGTCCGTGCCTTCGACCCTGCCATATTCTATCAACCTCGCGGGGCCGTACCCGAAGTGGACGCGCGTGATTCGTCTCCACGCTTGGCGGCGCGGTGGCGACGATCGAGGTCGGCTTGCCGCGCGTCGGCCGCCTTCTGGGGGTTGAAGACCAACCATCGGGCCATCGTGAACGTCACCCCCGTGGCCGTCACGATCCCAACCACCGCCGCCATCAGCTTGTGGGCGTGGAAGAAGGCCACATGACGCGGCAAGAGCAAGCGAAGCGAAAGGCTCAGCGAGATCCCCAGCGCATTACTCAAAGCGTAGACGAGGAACTGCTTGAGGACCGAACCGGCGCGGGCGTCGCTGAACGTAAGGCGCCTGTTGATGAGGAAGTTCCAGGTCAGGGCGATGGCGATCGCCAGGCAGCCGGCGACCGCCAGGTCGAGCGGTCCCCCCACGATCGGCGTCCGGCGGCCCGTGAGGAAGGTCCAGCGCAAGAGCCATTGAAAGAGGGCGTAGAAGGAAAGATCAACCACCATCCCCGAAGCGCCGACGCAGCAGAACTGAAGCAATCGCGAGAAGGTGCCAAAGCGATGGTCGGCCAGGCGCTTGAGGTGGCGGAGTTCGTCAAGGCCGGGAAAAGCCCTGTGGCGAGTCGGTCCGGTCGAGACGGGCACTTCGATCCAACGTCCGCCCACCTTGGCCAGGAGTTCGAACGAGAAATGGGGCCCGATCGGTTGGAACCACTCCGACGCCTTGTCGACGGCCTGGCGACTCATGCCGATCAGGCCGGAAAGAGGGTCGGTGGTGCCGGTCAGCGGCTTTGTGAACCGTCCGAGGGCCGAGCGGAGGCGGTCCCGCCCGTTGCCCGGGTCGGTGGGGCCAGGCAGACAACGACTGGCGACGACCAGGTCGGCTCGCCCTTCAGCCAGGGGCCCGACCACCCGCCACAGGTCGCCCGGTTCATAGCCCATGCTCGGGTCGAGGACGACCACGATCTCGCCGCGTGTCTCGTCGATCCCGGCGATGGCGGCGGCGGCCAAACCGCGCCGCTCGGCCACCACAACGCGCCCGCCTTCCACGACGGAGGGGCCCCCGGCGGCCTCGTGCGGGCCCACCGCGAAGATGACCTCGACTTCATGACCGGAATCGATCAACGCGTGCCGAAATCGCGAAACCAGGTCCCCGTCCACGACGACTTCCCTGGACGGCAAGACGAGACTCACAACGGCCATTCTTCATACCAAAGGCGGAAGGATACACGAGGCGGACGTCTCCTGCACTCTAAGAGTACGCGAAGAAGCGGGCAAGACCGATCGGTCGAGGAGGTCGCTCGGTCGATCAGACGAGCGGCCCTTTGCATTCGGTGCGCAAGTGCCTACGCCCGGGAAGGTCGGTCGAGAGGCACTGGTGCCCTATCCAGTGCCGCCCGACCCCCGGAATGGTCGCCCTGGGGACCTCAGGACCGGCCGCGAGACCTGAAACGGGCCATCCCGGTCCCTTGGAGGGACCGGCCGGCGCCGAACCCGTGTCCGAAGTGACCTCGGCCGAACGGGCGCATCTTGTGGACCTGGCCCGAGGACGTGGGCTGCGTGCCGGCGGTCTTTACGGCCGCCGTGCCGACCGTCGCGGTCGTGTCGGTCGTCGTCGAATCGGTGTTCGTCGGCTTCGCCGCCTTGAGGGCCGTCGCCACGGCGTTTCGATCGTCGGCGAGGGTCTTCCAGTCGTCGGCGGTGGCCCCTGAGGCCGTGCGGATCGCATCGACGTCCGCGATGACCTTGTCGATCTTGTCCTGTGGGATGCCGGCGGAGGCGAGGACCGCCGCATAGTCGGCCTCGACCTTGGTCAAGTCGGGCAAGCTGGCGTCGGTGAGGCGGGCGTCTTGCCGGAGGGTCTTCACGGACGCATCGGAGACCGCCTGGGTCGCCGCCTTGCCCGCGGCCCGCACGTCGCTGTTCAGAGTCGCGAGTTGGCCAAGGGTGACCTGCGACTTCGCCTGGACCGCCGCGCTGTCGGTCGTGAGCTTGTCGAGGGCCGTTTTCAGGTCGGCCGAGATCGCGCCGGGGTCGCCGGGCGCCACGCCCGGGGCGCTGTGCCCGTGCCTGCCGCCGCCGAAGTCCATCCCAGCGCCGCGCCCGAAGCCTCCCCCGAACGGGCCCGGCATGCCTCGGCCGGGGACGGCGTCGGCAGTGCCTAGAAGGACCGGCGGCGGGGGCGGGACGAACCCCACCGGCGGGGTGGCGGTCGCCGTCGAAAGGAGCTGTCGGCCCTCCAGCCCCTCGCAGACCATCCGCGAGCGTACCCGGCGGCGCGAGGCCCCGGAGCCGACTTCGGAAGTGCGGTGATGACTTGCCATGCTACGAACCTCCTCCGTGAGGACCTGACGGACCCCGCGGGCAAGCCAGGCCTTCCCTGACCGGGCGTGATCGAGGGTCATGTCGGCAAACGCGGCCCTTTTGGCCGGCAGTGGGAGTCAGCGACGTTGACACCGGGTCTGGCCCCTCAAGGCAACGCCGATGTGCGAATACCGTCACTCGACAGGAACCCCAACGGGGCCCGCCTTACCTATCGGTCGCGGGCCCCGAAAGCGCGCGCGGCATCGCGCTTTTTCCGGGTGGCGGGCGTCGGTCATCATCGCTGCCGCACACGGTGACACGCAAGCGCGTGAAATCGAACAAAAAGGAGCTAAATCGAACTATTCGCTCTTGACTTCGAGTGCGGACCATCCAATCCAGGATCGAGTAGGCAGTTTCGCGGTCACCTGGATGGCACCTCAAGTCGAATCTCGACGGCGCGACGTTGCGTTCGTCTTGACCGCGCGTTGGCCCCGTAGTCGAATCGTCGTCGGCCCCGAAAGAGGGCCGTGGTCTCGGGCGATTTCTCTTCCGGCCTTCTCGGGGAACGACCCGATGTCCCAAAAGGCGCGAGTCCTGCCGCTGGCCCCCATGTTCGACGACGATCAAGTCCGCATCGCCCGTGAGGACAATCGCACGTTCCTCCCGTCCTTGCCCGATGATTCGTTTCAACTAATCGTCACCTCGCCGCCGTATAATATCGGTAAAGAATACGAATGAGAAGGACACCTTGGGGAAGGTCTTGTACTCGCCAAAGGACATGAACGCAGCCATTCGAGAGGGCTTCCAATGCAGAAAGTGAAGGGAGAGTCGAGTTTCCTATTGGGTCACGCGCGATGCGAAACTGGTTCGCAAGACCATGCTCATGGAGCCGGAACAGCAAAAAGCCGAGATCAAGGCCGCCGGCTTGGAGCCGATCTTCTCCTACAATCAGACGGACTTCGTTAAGGATAGGGTCGCGGTCGAAGTGCAGTTCGGGAAGTACGCTTTCGTGGCCTTCGACCTGTTCGTGAAACACCTGGCCTTTTTCTTGAAAGACGTGATCGACGTGGGCGTCGAGGTCCTGCCCATGAAAGAGCTCCAGGCGGAAATGAGTTCCGGCCCCGCCTACTACGAAGGAGAACTCTACAATCTGATCCGCGAGGGACGGGGCGTCCCCGCAGTGCCTTTGGTGCTTGTGGGCGTCGCGCCTTGACTTCGGGATGACCGAGTGTTGATGTTGCCTTGACCTCCGTCCTTGCGGCGGACGGCACTTGCGGCTTGTCCGTCGGTCCGTTCGGAAGGCCCTTGTCGGCACTGGTGGACAAGCCGCCAGGACCGCCCGACACGCGCGGATCATGGTCCTTGACGCGGAGACCGGTTCACGTGATCCTGAACCGACCCCTTTCTCCGGAGCCCCGCGGCATGGTTCGGTCCCACAGCGGTGACGGCTTCGACGAGGTCGAAGGCCACGAGCAAGTCGACTCCTACGTGCTCTTCCTCCTAGGCGCGGAGTATTACGCGTTGGAGGTCTCGCGCGTGCGCGAGGTCCTGGACGTCGCCGCCTTCACGCGCGTGCCGGGTGGGACCAAGGCGTTGATCGGCCTCTACAACTTGCGGGGGCAGGTCATCCCGGTCTGGAACCTGCGCGTGCTCTTCCGCCTTGGAGAAGAGGCGATCACCGAACGGGCGCCCAGCATCCTGATGGTGGAACCGGACCCGGCCCAGCCGTCGCGCCTGGCCGGCTTGATGGTGGACGCCGTTTCCGACGTGATGGACTTCCCCGCGCAGGAGGTCCAGCCGCCGCCCAGTTTGGGAATGGGCGTCGGGGCCGACTACGTCCGCGGGCTGGTCCGGCACCAAGACCGTTTCGTCCTGGTGCTCGACCTCGATCGGATCTTCGCCGCCCTGACCGAGACAGGGGCGCCGGACGCGCCAAGGTTACCATGATGAACGTTCGCCGGCGGGCCGCACCGCCAGCCGAGCCCTGGTCGGAAGCCGACTTCCAGCCGGTAGAAGCGTTCTTGACCGAAGCGCAACGCGGCGCGACCGCCCTCTCGCCCCAGCGGCTCTCGTTGATTCGCGCCCGCCTTCAGGTCCGTCTCGAAGCGATGGGAGTGCCCAGCTTCACTTGGTTTTTCGAACAGGAGGTCGCCCCACATCCAACAGGCGCCGGCCGACAGCTCCTGGTGGACCTGACGACCATCAACCACTCCACCTTCTTCCGCGAACTCGTCCCGTTGCGCGCGGTCGCCGAGCACGTCGCCAACCAAATCAAACAACGTCAACCCGGCACCGAACCTATTCGAGTCTGGTCGGCCGGCTGTGCCGCCGGCCAGGAGCCGTACAGTTTCGCCATGCTCCTCGCCGAACTCGTCCCCAACCTGGGACGGGAGCAGCTCGACGTGGTCGCCAGTGACATCGCCCTGGGGATGGTCCGCTTGGGCGCTCGCGCCGTTTACGAGGCCCGCGAGCTCGCCGATGTCCCCGAGGAGCGGCTCCGACGCTATTTTCTTCGGGGACGCGAAGGCAAGAAGGGCCTCTATCGCGTCGCCCCGGAAGTCCGCGCCCTGGTCACCTTTCAGCATTTCGACCTACGCAGACCCGATTGGCCGGTCCCCGCGTTTCTCGACGCGATCCTTTGGCGTAACGTGGCCATCTACTTCGACGAGATTGACCGCATGGAGTTGTTCGATAGATTCGCGGGGCGCCTGCGTGAGGGAGGCTGGCTGGTCGTGGGAAACTGTGAGATCCTCCCCGAGCGGCCGACGATGCGCAAGATCGCCCCGTCCATCTTCCGTAGGGTCGCGGCACCATGAAAACGAATGCACCGCACCTTGTGGAACCGCCTAAGACGATCCTCGTGGTCGACGACAGCGCCGTGGCGCGTCAGGCCCTGCGCGCCCTGATCGAACGCGACCCAGGCTTCCGTGTCCTCACGGCGGTCGACCCATACGACGCGGTCGAAGTGATGCGCCGGACGACCCCGTCGGCCATCGTCTTGGACGTGAACATGCCGCGCATGGACGGGTTGACCTTTCTGCGCAAGCTCATGCGGCAGCACCCCCTTCCCGTCCTGCTTTGCACCGACCAACCCGAGCGCGGCCTCGCCGGCCTGGAGTTGGGGGCGCTCGATGTGATCGCCAAGCCCAACTGGTCGGATGAGGCCCCCCTGGCCTTATGGTCGGAGCGCTTGCTGGAGGGCCTGCGCCTCGCCGTGCATGTGGTCCCCGGAACGCCGCCGGTGACCGCGCAAGCAACCACGCCCACGGCATCGGCCCGACCCTCGGACCCTGGTTCTTCACTGGCCGAGCCCAAACACAGCGCCGACGTCGTCTTGCCGCGCACGCCCCACTCGGCGCGCGGACAGGTGTTGGAGAAGATCGTGGTCATGGGGGCGAGCACGGGTGGGGTCCAGGCGCTCGCCCGATTGCTCGCGGACTTGCCCGCGACCCTGCCGGGCATCGTGATCGTGCAGCACATGGGGCCGGGCGGCTTCACCGCCGCCTTCGCCGAACGTCTGGCCCGCGACACGAAAGTGCGCCTCAAGACGGCCGAGGCCCGTCATGGCGAGATGGTCCAGCCCGGCTCCGCCTTGATCATCCCCGGCGACGTTCACGGCCTGGTCCGACGGTCCGGGACCCACTACCGCATCGAGCTCTCCGAAGGCCCGCGCGTCAGCCGGCACCGCCCCAGCGTTGACGTCCTCTTTCGGGCCGCCGCCCAAGCGGCCGGGCCCCACGCCCTGGGCGTGATCCTGACCGGAATGGGAGACGACGGCGCCCAGGGAATGGTCGAACTCCGTCAAGACGGCGCCTGGACGATCGCCCAAGACGAGGCCACGTCGATCGTCTTCGGGATGCCGGGGGCGGCGATCCGACGCGGCGCGGCGCGGCAGGTCCTTCCTCTCGAAGCGATCGGCGGGGCGATCACCGCCTGGGCCGGCGGTCGCGAGTACGACGCACGCTGAGCTGACGAACGAGCGAGTCGTCACCACTTCGTCTTCTGAAAGAAATCCAACCAGCCGAGCATCATGGCGTCTGCAATGGTGCCGCCCTTGCGGCATTCCTCGGGCGTCTTGCCCCAGTAGAAGCCAACCCAGCCGGCTGCGAACGTGCGCGATCGCTCCACGAAGCGGCCGAAATCGGCGATCCCGCACTTCAAGGGAAACGTCTCCTCGATCACGACGGGTTTCCCGACCGCGAACGCCTTCAGCGTCTCCATCTCCTCATTGAGCTTCTGGGGCGCTGGGTAAAGGTGGACGCAAAGGAAGTCGAGTTGCTTGGCGAGCGTCTCGGGGGGGGTGCCGGAGTAGAGCTTCCCCGGTCGATCAAGGGACCAATCCACCAGGCCGACGGTGATCAAAGCGCGCTGGTCCTTCTCGCGAATCGCGGCGACAAGCGTCTTGACCCACGCCTCGGCGACCTCATGACGGGGACGGTCCGCCTGGTCGAGGCTTAGGAACTGGACGAAGTGCTTCCCGCCAAAGGCGCCTCCCAGCCAGTCGCGCCCCTCGCGTCGTCCGCCCGGCACGACCGGCTCGTTCATGAGGTCGTAGCAGAAGACGGCCGGAGAGCACGCCGCGCGCTCGGCGACGGCCCTCCAAAAGACGGCTTGCGCGGCCCAGCGTTGTTTTTCATCGAGGGAGTCGTACCAAGGTGGCACGTCCGCCTTGTGATAGCAGCCCAGTCCGGTCAAGTCGACGTGAAGGCTGTCCCCCGCGGCCAGTTCCAAGAGCTTGCCCAGCCGGTCGAGCGCCTGGTCGTTGGGTGTCTCCGGTCCCTTCATGAACCTGCCGAATTGGAGATGGATGCGCGCGACGTTCGCGCCCAGGTCACGCATCTCGTGGAAGTCCTCAACGACTTTGGCCCACTCGGCGTCCCAGTAGTCCTCGATGAGTCGGCCCTTCTCATCGTGGTCGTAATTGAAGCCATGCGGCACGAACGCCTTTCCTGAAGGTGTCAGGACGAACCCTCGCTGGTCGTCGGCCACGCGCACGCGTTCGAGTTGGGCATGGGCCGGTGGCGTCGTCAGCATCGCGACGATGCAGGCGGTCATCGCGAATTCATGCTGGATCATCGTCGCGGTCCTTTCCCGAGAGAAGTGCGTCGCCCGACGCACCGATGTCGAAGCTGGTCCCATGATGTTCAACGCGCCGACGGTGTGTCCAATCACGACAACTTGAACGGCACCTTGACGATCGCATCGAATGCGCGCCGTTTCTTAGAAAAAGATTGAAATCGACAACTGACCTCTTCTTGACATGCTCGCCATCGTTTTCTATGAAAGAGCACGTCATCGACAATCGGTTGTCGGTGCCCCGCGCGCGTCCTTTGCCGAGAGACCCTCGAACAATGGCAGCGACCAAGAAAGCCGCCACCAAGGCCAAGGCGACACCAAGGAAGGCGTCGCCCGAGAAGAAGAGTGCGACCCCGAAGAAAAAGGCCACGGTGAAGGCCGCCCCCGCCGTCCCCGCGAAGACCACGACCGAGACCAAGTTGAAGGCCAAGACCAAGAAAGTCACAGTCACGGCCAAGGTCGAGACCCCGGCCGCCCCCAAGGCCGCTCCCAAGAAGACGACCGCCAAGAAGACCAGCACGCTCCTGCGTCTCTCCGACAAGCAGAAGGACTTCCTCAAGAAGATCCTGGAAGCGGGCGACGCCGGCTACGAGGCCATCAAGACCGAGCTCAAGGCCATCGAAGGACTGACCACCAAGAAGCTCGTCAAGAAGTCGTCCAAGGGGAAGGCCCCGGCGCGCTTCGTCTTGACCAAGGCGGCCTTGAAGATCATGACCCCGGCCCCCGCGCCCAGCGTTTCGCCCGCCTCGGCCGAGATGCCCAGCGCCTCCGTTTGACCTGACAATCAGGCGGAGCGCCCCGACCGGGGCGCTCGCGTCGTCCAGGGACGGTACGTCAACCTCTTCGATTCGAGGACGAACACCCATGAAGACCACGATCTTGGTCCAACTCGACACCGATGTCCAACCCAGCGTTTTCGACGCCGTCGTCGCCGTTGATGCCGGAGTCGACCACATCTTTCGACACGGCGGCGTGACGCCGGAAAAAGTCACCGGCCTCGTCCACGGCGCTATCTTCACGCGAGGCCCCAACGACCTGCACCGCACCGCGATCTTCGTAGGCGGGTCCGACGTCGCCGCGGCCGAGGCCCTGATGAAGGCCGTCCGGAAGACCTTTTTCGGCCCCTTCCGGGTCTCAGTCCTGTTTGACCCGAACGGCTGCAACACGACGGCCGCCGCCGCGGTCCGCGCGATCGAGGAAGGGGCCCGCGAGAGCCTGGGGCAACTCGAAGGGGCCGCAGTGGCTGTGCTCGGGGCGACGGGCCCAGTCGGCCAGCGCGTGGCGAGGCTCCTCTTGAGGCGAGGCGCTCGCGTCTCGGTCGGCTCGCGCAGCCTGGAACGCGCTGAGTCGCTCGCCGCGCAACTCCGCGACTCCGGCATGGGCGAAGCGTCCCCGTTCGGGACGGACTCGCCCGAAGCGCTTCATCTCGCCTTGGCGGGCAAGTCGATCGTGGTGGCGGCCGGCGCGGCCGGCGCGGTGCTCTTGCCCAAGTCGGTCCGGCTCGCCCTGCCGGCGCTCAAGGTCGTGGTCGACCTGAACGCGGTCCCTCCCCTGGGCGTCGAAGGGGTCGAGTTGGGGGACAAGAAGACAGATCGCGAAGGGGTGCTCGCCTGGGGCGCGATCGGTGTCGGTGGCACGAAGATGAAGCTCCACCGTCAGGCCGTGGAGAAGCTCTTCACGCGCAACGACCTAGTACTGGACGCCGAAGAGATCATGTCCGAGTGCTGAGCCCTTGACTCAAAGGTCCTTGGCGACGATCTTGGCCGGGTCCACGACAACGTGTTTAATTTTCTTGCGCAGGTATGTGTAAGTCATGTGGACCAATCCGTCGTTCGTCTGGATGATCGCCGGATAGGAATACTCGCCGGGTTGGTCTTCGAGCATCGGGCCGGCCTTCCATTCGATGCCATCGCTCGAGAGTGCCAGGTTCAGCGGTGAACGGTCTTTGCTCGTGTGGTTGTAAATGAGAAGGAAGCGACCGTCTTTGAGCGTCAAGGCGTCGATCCCACTATTCGGGTTCGGCAAGACACTCGGTGTCGGTTCGTCCCAGGTCTTCCCTTTGTCCTTGGAGAAGGCCTGATAGATTCGCCCTTGGCGCGATCGACAGAGGAATTGCAGCCGGCCGTCGGCGTGGGTCAAGATCGCCGGTTGGATGATGCCGACTTGGCGGCCGTCGCCGATGGGTTCGCTCTTCTCCCAGGTCCGGCCAAAGTCGTTGGTCCATTCCATGCGCACGCGCCAGCCATCGTGCTCCGTGGACGAGGGGCAGAGCAAGACGCCGCCGTCAAGCAAGACCGGTTTGTTCTTGATCGGCCCCAGGATGTCGTCCGGGAGCCTACGGCCTTCCGACCAGGTCCGTCCTCCGTCACCCGACGACTTCACCATGCCCCACCAGCGACTCGGCGATGGGCCAACCTTGTAATAGAGGAGGAGTTCCTTCCCTGGGACCTGAAACAGGACCGGGTTCCAAGAGGGATAGCGAACGTCCTCCGAGTCCCGACCGTCGGCCACTTCGATGGGCGACGACCAGCCGGTCTCGGATCGAAGCGAGAGCCAGATGCCGACGTCGTTGGCCCCTTCGCGCGTGCCGCCGAACCAGGCCGCCGCGAGACCTCTCGGGCCCTCCGCGATCGTCGAAGCATGGCAGGAGGCGAAGGGTGCCTCGTTGTAGATGAACTCGGACAGCACGACGGCCGGGTCCTCGGCACGGGTCGCCGACGCCAGCAGAAGGGTCATCGCCAGGGTCCCGAAGTGCGGGGCGCGAGCCATCGCGATCTCCTTGTCTTGGGGCCGAATGACGAGCGGCCCGATCAAACCGCACCATAACCCCGGGCGGTCTCGAGAACAAGGACTCACTTTCGACCGGTCAATCCGACCTGCGCCATTCGCGGCGGTTCTTCGGCTCGTATAAGATCGTCGCAAGCATCGTTTGACATCTTGGGGACAATGCCATGGTACGAGCCAACGACGCGGCTCGTGAACTGTTGTTCGGCTTGGTCGCGCTTCAGAACGGCCTGGTCGATCAGGCCGGTCTCGTCGCGGCCTTTCAAGCTTGGACACTCGACAAGTCGCGGTCCCTCGCGGACCACATGATCGGCTTGCGACGCCTGGACGAGGAACGCAAGACGGTGATCGACGCGATGGTCGCCCTTCATCAGAAACTGCATGGCGACGCCCGCAAGGGTCTGGCATCGCTGGGAATCGCCAACGCGACTCGGGAGAAACTCGTTTCGCTCGCCGATCCCGACATCGACGAGACCATGACGCACGTCGGCTCGGCTCACCGAGAGACCGATAGCGATGGGACGATTTCCTTCCGCGCCGGCCCCCGCCGCGGACAAGAAGGTCGTTTCCGGGTGCTACGGCCCCACGCGCGCGGCGGTCTGGGCACCGTTGACATCGCCTTGGACGACGAGTTGAATCGCGAAGTGGCCCTCAAACGCATTCTCGACCAACATGCCGACGACCCTTCCAGTCGACACCGCTTCATGCTGGAGGCGGAGATCACTGGCGGACTCGAACATCCGGGCATCGTCCCTGTGTACGGTCTGGGGAGGTACGCCGACGGCCGCCCCTACTACGCGATGCGCTTCATTCGAGGAGACTCCCTGAAGACGACCATCGCGGAGTTCCACGAAAACGCGGGGACGGCGGTCGATCGCTCCCTCGCGCTGCGCCGACTCCTCAAGCGCTTTCTGGACGTTTGCAACGCGGTCGATTACGCCCATGCGCGCGGCGTGGTCCATCGCGACTTGAAACCCGCGAACATCATCGTCGGCAAGTACGGTGAGACCTTGGTCGTCGATTGGGGCCTTGCCAAGGCCCTGGGCCGCGACGACTCGGGCGCCGAGGAACGCGCCCTGAGACCGTCTTCGGGCGGCGGCAGTTCCGATACCCTGCCGGGCCAGGCGATCGGCACGCCCGCTTACATGTCGCCCGAACAGGCCCGCGGCGAGTTGGAAGCGATCGGGCCGAAGTCGGACGTGTACTCGCTGGGGGTGACCTTGTATTGCCTGATCGTCGGCAAGGCGCCATTCGAAGGTGGCGACCTGGCTGAACTGCTCCAAAACGTCCAACGAGGCGACTTCATCCCTCCTCGCCGTCACGACCCGGCGATCGACTCCGCGGTGGAAGCGATCGTCTTAAAGGCGATGGCCCTCAAGCCCGACGATCGATACGCCTCCTGTCGGGCCCTGGCCGAAGACCTCGAGCGCTGGCTGGCCGACGAACGCGTCCACGCGCATCGCGAGCCCTGGACCCGGACCTTGGTCCGTAGGCTCACGCGCCATCGCACGAGCGTGACAGCGGCCGCCGCCGCGCTTCTCGTGGGAATGGCGGCACTCGCGGCGTTCGCCGCGGAGAAGTCCCGGACCAACGGGGTCCTCGACCGAAAAAACGGCGAACTCACCGAGTCCAACAAGAAGCTGATTGACTCCAACGAAAAGCTCAGCGCCGCCAACGACGCCCTCGAGGTCCAGAGGCGCCGTGCCCAGATGAATCTCGACGAGGCGATCAAGGCCATCCGGAAGTTCCGGGACACCGTCGCGGAGGAGCCGGTACTCAAAAACGACCCTGCGTTCGAGGACTTGCGCAAGGCCCTTCTCAAGGGCCCGTTGTCCTTCTTCCGCGGCCTCCGCGAACGTCTGCGCGACGATCCCGACACCGGCCACGAGGCTGCGGGAAGACTCGCCGAGGCCGCGAAAGAGTTGGGACTGCTTTCCGACGAGATCGGCGACAAGCAAGACGCCCTGCGGTCCTTTCAAGAATGCCTGGCGGTCCTTGAGCGTTCGGCGGTGGGTGAGACGGCCTCGCTTCCACTTCGGCGTGAGCAGGCGATCACATTGGGGCGCATCGCCGACATTCTGGCCACGACAGGCCGGCCGGACCAAGCGATCGAGGCATACGGTCGGGTCCGGACCATGCTCCAAGAGGTCATCAGGGAGGATCCCGAGGCCACCCTTCCCCGCGACAATCTCGCCTCCTGTCTCAAGGGCCTGGCCTTCACGCTCAGTCGCGTCGGCCAACAAGACAAGGCCCTGCCGGTCTACGAAGAGGCCCTGGCGATCCGGCAAGGTCTAGCCGAGGCCGACCCGGAAAACCCCGTACGAAAGCGCGAATTGGCCCTCGTCCACAACGATCTGGGCACTCTCTTCACCTTCACCGGCAAGTCGGCCGAGGCGCTCGCGGCCTATCAACGCGCGATCGCGGTCCTTCGGCCCTTGGCCGCAGAGGACCCCGAAAACCTGACGCTCCAACGAGAACTCGGCGGCACCCTCTTCAACGCGGGGAACGCACTCAAGGCCCCGCTGCAACTCGACATGGCCCTGGAGACTCACGAACAAGCGCGAGTCGTTCGCGAGAAACTGGCGGCCGCCTCACCGACCAACATCGGCTACCAGCGAGACCTTGCCGCCAGCCACAACAACATCGGCTTGGTCCTGAACACGATGGGTCGCCCCGACGATTCCCTCAAGTCCTTCGAGAAGGCGCTGGGCATTCGGGAAAAGCTGGCGCGCGCCAACCCGACCGTCAACGAATTTCAGCGTGAACTCGCCGCGACGCTCAACAGCGTGGCCGCGCGTCTCAGCGAAGCGGGCAAGGCGGACGAGTCTCGCGAGGTCTATGAGCGGTCGCGCCGGGTCCGCTCGGACCTGGCGCGCGATCACCCGGAAACGCCCGACTTCGCCAGCGACCTCGGCGGCGTGCTCAACAACATCGCTTTGCTCGACCTGCGGGCCAAGCGCTTCGCCGAGGCGCGCGAACTGCTCCTCGAGGCGATCTCCTGGCAGCGGAAGGCCCTGGAGGCCAACGACGCGAGCGACCAGTATCGTGGGTTCCTGTCCAATCACCTCGTCGCGGCGATCAAGGCCGCTCGGGGTCTGAATCTTGAGGAAGAGGCCGCCCAACACCAACGCGCGCTCGACGACCTGCGAGCCAAGGACCCGCGCAAGAAGGCCCTGGACGCACGCCTGACCGCCGTCCTCAACGGGGCGGCCCCGGGAAACCGGGGCGAGGTCCTCGCCTTGGCGCGGCGGGCCTACGAACTCAAGCGGTTCACCGCGAGCGTCAGGTTCCTGACCGAAGTCATGGAAGCGGCGCCGGAACTCGCGGCGGACCGACGCCTCCAACTTCGATACGACGCGGCGCGCGCGGCGGTCCTGGCCGCGTCGGGCGAAGGAAAGGACGAGTCGACCCTCGACGCGACCGAGCGGCCGGCCTTCCGCCGTCGCGCCCTGGACTGGCTTCATGCCGATCTGACGGACTGGCGACGGTTCATGGAGTCGGGCCCGCCCCAAGCGCGCGACTTCGTCCGGACTTCCGTTCTGTACTGGAAAGAGTCGCTCGATCTCATCCCCGTTCGCGAAGAACGCGCCCTGGAACGACTCCCCGAAGAGGAACGCGAGACCTGGCGCAGCTTTTGGCAGGCCGTCGACGAGCTGCTGAACCAGCTCAAGTCACCCGCCGAACCATCCTAAGGAGCAGTTTCAGGACCCTCAGCGGTCGTTACTCGTGTTGATGGAAGAGGCACTCTTCAAGACGGGACGAACGATCGCTGAGGAGAATGAGATGGCGAAGAAGCTAGTTACTGAGGCCTTGTGGAAAGGGATCGCATCACTCCTGCCCGAGCCGGAGCCTTCACCGAACGGTGGGCGGCCGCGCATCCCGAACCGGGACTGCCTCGAAGGGATCATGTCGGTACTCAAGAGCGGCATGCCCAGGCAAACGCTGACCACCCGCTTGGGACATGGCAGTGGCTCCACGTGCTGGCGGCGGTTCCACTTGTGGACGCAGCTCGGAATTTGGCCCCACCTGCACCAGCGACTCTTGCTCGTGCTGGGGCGACATGGCCAGATCCATCTCGAACGCGTGGTGATCGACAGCGCGTCGGTGCGAGCGTTAAGAGGGGGGCGCACACCGTCCCGAACCCCACGGATCGCGGTTGAAATGGCTGCAAACGCCACATTGTGACCGACTCGAACGGCATCCCGCTGGTGGTTCGCACCGGACCGGCCAACCAAGCGGACGCGATACAGGCGTTGGAGATGCTCAACGCAATCCCTCCCTGCGTTGGCCCGCGAGGCCCTTCGCGACGCCGACCCAAAGTGTTCCTGGGGGACGGGGCGTACGGGATCAGGGCCATCATCGCGGAAGTCGCAAGGTGCCGAGTCCATTCGCTGCTCGCCGTACGGAAAGGCACTTGCGACGCACTGAAGCGGATTGGGCAAGACCCGCTCCGTCGTGGAGCGGTCGCTCAGTTGGATGAGCAATTTCCGCCGACTCAAGCTCTGCTACAAGCGCTCCAGTGAACACTTCCAAGACTTCCACGAATTGGTCGCGCGTCTGATCAGCGCGAATCGAATCGAGCAGCTCGGACTCACCGAATGGAGGGGTTTTGAAACTGCTCCTAAATGATCGATTCCCCCCAATCTACGGTGAACGCGTGGTTGCGACCTCCCAGAAACCCGCGCGTTTCCAGCCTTAGTATCAGTGACCCGCCGCGGCCAAGGCGTCAATTCAGGGACAATACCCGGTCAAGGCCCCTTCGTCACGCCACCGCCTTGGGCATTCTCACAGTCTCATCTTCTCATCTTACCTCCCATGCCGACACCAGGTGCGGACCGTTGTTTGGGACCCCGACAAACCCCGCTCCGACGAGCGGCGTCCTTCGAGAGCGCAACACATCCCGTGAGTCCAAGTCGGTCTAATTCTCCCGACAAGCAACACGAAGGAAAGAGCTTCCCAACAGCTTGACAATTGCTGGAGTTGGGCAAGGCCCACACAAATCCGACTCGGGTCTTCACTCCCGGCCCGTTGATCGGCCTATTCCGCGCATATGTAAACGACCCGCCGGGACCGGCCGGTCGCATCGAGGGCCGCACCCCGCGACCGGTTCACTCGCGTCGCGCCTTCTTGGTCGGGACGTCTGCCTTCTCGGGCGAGTTCGGTGTCTTCGCCCGACCGTCGTAGGCCGTCAAGACGAACGATCCTCCGGACTCGACACGAAACTGCTCGTCCAGGAGGACCTCGTCGCGGAGTTTCACTTGAAAGCGGTGTTCACCTTCGGGAAGAGTCAATACGAGGGGACTCGGTGTTGTCCGATCGACATGTCGCTGAACGGGCCCAACGATCAGGTCCGCCTCCTCGACCTGGCGAAACACCACCACTTCGCCTACCAGGGACCCGGCGTGTGAGGCCACGAACCAAAGCATGCCGACTCCGACCCCGGCGAACGTGGCGAAGCGCATGACGAGTCGGGCATGAATCAGCGCGATCATGCAAATAGTTCCTCTATGTTATGTTCGTCCACACGGGTAGGTCACACCCGAGATCGGGACCGCTCTCAGCGTTTGGCGTCGCGACGGGTGCCCCACGTGTTCAGGTGAAGCTTGTTCGGAACATTCATAGGTCTTCCCAGGAGTCGGTTCATGGTTACAGACACGCCTCGTTTTTCTCTTTCTTTTTTCGAGAGGCGGCCTGTAACCTGAATGGCGGGCACCGGAGGACCAAGGTAGAGGACCAAGGTATGTGTGGGGCCTAGTCGCTGCCGGGTCTGCGCGTAGAGTCATCGCCACATGAATCTCGAGTGGGACACCGAGTACCTGCTTGGACAGACGGCCCGAGGTGATCAGTACGCGCTCGGTCTGCTCCTGGAGCGATTCCGGAAGCGGCTCGAGCACATGGTCGCATCCCGCTTGGACCCCTTGGTGGCCGCCCGCCTCGACCCGGCCGACGTGGTGCAGGAAACCCTGATCGAAGCGCTCCGCAAGCTCAACGGCTATCTTCAATCGAGACCTTTGCCTTTCTATCTCTGGCTGCGGAGCATCGCGTCGGAGCGGATCAGCAAGACCCATCGCGACCATCTTCAGGTCCAGGCCCGCGCCGTGGGTCGAGAGCAAAAGAAGGCCCAGGGCCAATCGAACGGATCGGGTCCGGCCCCTGACGATCGCCTTGTCTCCCGCGACTCCGGCCCCAACGAGAAGGTCCTGCGCGACGAACTGTGTCGCGAAGTGCATAGGGCCCTGGAGGGATTGCGCGATGCGGATCGCGAGGTGTTGGTCCTCTGCTACCTCGAGGGGCTCACCCAAGCCGAGGTAGCCTCCGGGCTCGGAATCTCGGTGACCGCGGTGAAGGTGCGTCTCTTCCGCGCCGTGCGCCGCTTCCAGACGATCGCTCCGCGAGGCGTGGGACCCGAAGGCGCCCTCCCCCGGGCGGAATAAGTGAGGAGTTCACGGCGCCTCCGGTCTCGCTCGAAGTCCGGTTGTTCCTCCATCGCCGAGGGGGACCCCAGACACATCCGGAGACGGCCTTCCAGGTGAAAGAAACCGGCGACACCATGCCGGGCATCGGTTGTTCGCGTGAGCGAGGTCGAAGGCGCCTGGTTCTCCCGTGGGGTTGACGTCCGTGGCCTCCTGGAGTGGAAGGGCCCGGTGGGCGAATTCAGCGGGTTGTTATTTCTCACCGTTTCATCCGCTCGATGATCCGATGCACCGGGGCGGCCCAGCTTAGAGCGGACCACGATCGGGTTGGTCCCGCATTGAAGTTGCCGTCGGTCCGAGGGGTTTCGTTCGTCGCTCAGACTTGAGGCGTCCCATGCGGATCCGGCCACGGCCCAGCCGATCGGGACCGCTGGAACAACGCGAGGGGCGCACGACGTCATTTGAATTGACGACTGCTAATGCGGTTCGTCGACGGGGCCGGACGGGGCCACCTTGCTCCGACCTGATGGCGGCGAGGTCCTCGTGCCCCAATGGGTCCGGAACCCAAGCCCCGGGCAACGCACGGGGTTGGCAGATCGAGCGATGCAAATCGTGTCGTGCGCCCGAGGGGCACCCGCGTCTGGAAGTCACATTGCAGGGGCGGCGTCTCCGTCGGTAAGATGACCGTCTTTCACCAATGTCCGCGAAACCGGTTCGTGTCGGAGAGTTTGTCGTGGGTGTACCCAAACGACGGAAGTCCCCTTCAGCCCAAGGCATGAGGCGCAGTCACGACGCCCTCGTCGCCCCGGCCCTGAACGTCTGCCCGCAGTGCAAGGAGTCGGTCCCCCCTCACAAGGTTTGCCATCTGGTCGCCGAGTGCGGGAACGTCCAGCGCAGCAAGCCCCACAACCCGACCGCCGCGGTCAAGAAAACGAAGTCCAAGAAGAAATAAGCGGGAGCGATCGCGATGGGACGGCAGTGTGAAGTCAGCGGCAAGAAGACATCGTTCGGCAACCACATCACCACGCGAGGTAAGGCCAAATACCTCGGCGGCGTCGGCAAGAAAACGACCGGCATCAGCCGCCGGACGTTCGAGCCGAACCTTCAGCGCATCCACGTTTGGCTCCCCAACGGCAAGACGGCCTGGGTCCGCGTGGCCACGTCGGTCATCCGATCGGGCAAACTGACGCTGGAAGTGGACGGTAAAATGCAGACCTTCCCCCTCGTGAAGGCGTCCAAAGGCAGCGCAAAGGCCCGCGAGCAGATGAAGAACCTCTTTCCGATCTGATTTGAAGTGTCGGGCCCCCTTGGCGGTCTTTCGCCTGAGACCGCCGACCTGGTGGACCTCGCGAAGGGGGTACGAAGCGGGGCGCGAGGCGCCAAGCCTTGCGGCCTGCTTGTTCTCGATCGTAGGATGCTCCTAGACGCCCCAGGAGCGCGCCATGACGACCGTCGAGGCTGACGCCACGATCGACCTTCTCGACCAGGCCCTCGCAGATGGTGGACGGACGGCCCTGTTGGACCGCCTCTGCGAGACCCTTCAAGAACGCGGCCAGTTCCGGGAACTGCTCGACGCACTCCTCTTAAAGGCCCGTTTCGAGTTGGGACTTCCGGCCGTGATCGACGGCCCCGCCAACTCCCTCCCCGACCCCCAGCGCACCCAGTACGAGGACCGCTACGTCGTCGCCCTTCGGACGGTCGGCCGACTCGTGCTCGACTCGGGGGACCTCGTCGGGGCCTGGCCCTATTTCCGCGTGATCGGCGAGAAGTCCCCCATTGTCGAGGCCATCGAGAAATACACACCCGAGGACGGTGATCAGAGAGTCGGCCACGTCATCGATGTCGCGTTTCAACAGGGTGTTCATCCCCAAAAGGGGTTCGAGTTGATCTTGTCCCAATACGGGACTTGCTCGGCCATCTCGTCGTTCGAGGGCCTGCCGCCCGACGAGGCCCTTCGGGCCCATTGCGCCGCCTTGCTCACGCGACAACTCCACGAACACCTTGATGCGAACCTGAGGAGCGAGATCAGCCGGCGCGGTCAGCCTCTGCCTCCCGCCGGCGCCCCGCTGCTCGCTCTCGTCTCGGGCAAGCCCTGGCTGTTCGCCGACGACGCCTACCACATCGACGTTTCCCATCTGGCCTCGGTCGTGCGCATGGCGCCACTCCTGACCGACCCGGCGGTGATTGACCTGGCGATCGGCCTGACCGACTACGGGCGGAACCTCTCCAAGCTCCACCGCTACGAGGGAGGCCCCCCATTCGACATGCTCTATGAGGACCACGCCGTTTACTTGAGGGCCCTGCGCGGTCAAGGGGTGGACGCCGCCATCACCCATTTCCGCGGCAAACTCCTCGCGGTCGGCGATGAGGACAGGGACTCGCAGCCGGCCCAGGTGCTGGTCCGGCTACTCGTCCGTCTGGGGCGACTGGACCAGGCCGTAGACGTGGCGGCCGAGCACCTCGCGGGCCTACCCGAATCGATCTTGACTTGCCCGAGCTTGGCGCGCCTCTGCGCCCGGGCCGGCGCGGCGGAGAAGCTGGCCCAATCGGCCCGGGCGCGCGGCGACCTGGTGGAGTACGCGACCGCCCTGGTCTCGCGCCCCGAGCCTTGATCGACCTACTCCGAAAGGGCCCCGGCATGGCCGCCGAACACGCGCCGATCGACGCCCGCGAAGTGGACCGGGTGGAAGTGCTCGCCACCGCCGACGATTCCGAACGGGCCGACGAGTTTCTGGGCCGGTGCGAGTTCGGCTCGCGCTGGCTGGCCCGGATCCGGACGGCCGAGGTCGAGGCGACGGTCCTGGCGCGCAACCCGCTCGGCTCGTTCGACGAACGGCAAGTGACCTGCCTGCGTCTCGGTCTCTCGCGGGCCGTGCCGGTCGAACCTCGCTTGCGCTTCCGCCTGGTCGCCGAGGACGACCAAGGACTGACGGCCAGCGCCCTGGTTCGCCCCTGGGGCAGTTCGTGAGCCCGAACGAAAGGGGACCGGGTCGAAACCAGTTTCCGACGTCGCCGAAATTGCGCGGGGCCCTGGTCCATGTTTCGACCCGGCGCCTCCCGCCGGCACCCCTCCACCAGCCGGCAGTTGGCCCCCTGACGACCTGAAAGGTCGCTCCCACCAGACTGCGGCGAAGACCCGGGTCCATCTGGGAGCGGCTGCCTTGAAGGAGGGAACCCAGCCGGAAGTGGTCAAAGAGTAAAGGGGATCAAGGGTAAGTCCTGGCGGGGCGGAAACCGATGTAGGCGACCCGGAGCGCCGGCTGGTACCTGCCGCGGTACGCCGCGCGGGTGCTGGTAGGCGAGACGGCGAACGACCCGCCGCGCAACACGCGGAGAAATTGATCGGAAAATGATGCATCCATGACTGCATCCACGACAGGTTGGTCCCGGCCTTTCACTGGATCGGCTTGGTACGGATCGTCGCACCACTCGAAGGCATTGCCCAGGATGTCGAACAGCCCCAGGTCGTTGGGCTTGAGCCGGCCCACCGGGTGCATCGTCCGACCTGAGTTCGTCAGGAACCACGCGTACGAGGTCAGCCGGCCTTCCGAACGGCCATAATGCCTCGACGACATCGCGCCCGCGCGACTGGCGTATTCCCACTCCCCTTCCGTCGGCAAGCGATACCCCGTCCGCTCCAGGAAATC
>CALLYK010000557.1 GCA_937858365.1 uncultured Isosphaeraceae bacterium | reverse complement strand
GCTGAAAACATGACAGCAGGCAGGCCCAGCCCGAGCGCTAGGGCGAGACTAGACCAGGTGCCCGCCCCGAAGCCGCCGAAACACACGGTAGGCCGGGAGCTGGGGGCGAGGCCTGCGGGCGCTGGCCGCGCCGGAAATGCGCACCACACACCGCCAGCGGCGGCGCAGGCCTGCACACATGCGATAGAGCGCGCCGCCAGCTGGGCGCGGAACGGGGCATGCGGGCTGCCATACGCGCCAACCTGGAACACGCTGGCACGCGGCAGATAGCGCACGGCGCTGGTGTCGATGCCGCTAGCATCGCCAACCAACACACTGGCGCTGGCGGGCACACATGCGGCCAGGCTGACGAGCGCGGCCAGCGCGAACGGGCCGGGGGTGCGGCTGCCGCTGATGCCCACAGCGGGCGCGGCAGCCAGAAGCTGAAGCACGGCGGCTGGTGGCATGGCTAGGCTGCCCCGGCGGGCTGAAAGCCCAGCGCTAACAGCGCAGCGGCCACGCCACGCATGCCGCCACCGCCCACGAGCAGCACCGGCAGCCAGAGCAGCGCCAAGGCCAAGGCCCTCAGGGCGGGTGACGTGCCGGTTTCCCTCACCATCCAAAGTGAGGTTCCGCCCTACCGGTATGCCGTCGTACACGGGAGAGCGAACCTACGCCCAAATGACAGACCAGGTCTCCGGCGCGCCCTGGCGCGTCGGTATTTCGGCCGAATCGCTGGCGATATGTACGTTGCCAAGGAGGAGGCGAAGGGCGTCAGCGAATCTGCTCTCACGTTGATCCACATCGTTCCGGAGCGAACCGTGAGCCACGATTTCGGCCCGGAAGCGGGTCTGAGCGGTCGCCTGTACTTCGCTCTGTACCGTTGGTGGAAGCCTGTGCTGGCCTAGCGGCCCGGTGCCGCGCTCGCAGCGTTCTAGGCTGAACGAAAGCCACGGGCTCGCTCGGCCGCATGGACGCGATCGACCGCATCGTCAACCAGGTGATCCGCTTCACCAGCGGGCCGCAGAACAGCCTGGAGCCCAACGCGCCCAACAACTTCCCGCTGCTCTGGGACGCGCCGCGCCACGACTACGTGCAGTGGGCGGGGTTCGCGCCCAACGCCGACGGCGGGTCGCTCGGGCGCAACGCCGGCGAGGTGGTCGGGGTGTTCGGGCAGGTCACGGTCAAGCACTACGACAACGAGAAGGACGCCCGCAAGGGGTACCCCTCGTCGATCGCGGCGGCCGCGCTGGTGGACATGGAGGACTCGCTGTGGGGGCTCAAGTCGCCGCGCTGGCCGGAGGACGTCCTGCCGCCGATCGACCGGGCGCTGGCGGCCCGCGGCGAGGGGCTTTATAAAGCCCAGTGCTCGTCGTGCCACGCGCTGATCAACCGCGATGATCCGCGGCGCCGCGTTTGATTCGCGGCGCCGCCGTTGATTCAGGGGCGATCCCCAGGAACCCAGAGGCAACCATCACCATCATGGACCTGTCCATGCTCACGTTTGCAACCAATGAAGACATCGCCATACGCGCCTCCGCGGACCTGCCCTTGATTTGTCCTCGTGAACAAACGATCGCTTCGGGGAGCGATGGGGCCTTTCGACCCGGCGACGTGTGGACACTCCGTTCGTCGACCGTGGACTTCTCCACGCAAGGGGTCCTCTCGGGTCAAGTCATCCAACTTACACGGCCAACCCAGCTCGGGGCGCGGTCCCCAAGTCAGTTGTTCATGATCGACTCGGTCGGTCCCTTCAGCGTGACTCTGCGTCGTCAGGGGGAAGGCCCACTCAAAGGAGACCCGCCAGCACCTACCTCGGGACTTACAGGGGTGCAGTTTCGAGTCATGACGCTTGCGCCCCAAATCGTCCTTGCGGGTCAAACCCTGGACCAACGGTTCGGTCTTGGGAATCGACTGGCCGATGGCCCCGGCGTTGATCCAAACTCCGCCCGAATCCTGACCGACGCGGTCGTGCTCCTGGTACTGTCACGTCAGTACTTGGCGGTGAGCCAATCCGGCGCTGGTCAACCCGACCTGTTCGCAACCAAGGCCGCTTACTATCAGGCGGAGTTCAACGACCTGATCGCGCGATTCATCGTTCGTGGGGACAATGAGACATCTCGATGGAGCGTTCCTCCCGCATTCGGGACGAGACTCAGTCGTTGAACGTCGATCCATCCAATTGAGGTGTGATTCCAGCGATCGAGAAGAAACGAATTCCCGGATTTTCCAACTCGGGAGAAGTCCGCCGACGCGGACCCACGAAAACTCCGAGACCGCAACAGGACCGCCATTCGACTGGCAGTGATACGCATTCGCTTTGGGAGATATGACCGATGTATCGAAGAAACACGTCGGGCCAAACGCTCGGGTTCAAGCTCGTGAACGTCCTCACCGGGGCCTCGCTCACCGGCGCGACGGTCTCGGTCTATCGCTCTATCGACGGCGGCGCGCAGGTGGCCGCTTCGGGTACAGTGGCCGAGAAAGGGAACGGTCAGTACGTGTTCAGTCCGTCCGCCGCGGACCTCAACGGCAACCAGGTCTCGTTCTTGTTCCTGGCGACCGGCGCCATCCCCGAGGAAAAGACCGTGGTGACCACGGCGGCCGACCCGACCGACGCGCAGCGCCTGGGCCTGACCGCGCTCCCGGCCTCCGGGACGCTGGCGATCAAGCCGGCCGTCACGCTCAACGCGGCCGACGTGTCGGGCAACCTTCCCGCGAACATCGTCCAGGTGGCGGGCCAAACGGCCAACGCCTCTGGGGCCGTGACGTTCCCCAGCGCGATCGGCACGAGCACCTACGCGGGGGCCGACACGTCCGGTACGACGACTTTGCTCGGCCGAGTCACGGCGAGCGTGGCCCTCGCCGGGGTCGCCCCGAGTTGGTACAGCGCTCCGGTCGCTCCGCCAACGTCGGCCGCGATCGCCTCGGCCGTTTGGGACGAGCTCAAGTCGTCGCACGCCGTCGTGGGTAGCTTTGGTGCGTACCTCGACATCGCAGTATCAAGTCGCTCCGCCCCGGCGACCGCCCAGAAGATCGACCTCACGCAAACGCTCTCGGCCGCCCGCGACCTCAGCGCCGTCGCCGACACGTCACTCACGGTCAACGACGCGCTGCACTGCGCGACCGCCGCGACCGCCGGCCGCGAGTCGATCTCCGGCACCACGTACCAGACCAAGACGTCGGCCGGGACTTTGCTCCGTCAGTTCACGCTCGACTCGGCGACCGCGCCGACCTCAAGGACCTGACCATGACGGGCCTGCTCACACGAGGTCTCGGTTTCGCGGGCCCACTCGTCACCCGCGGCCTGGGCGGGGTCGCTCCCGCCACGGTGCCGGACCTGCGCGCCGCCCTGGTCGCCTATCTCCTCGCCGACGGCACGCTCGCCAGCCTGGTCGGGTCGAGGCTACACCCCGGGTATCGACCGCAAGGCGAGGCCGTCCCGGCGCTCTGCTACGCCATTCGCTCCAACGCTCGCCGGCGGGCCCTCAATGGCACGGCCGGTTTCTCCGAGGCCAAGGTGGACTTGACGGTCTGGGCGCTGAGCGTCGCCGATTGCGTGCGCGTGAAGGCCCGGCTGGAAGACCTTCTCGACAATCAGGTCGGCTCTTGGTCGGGCCTCTTCGTCCGGTCCTTCCAAGAAGACGAAGGTGACGACCACGTTTGGCCGGACGACGGCTCGGCCTCGTCCTTCACGCGGCTGCTCGTGACTTACAGCGTCCGCCACCGCACTCGCCTCGCCTGATCCTCCGCGCTCGCCCCATCACTTCGCCTCGTTTCACATCACATCACGTCACATCACTCTATGACACATCTCGCATGTCCGCACCCGTCACGGTGTCCGCGTTCGGCGTCGAACTCCGGAAGGCCAGCACGCCCATCGGCCTCATTTTCGAGGTCGACGGCCCCGAGGTCGAGAACGCCGAGCGCAAGACCACGCACCTCTTGTCGGATTGGAAATCGAAAAGACCGACGTTGCCCCAGGGGAACGAGCTCAGCTTCAAGTGCTACATGAACGCGGCGAACTACGCTCAGCTCACGGCGGACGGGGTGGCGGGCACGGTCGCGAGCTATTCGCTCCACTTCCCAGCCGACGACTCCGGCACCGCGTTCGCCTCGTCGCCAACCTTTTCGGCCTGGCCGAGCAAGGTCAAGTTCGGGGGCATGGAAGAGGACGGCACCGTGACGATCGATGCCACGCTGACGATCGTCGGGCCGATCACGTTCTGACGTTCGCGTCCCACTTCGTTTCTCACGAGATTTCGCCGATGTCCGCTTCGAAAGACACGATCAAGGCCGCTTTTCTCGCCGCGCTCGCGCCGACCCTCATTCCGCTGGAGGACGTGCCCGGGGTGTTTCTGCGTGCGGTCCCGTATGAAGACCTGCGCGACCGGCTGATGCCGCTCGTCCAGCAGGACCGGGACGTGACCCTGGAGGTCCTGTCCGAGTCGCTGTGCGACGAGGCTGGCGAGCGTCTCTTCGACTTGGCCGACGTTGCAGACGCGGCGGCTCTCGCGCAGCTCGCCGGCGGTCCTCTCTTGGAAGTGGCGAAGCGCGCCGTCGAGGTCAACGGCCTCGCCGCTCGCGAGGCCGACGCAAAAAAAGGGTAGCGGACCCGGAGCTGCGTTTCGCCGCGCGCCTCGCCCGGTCGCTGGGGAAGACGCTCGCCGAACTCGGCGAGTCGATGACTTACGACGAGTTCCTGTTTTGGGTCGAGTTCGAAAAGGTCGACCCGCTGCCCGACCCGCACTTCTCCGCCGCGTTGATCACCCGCACGATCGCGCAGGCGTTCGGCGGAAACAAGAGGTCGAAGATCGAGGACTTCATCCCGGTCGCCAAGGCCCCCGAGTTCCGGCGGCAGTCCTCGCGCGAGGTCCAGGTGAGGCTGATGGCCCAGCTCGTGGGGATCGACGCGGCCCAAAAGAAGAGGGCGTCCCGTGATGGACAAGGACAGGATTGACGCGCTGCCGCGCGACGATTCCGGCGCGATCGACTGGTCGCTGACGGCCGAGTTGAAACGGCTGCAAAACGGGCGGCTGCGTGTGCTGGGGGAGCTCCTGGCCGGTCTGGGCTCGCGGTGTCGTGTGTGTGAGAGCTTAATCGAGCGATGCGACGAGGAGGCCGAGTTGCGGGACCTCGTCGTGCGGCAAATCACCGACATTTTGCGGTCGGGTTGAGTCTTTCCCATGGGTAGCGTCGGGACGATCTCGATCGGGCTGCGCGTCGGCACGCAGGCGCTCACGCGCGGGCTGAAAGACGCGCGCCGCGAGATCAACGGTTTCGGGTCGAGTTTGGCGTCCGCTCCGGCCGCGCTGGGCGCGCTCGGGGCCGGCGCGGCG
>CALLYK010000556.1 GCA_937858365.1 uncultured Isosphaeraceae bacterium | reverse complement strand
TGCGGCCGTGGCGGGCTGCGCGGCAGGTGCGCTCACGGCCGCAGGCGTCCGCGACGCCGCCTTCCAGGGATCCATGAGGCGCTTGATCTCGGCGCGGGTCAGCGGGCCGCGGAGATAGGACATGGCCCAGCGCGTCTCGAAGACGACGGGCTGGTCCTCGTGCACGTTGTTGAGAAGGAAGATCCGGTTGCCGAGCGCCGAGAGAGTCTTGTCCATCGTCTGCCGATCGAACGCGGCACCCGCGGCGGCCGATGCGCCCTCGAGGCCGTCGAGAACGCGCGTCTTGTCGCGCTCGGTCTGGAGGCGGCCGATGAACCAGGTTCCCGCGTTGGCGAGGCCCTTGTAGTCGAGGTCGACCGGGTTTTGCGTCGCGAGCACGAGGCCGAGCCCGTAGGCGCGCGCCTGCTTGATGAGCGTGAGCAGCGGCTGCTTGGACGGCGGGTTCGCCGTCGGCGGGAAGTAGCCGAAGATCTCGTCCATGTAGAGGATCGAGCGCAAGCTCGTCGTGCCGGACTGCCCGCGCATCCACCCGAGGACCTGATTGAGGAGGAGCGAGACGAAGAACATCCGCTCGGCATCGTTCAGATGCGCGATGGAGAAGATGGCGATGCGCGGCTTGCCCTGGGGCGTGCGCAGGATCGAGCCGATGTCGAGCGGCGTGCCTTCCATCCATGCGCCGAATCCGGGCGACGCGATCAGATTGTTGAGCGCCATGACCAGCGCGAATCGATCCTTCTGGGGATAGAAGGATTCGAGGTCGAGAATCCCGACCTTGGCCATGGGTGGGGTCTGGATGCTCGCGATGAGCGAGGGAAGGTCGACGTTCTTTCCCTGGCTCCAGGCCTGGTTGACGATCGTCGAGATGAGGATGTGCTCGCGGCTCTGGAGCGGGTCGGCGTCGATCTTGAGGAGACCCAGGAGGCTCGTGACCGTCGTGCTGATCCGCTCGCGCAAGAGCTCGCCGTCCTCGAGGACGGCTTGCTCGGGGACGGCGAAGGATTTGAGGATCGAGACAGGGATGCCCGCGCTGCTGCCGGGCGTGTAGATCGCGAGGTCGACGGCATCGCGGAGGCGCTTGACGCGCGCGCTGTCCTGTCCCCAATCGGCGAGGCCCTTGCGCCAGAGCTCCGCCTGACTCTTGGCGTAGTCTTCGACCGACACGCCCTTGCGTGCCGCGTCCTCGGGATTGACCCAGGGCGCGAAATCCTCGCCCGCGAGTCCGGGGAAGGTGAGGAGGAGGTCGGCGATGTCGCCCTTGGGGTCGATCGCGATCGCCGGGATGCCGTCGATCGCGGCCTCTTCGAGGAGGGCGAGGCAAAGGCCGGTCTTGCCGCTGCCCGTCATGCCCACGCACACCGCGTGCGTCGTCAGGTCCTTCGAATCATAAAGGAGCAGCGAGCCTTGCGATGTCTTCGCCGCGAGGACAAGCGTCTGCTCATTCCCCGGCGGCGGTCGCGCCGTGAGGAGTGAGGTCCGGGTGGATCGGCCCCGAAGCGTCCCCGGGGGAAATGTCGATGGAACTGAGCAGTTACCGAGCCATGTGGGTGCTGACGATGTTCGACTTGCCGGTGAAGACCCGTGAAGCGAAGCGACGCTACGCGAAGTTCCGCAAGCTGTTGCTTGAAGACGGCTTCAGCCGGATGCAGTATTCGGTGTACGGTCGCCACTGTCCCAGCGAGGAGAACGCGGCCGTCCACATCGGCCGAGTGGAGCGCGGGCTCCCACCGGAAGGGAAAGTGCGCATCCTCACGGTGACCGATCGTCAGTTCGAGAAGATGCGTTGTTTCTGGGGAAATCGACAGACAAGACCCGAGAAAGCCCCCAAGCAACTCACCCTTTTCTGAGCCTGGCCCGGTCGCAACTCCTGACCAGGATCAGAATTGGGGCGGAGGTAGTGTAACCGATCCGAGCCCGCGAGCAACTCGCAACTGCGAACGGTGCCGGTCCCAGGCCTCGATCAGTGTAACCGATCCGAGCCCGCGAGCAACTCGCAACTGGGGCCAGGAGTATGAATCAATACAGGATAGTGTAACCGATCCGAGCCCGCGAGCAACTCGCAACAGGAGGGCGTGACGATGGACGAATTCATCAAGTGTAACCGATCCGAGCCCGCGAGCAACTCGCAACTACTTCGCAGCCGGTTAGAAAGAGCAAGAAGTGTAACCGATCCGAGCCCGCGAGCAACTCGCAACCGTGGCTCGCTTGCTCATCGCCTTGCTTGTAGTGTAACCGATCCGAGCCCGCGAGCAACTCGCAACCTTTGGTCATGACTTGCCCTCCACCTTGCGAGTGTAACCGATCCGAGCCCGCGAGCAACTCGCAACTGAAGGTCACAGACGCATTTCCGAGCCGATAGTGTAACCGATCCGAGCCCGCGAGCAACTCGAACGGGGAAAAGGGGACATTCTACTTTTTCAAACGGGGAAAAGGGGACATTCTACTTTTTCACGCTCTTCCTCGGTCGCCCCCTCGGTCGTAGCGACGATTCCAGGCCCAATTCCGCACTGGCGCGCTGGACCCAGTCGTCCGAGCCGAACGGCGTGCCGCGGGCGACACTGTGTCGCATCGCCGCGAGTTCCTCCTCGTTCATCGGCCGGTTCACCCGCTGGGCCCACGACGCGGCGTCGCTCGTCTCGGGCACCGGAACCAACGCCACCGGTCCGGGCGGGATGATCCGGGACCGCAGCGACCCGTAGGGCCAGTCCTCGGCCCGTGTCACCAGCCCCGCGCGCAGCGCGTTACGCTCCACGTAGCGGAGCACGGTCAGAAGGTGCCCGTCGTCCTGGCACGGGAACGCCTTGAAACGACCTTGCCAGACGTGACCGCTGGAGCCGTAGTGCCGGCGATAACGCCGCACGTGCGTCGTCAGCAGCCACTGCATCCACCGCGAGAGGTCGCCGTCGCCAAAGGGCCGCAGGACCAGGTGGAAGTGGTTGGGCATCAGGCAATAGCCCAAGACCCGGATCGGCACCCGGGACCCGGCGGCGGCGATCATCGCGACGAAGGCCTCGTAATCGGCAGGCTTGTGGAAGACCTCGGCGCGGCCGTTGCCCCGGTTCAGGACATGATAGCAGTAGTCGGCGGCCGAGGCCCGGGCAGTGCGCGGCATGTCCCGAGAATGGCCGCTCAATGACGAGGAGTCAACGAAAAAGTAGAATGTCCCCTTTTTTCCCTCCCTTTTTTCCTTCGAGGAGTCCACGAAAAAGTAGAATGTCCCCTTTTTCCCCCCTGTCCCCTTTTTCCCCCCGAGACGACCGCGAGATGGTCGTCGGTCATCGGCAGCCACTCGAAGTTGTTGCGGTGCATCTGGTGCGGGAAGAAGCCTCGGAAAGGTCCGCCGATTTCGAGCTTCTTGAGGCTGATCTTGATGGCGACCTCCCACGCCGTCGCCGGGCTGACCAGTTTTGCGATTGGCCGGGTCGCCGATGAGTGTCGTGGCGCTGGTGCTCAGTCGGGCATCGGCCCACCAGAACCAGAGGACCGCGTGCGTGTCCAGCAGGAGCGTCACTCCATGTACTCCGCGAAGTCCTCCAGGGGGGCGTCAAAGTCGGGGGCCATCCAGAACGAGCGGTCGTTGGCCGTTCCCGGTTGACAGGGCCAGCTCGTGCGGGGCGGCCGGGTCACAATGGCGACGGGCTCGCCGTCGGTCGTCAGCACCAGTTCTTCGCCGGGGACCATGCCCGCCACGATCTCAGACAGCTTCGGCTGGGCAGCCGATAGCGGCAGCGTGCGAGGCATCATGTACTCCTTCCCCAAACCGATCAGCGTCTTCCCGAAGCGTCTTCGGACGACGGGAGTGATCTCGCATTGTACTCTTTCATCGTCCTCCTTGCTCAGTCGGGCAGCCTCGGATCTTCGGCGCGGGCCATGCGATTGTTCGGCTTCCGGCGCTTTTGGCGCTGACCCGCGACCGTCCCCCTAGCCTCCCCCCTGACTTCTCGCCCACCGGGTCCGTTCCAGCCATTTCTCCGCGGGCTCGTCGGTCGGGTCTTGGGGCACGAGGCGACCCGCGAAGGCCCGTTTCAGGATGCCCTGGCGAAGTCGGGCAGCACGCTTCAGGTTGGCGGCTACCTGGGCTTCGATCTCCTCCACGATGGAGAGTTTTCGCTCTATCTGCGCAAGGATCCTCTTCCTGTTCAGCGAGAGGCGGCAGCGGGAAGCCCATATTCGCAAACCGATCGGCTCCGAGATAGGCGGTATTGACAGTCCACTTTCACGCCCAACCTCGGCCGCCCCCTCGGTCGTAGCGATGATCCCAGGCCCATTTCCGCTCAGCCCCGCGCTGCGCGTGGTGCCCGTCCTTTTTTCCTTTCGGTTTTTGGGTGCGCGCGGGGCGTCGCTCGTGCCTATGATGGGAAGGGGCCAGGCATCGCCTAGGTTTGGCCCACAGTGTGCGCCCGCCATCATCCCTTCGGACGGTGTGTGTTGGCCGTTCTCATCCCGTCGCCCGCGCCAAGGCGTTTCGACGCCGGTGGCCCGGACCCGTCTTCCTGGAGCATTCTTCATGCGTCATGATCGTCGAGCCTTCACGCTCATCGAGCTTCTGGTGGTGATCGCCATCATCGGCGTCTTGATCGCGCTGTTGTTGCCCGCCGTGCAGCAGGCCCGCGAGGCCGCCCGGCGCGTCCAGTGCGTCAACAACCTGAAACAAATCGGCCTGGCGGTGTTCAATTTCGAGTCCACCTACAGCAAGTTCCCCGACGGCGCCGGCCCCGTGCCCACCGCGACCGGCGTGGGGCCCTACATCCGATGCAACACCCAGGCCCTGCTCCTGCCCTACCTGGAACAGACCAGCCTCTTCGCCACGTTCAACCTCACGCTGGACGTGAACAATACAGGCGAGAACGAGACGGCCCGGTGCCAACTCGTCAACGCCTTCAACTGCCCGTCGGACGCCGCGAACGTTCGGATGCCCGGCTCGACCGTCTACGCTCCGAGCACCGGTCAGATCGGCGTTTCCAACTACTTCGCCTGCATCGGCGCGACGGCCTCGCTGCTCTTCGACACGGCCACCGCCACCGCGGAGACCGACGCGCGGACCCTGGGTATCTTCAACTACAAGATGAACCTGACCGGCTCGTTGGCGACGAACCCCAAGTTCCGGTCGGTCGAGAGCACGGTGACGGTCGCGTCGGTCACCGACGGGACCTCCAACACGGCGATGTTCTCGGAGATTCGCCGGTCGATGCTTCCGGTCACCGCGACGGCCGCCAACCTGGTGGATCGGAGCGTGGTCCACCGGCTGTCGACGTGGACCATCGTGCCCGACAACTACACCCCGAGGCTCCCGGACTGCGACACGACGACCTTGACCGTGCTGGCGTATCGCGGCCAGCAGTATTACCGCAGCCTTCAGCCCACCTGCACCTATTCCCATACCGTCCCACCCAACTACAAGGGGTTCGACTGCATGGACTCCGGTTTCGGCGTCGGCCACATCGCGGCCCGGAGCTACCACCCCGGCGGCGTGAACGTCGCCATGGCCGACGGCACCGTCCGGTTCGTCAAGGACTCGGTGAGCATGCAAGCCTGGCGCGCGGTGGGGACGAGGTCGGCCAACGAAATCGTCAGTTCCGACGCCCTCTGATCCCGCCCGGACATCCAGTCCCCTATCGGCCGCATGCTGGGAGTCGTCCGGCATGCGGCTTCGCGTCATTTCTCCCCCGATCGAGGAACCGACGGATGACTTATCGCCCAAGGACCGCCGAGCTCGTCTCGGCCATCGCTCTGGCCCTGGCCTTCGCCCCCGGGTGCGGCAAGGACCCGAACCCGCCGAACTCGCCCCAGTTATACAGCAACAACGTCCTCTTCGAGATCGGCGACACGATCAACACCTATTACATCCAGCATAAGAAGGCGCCCCAGGGGATCAAGGACCTGGCGGAATTCGCCGACACGTTCGCCACCGGCATCGGCGCCGCCCGCCGCGGCGAGGTGGTCGTGTTCTGGGGCGTCGCGCCTGTTGAATCAGGATCGACCAGCCCCGAAGGCCAGGAGGTCCTCGCCTACCTCAAGGAATCGCCTGAATCCGGCGGTGGTGTCCTGACGCGCGCCCTTCAGATCAAGTCCCTCACCGCCGAGGAGTTCAAGGCCGCCCCCAAGGCCGCCGGCAAGATCGAAGACGTTTCCAAGGCCGCCAAGAAGAAATAGACGCGACGAGCCAGGGGCCCTGGGGCCGGAGACGGTCGAGCAAAAGTTCACCACGAAGATACGAAGAAGTCCGACCGAGAAAGGCCGGCGAAGGACTCGACCGCTTCTCCTCGGGTCTTCCGCGCGTCTCCGTGGTGGAATTCCTCCCCCCCCAAGCGACGACCGGCCCGTTCACGGGCCTCTTGTTCTCCGTAGGAAACACACCAGCCCAAGAGCACGGTCCCGGCAAGCCGAGACCGTGCGGGTCTGCCCGAACCATCAGCGCGGATCGCGCGCCCCGACCGGGGCCACCGGCCCTCGCCGCACACCCAGCCGCTCGTCCCAAAGATTGAGGTACTTTTGATACTGATCCTTGGTCATGATGCGTTGCATCGTGGCCCTCAACTCGAGGTTGATCTCCTTGGCTCGCTTGGCGATCGCCGGTCCATCGCCGGTCCGGCTGAGGGCCTTGAACTCCTCGTTCACCTTCTCTTGGGCCTTGTAGAACTTGGCGATCTCCTCCGCCTGGACTTCGGAGAGGCCGAGTTGACCTAGGATGTCGTCCTCCATGCCTTTGAAGTTCGGGGGGCCCGAGGGGGCCTTCGCCTTCGGGGGTTGGGCCTCCACTTGCTTGGCCAGGCTCCCGGCGACCTCTGTGAGTTCGCCCCGGCCTTGCTTCGTTGCCGCTCTCACCGCGGCCACTCGCGTCCCTTGGGCCCAATACCGGACGTACTTGGCGTATTGCTCGGTCGTGAATAGCTCCTTGAGCGAGTCGTTCCACCACTTGTTAATGACCATGCCCTCGGCAGGGTCGTGTGGCTGCCGATTGGAGAAGGCCTGGTTCCGCTTCACCTTCTCTTGGACCAACTCGTCGAACGCCTTGCGCTGGACTGGTGAGAGGCCAACGAAGTCGGCCGAGGCTGCCTCGGAGCGGTCTCCCGCGCGGGTCACGGGCACGGGGGTCGCCGTACTCCTTGCTGGTCCTTGTTCTTGCTCGGGGAGGGGTATCGCGGCCTTCGTGATGTCGGGGCCGGGGCCTGCCAGGTACGCGATGAGCGCCCAGGCGAGGGAGTTGCGAATCGGTTTGTTCATGGTCTTCATGGGGTGCTCCTCTCGGACCAACGAAGGTCGCATTCCGGTCATCAACACGGTCCCGCCGACCGCGAGGAGGACCGTCAAGCCAGGACGGAGCCAGCGGGAAGGTCCCGCCGGCGGGGATACCGGCCGCAAGGCCAGTAGGTCGCGCACGCGCCGACTCAGGACGGGACCGCGATCAGGTACGCCGAACCCGAGGGTCGCGGGGTGAGGGGTGAAGTGAGAGCGGCCGATGCTCAAGAGGGCCTCGGCCAATCCCACTGGGCCTGACTCGTCCAGGACAAGGCTGGCCTCGTCGGCCGCCGATTCGATCTCGGCGATGAGACGGGCCCGGGCCCACCAGAGTCCCGGGTGCCACCAAAGGACCGCGGTCAGGACGTCGGCCAGCGAGCGCCACAGAGGGTCGCGACACTGCACATGGCGCAGTTCGTGGACCAGGACCGCGTCTTGTTGCGGCGGAGTGAGGACTTGGTTGAAGTGCGCGGGCAGGACCAGGGTGGGGCGGACCACGCCAAAGACGAGCGGGCCGCTCAAGGTGTCACTCTCGCCGATCAAGGGGGGGACGCGCACCCCCATCAGGCGGACCAGGCGATCACTCCGCTCGCGCGTCTCCGGGGCCGACGGGGTGCGCAAGCGACGACGCAACCGGGCGAGCAAGACCTGACCGATCGCCAGGCGCCCCAACAGGAACAAAGTCCCCAGCACCCAGGCGCCGCCCGGAAGGAGCCACCAACTCGTGGCCTCGGCCGCCGGCGCCTCCGGTCCGATCGTCCCGGACACACCCCCCAAGGACCGCCTCCACCCTTCAGGTCCAACCGCCAAGTCGGCCGGGGCCGTTGAGTTCGCGCCCCAAGCGAGGCCCCTTGCCAGGGAGCCGGCCAGTTGGTTCAAACCCAGGAACTCCCCGACCAGGAGCGGGGCCAGGACGAGAAAAACCAAGCGCCAGGGCAAGCAACGCTCAGCCGCGCGGACGAACGACCGCGAAAGCGCCTCGGCGCCAAGGACCAAGCCCGTAACGCCCACGGTGAGGACCAGCCACGAATCGCGCAGCAGAGGACCAGCGTCCGGGACCATGATCGGCCGCCTCTCAAGAAAGAAGTCGAGTCGTGATGTGATGACACGCCAAGCCGCTTAGGGCTTGGCCTTGCGCTCTTCGATCCAGCGCGCGATCTGTTCAAGTTCGTCGGGCGAGACCCGGCGACTGTCCAGGAGGTGGCAGACCAGGTCGGCGAGGTTTCCCTCGAAGACCTTGTCCAAGAGGTGATCGGTCATGCTTCGCGAGACCGAGCCCTCGCTGACGCACGCTTCGTAAAGGAACTTCCGGCCCTCGGCGCGATGGCGCACCAGGCCCTTGTCTTCCATCTTGCGGAGCATCGTCGCCACCGTGGTCGGCGCGAGCCCCGATGCCGTGGGTAAGGCGCGATGCACCTCCGTCACCGCCGCCGGCCCGCTCGACCAAAGGACCTTCATGATCGCGAGCTGAAGGTCCCCAAGTCGGTGAGCTGGCCGAGCCATCGATCCAACCTCCTGAGTGTCAACTACCAAGGTAATACTACCGTGGTAATCGTGGCCGTCAAGCCTGTCGTCGAGAAAAAAAGTAAGGTCCGTCGACTCGACTGGAGACCCAAACCCAAACCGGGCCGGAAGCACCAGCGACGGTGTGTTTCCCTTGCGCCGTCGCACGCCCTTGCGGCTCGTACGGAAATGGTCGACCGGCGAGCCTTCTCAAAGGTCCCAGGCCCCAAGCCACCCAGCCGCCGACCTGGACAAGCTCGGCGTCGAGCCTTGTTGGAGCGACCTGGGGCCGGTACCCTGGCAGACTGCGGCGGCGGTGCTTCAAGAGGGTGACCCGGCCATCGCAAGCTGGTCGCGTCGCCTCTCCGGGGTTACCCCGGGGGACCGGGTGAGTTCACCATTTCGGCGCGCGTGCGCTAGGTACGCTGCGCGTACGTCCCCACACGCCAGACCAGACAGGTTGGAGCACCGCCGCTGCTTTCCTCACCCCTCACCAAACGCGACGCTCGGGCCATCGCGCGTGACCTGGTGTCGGGCCCATGGCGCGAGGAGGACCTGGCGCGAATCGCCACCGGCCTCTTCAGGCGCCGCGCCTTGAACTGTCGGGCCTTGGCGAAGCGATTGGTCCAGGCGTTCGAGGGCCCCGGGCGACCCTCCTCGGCGGCCGTGGCCGCGTTCCTCTATGAGGATGAGCGACTGCGTCGGGCCGTCAAGCGCGGGCCGATTCGGCGCCGAGAGGCCACGTTCACCACGCCCGTCATGTGGCCAATGCCCGGGGCCCCCGAGCAATGGGCCTTGCCCGCGATCGTCACCCCCAAGGCCCTGGCCGATTTCTTGGGGCTTGAGATGGGCCGACTCGAATGGCTCGCGGACATTCAAGGTCGGAACAGCCGAGCGTCGGAGGGCCCCTTGCGCCATTACCGCTACTTGTGGCGACGCAAGAGGTCCGGCGAGGTCCGCGTGATCGAGGTCCCGAAGGCCACGTTGATGTGCGTTCAACGTCAAATCTTGAACGACATCTTGAATGCGATACCACCCCACGAGGCCGCTCATGGTTTCCGTCAAGGCCGCTCCATCCGCACGTTCGCGATGCCTCACGTGGGACAGACCGTGGTCTTGCGGATGGACCTGCGCGACTTCTTCCCCAGCGTGAGCGCCGCGAGGACCACGGCCCTCTTCCGCGTCGCGGGCTACCCCGAACCTGTGGCGCGCCTTTTGGCGGGCCTTTGCACGAACCGCGTCCCCGCGGACGCCTGGGACGATCGCTCTTGCCCAGCGCGCGGGTCCTCGATGGAACTTTGGCGGCTGCGCAAGGTTTACGCGAGTCCCCACTTGCCTCAAGGCGCGCCCACGTCTCCCGCCCTGGCGAACTTCGCCGCGTTTCGCCTCGACGCGCGCCTTCAGGCGCTCGCCCAATCCGCCCTTGCGAACTACACGCGCTACGCCGACGACCTGGCCTTTTCAGGAGGGCCCGATTTCGCCCGGCGGGCCCGACGCTTCATCGACCACGTCGGCGCGATCGCGATTGAGGAAGGCTTCGCGATCAACCCGCGCAAGACCCGCCTGGCCCACCAAGGAAGGCGCCAGGTCTTGGCGGGTGTCGTCGTCAATCAACGGCCCAACACGACGCGCGAGGACTACGACCGGCTGAAGGCGACGCTCCGCAATTGCCGCGACCACGGGCCCGAGTCCCAGAATCGCGGCGGCCATCCCGATTTCCGCGCCCATCTCGCGGGACGGATCGCGCACGTGGCCTCAATCCATCCCCAACGCGGCGCGAAACTTCGGGCCATGTTCGAGGAAGTCCATTGGGAAGGTCACGACCCAATCAACCCGTAATCGCCTTGATCGGTGTGCCTAGCGTTAGAGCATTGGGTCTTTGCAGATTATCATAGATGAGCATCTCATGATCAACCCCCAAGAGCTTGTAGATGGTCGCGGCGATGTCGGCCGGCGAGACCGGCATGGACGCGGGATAGGCGGCGTCTCGATCGCTCGAACCCAGCACGGTGCCTCCGGGCAGTCCACCTCCCGCGAAGAGCGCCGTGTAGCAATGGGGCCAGTGGTCGCGACCCTCGGCGTCGGCCCCGGCGCTCGACGTGATCTGACCAATCTTGGGCGTCCGGCCGAACTCACCCATCGCCACGACGAGGGTCGAGTCGAGTAATCGGCGTTCGTGAAGGTCTTCCAAAAAGGCGGAGAAGGCCCGGTCGAAATAGGGGAGGATTGACTTCTTGAGCAAGGGATAATGCTGTCGATGGGTGTCCCAGGTCTGGTCGTAGCGGGGCCCCGTGCAGACCGTGACCAAACGCACACCCGCCTCGACGAGGCGCCTTGTGAGGAGAAGGGATTGCCCCAGTTGCGGCAGGCCGCCGAACTGACGCGCTTCTTTGTTGCGAACATGATTGGGATAAAGACCATAGCGTTCCCGCACGGTGGGCGGCTCGCGGCCGATGTCGAAGGCGCGGCGGGCCTCGGGACTTGAGATGAGCTCATACGCCTTTTGGTAATGGGAATCGAGGCCCTCGCAAGCCAGGTCGTCGGCGAGCAACCGGTCGAGGTCGTCAAGCAGTTCGCGGCGCCTCTCGACGCGATTGAGCGAGAGTTCCCTGGGCAGGCTGAGCCCCGGCACTTGATAGGCGGACAAACTTGGGTCGCCGGTGACGAACGGGTCATATTTGGTGCCGAGCCACCCGGCGTCGAGTCCCGGCAGGATCGCGCCGTTGTTGCTCATCCAATCGGGCGTCATAACATTGTCGGGCAGGTGCTTGCCGCTGGGCCGGAACTTGGCCAGCACGGCGCCGAAGGGGGGGAAATTGTCCGGCGCGGGGGCCACGATCAGCTTCCCGCCCTTGAGGGGCTCGCGTCCCGTGAGGGCGTAATATGTCCCCGCGTTATGGTCGACGACGGTGTGATGGACCGAACGCACAAGCTGCAAATGATGGGCCTGCCGGGCCAGCATGGGCAGGTGTTCGCAGAACGTAAGGCCCGGGACGGTCGTCTCGATGGGTTGGAAGGCGCTCCGAATGCCATCGGGCGCGTTGGGCTTCATGTCCCACGTGTCTTGGTGTGCGGGCCCCCCTTCCAGGAACATCAAGACCATCGACCGGATGCGTGGTCGCGGCGCAGGCGAGCTTGCCCGGGCCTTCAAGAGGCCGGGAAGTGTCAAACCCAATCCCAAGAGGTTCGCCGCGCCGATACGCAAGACCTCACGCCGGCCCATTCCCTGGCAAAGTCGTCGCGACCCAGCCGTGAGGCGGAGCATGGAGTAGACCTCCCGGAGCGGCCCGCTCGAACGAGGCGATGGCCCATTTTTCGGCCATCATCGTAGGACATGCGGTCTCATCGCGACAAGACTGGACTTAAGAAGGCGGTATCGGAACACGACCGGGGTGAGGGAGGAGGAAACCGACTTGCGGACCTTCGAAATGACCTCCATGGACAGACCTCCCGATTGTCGGGTCTTCCCCGGAAGCGTGTGCCAAACAGCCCTGCTTTTTCCGGCGGACACTCAATCCCGGCGAAATCCGACCTGACGCCGGGTTTGTGACGCGGGCGGCCTCACCCGTCTCGGGCATTGGCACCAACGCCACCAGCCCGGGCGGGATCATCCGGGACCGCGGCGACCCGTAGGGCCAGTCCTCGGCTCGTGCCACCAGCCCCGCGCGTTGCTCGTTGCGCTCCATGTACCGGAGCACGGTCAGCAAGTGCCCGTCGTCGTGGCACGGGAACGCCTTGAAACGACCTTGGGACCAGGTGGAAGTGGTTGGGAATCAGGCAACAGCCCAGGACCCGGATCGGCAGCGGGGACTCGGCGGAGGCGATCATCGCGACGAAGGCCTCGTAATCGGCCGGCTTATGGAAGACCTCGGCGCGGTCGTTGCCCCGCTTCAGGACATGATGGCAATACTCGGCGGCCGAGGCCCGGGTGGTGCGCGGCATGCCCCGAGAAAGGCCGCTCAGTGCCGGGGAGTTAAGGAAAAAGTAGAAAGCTCCCCTTTCCCCCTTTTCCCCCAACGGACACCCCTTTTCTTGGGAGGCGGCGCATTTCTGGGGATCAGACCTCGACCCACTCTCGATCACGAACGCGAGGGAGGTAGGTCTCGCGCGCCCAAGCGACGAACGGTACGTCGAGGGCCGCTTCGGCCGTCACGGCGGGGAAGCGGTCCTGGGCGATGTCGTCGCGGACGAAGAAGGCATTGAAGCCAAGGGCCTGAGTGCCCACGAGCCTGTACCCCTTGCGCTTGGCCAGCTTCACGAAGGCGGGGAGGGAGGCACCCGAGTAGATCCCGAAACCATCCATGAGGGGAGATTGAAAGTCGTCGCGGTAAGGGACCGTGACGGCGCGTTCGGCACCCCAGATGGCCTGGATTTCCGCCACGACGACTCGTGGTCGGATGACCTCGATGGCTTCCCAGATCCAGTAATCGACACCGTCGAGGTCGAGAGAGAGAAGGTCGATCTCTCCGGTGAAACCGGCGTCACGAATGGTTTGGTTGATGGTATCGCGGACAATCCATGTTTCGATGACTTTGGGAGGGAACGAAAACGTCGCGGGGTGTTTTCGGTAGAAGGCGCGGGCGGATTCGGCGAGCGAGGGGTCCCCTTCGAACAGCAGGGCGGACCAGCCGTGGTTGAGAATGAGGTTGGCCGTGTTGCATTGTTGGCCATCGCCGGCACAGATTTCGACGGCCCGGCGATTGGTGGTGCCGATGGCGGCGAAGAGATAGAGAAGGATTCCGTCTTCACCATTCTGGGAATGGCAGCGGAACTCGACCTCATGAAAGGGAAGCGGAAGCGCCCCTTCCTGGAACTGGCGGCGATAGAGTTCCCTGAGGAGGAGCTGTGTCACCTGGGAGTCGACGGATCGGGTCCGAAGGTCTTGGAAATCGGCGCGGAATGCACCGAGTTCTCGCTGGAGATCGTTGGTCCCCAGGACACCGCCGATTTTCCTGGCGATCGCTTTCAAACGACGCAACATAAGTCATCTCTCGTGATGTTGAACAATGCCGATGGAGTTCGCCCTCTCGCGGGGGCCGGATTCAAGGCGATTCGGAAATGATGGGTCCCATACCCCATCACGATCGTGGAGGGGGCGGGCCCCGGTCATGGTGGGCAAGTCAGGCGCTCGGTGACGGACCTGTTCCGTCGGGTCACGGTAAGAAATCCGTGTCCGGGCCGGCAAGGTCGTTTGAGGCGTCGCGGGGAAACGCCCAGTGATGCGAGCCGTTCGCGTCTGACGGTCGCTCATGATGTTCGGCGGAACGGGCCAGGTCGCGGTCGTCCCTTACCGGCCAAGACGATGGGCCCCCTCAACGGACCCGTCGATCACGCTTCGGACTCGGATTGTATGAAGACGACGCCGGACATGCAACTGATCTCAAAGAGAACATAAGCGTTTGCTATCTATTAGAGAATTGACGGATTGAATAAACGATTGGCTATTGTGTTCACGAGTTGAGTCGCGATACCGGCCCCGGAAGGACCGGTCGCGGTCGAGCCCAGTCGCCTCGGCAAAGGGGGGTTGGTCGTGGTCCTCGCCGCTCTGCGCCGTCGCGACGGCGTGGAGGAGGCCACTCTCGTCATCGCCGGCCCCCATGAGGCTGGCGTCTTGGTCCGGCCGGCAATGGTCCTGCCGATCGAGCTCGATACTCCGGGGCCTCGGGTGGTGGATGTAAGTGTTCGTTTTCGGAAAAGCCGGCGTCGCCAACGCTTTCGGGACCGACAGAAAAAACCGTTCAGCGGGTGCCGCCGGTGTCGATGGAGGGTGAGTCGGCCGGTTTGGGCGTTTCTTCGTCGGCCACGCTCAGGGGCTTGGTGTCGGGCTCGACCAGGGGTAGGGGGGGCTCGGTCTTCGCCGGGTCCTTCTTGGAGAGGGTAGGTCGGCCGGTGAGCAGACCTCGGGCGTGTTCGATCGGTGTCAGGCCGGCGTGATAGACGACGCCCGTCAGGCCCACCGCCACCAGGGCCCCCGCGGCCAGGGCCAGGCCACGCGCGGGCAGGCGCCAGCCTGATCCCAGACCCAGCGCGAACGTGCGCGGGACCGGATGTCGATGCTCGTGGAGCTGCCGGGCCAGGGCCGGCCAGAGCGACGGGCCGTCGGTCGCTACAGGCGAGACCGAGGCCGCCAGCGCGAGCACGTCCAGGTCTCGGCGATGTGCTTCAAGACGCTCGCGGCAGGATGCGCAGCCGATCAGGTGCCGCTCCACCTGGCGACGGTCGGGCCCCCTCAGGTCGTCTCCCGCCAGGAGAGGCAGACGGGCCCTCGTCCAGCGGCAGGCGTCATTCCACAGAGATGCCATGATGGTCCTCCCGTCGTCGTTGTCGTTCGCCTGTCCGGTGTTCCCAGAGTCCACGGAACTGGTCGCGGGCCTTGGCCAGGCGCCAGCGAACGGTCGCCTCGCGCCGGCCCACGATGGCCGCCACTTCGGCCGAGGAGAAGCCCTCCAGGTCCCGGAGCACGAGGACGACCCGGTATTCCTTGGGCATTTGGTTCAGGACAAAATGGACCTCTTGGGCCAACTCCGCCCGAGGGCGTGGGTCGGGGTCGGGCAGGTCCCAGGCCGCCTCGCCGTCGGGGCCGGCCGGCCCTTGGTCGATCGACGCGATCGGCGGCGGGTCCTTCCGGCGGAGCTGGTCCAGGGCCAGGTTGACGCCCACGCGGAAGAGCCAAGGACCGAAGCGCCTGGCCGTGTCGAAGCGATCTAGCCGATTGTACACCTTCCAAAAGGTCTCTTGGGCGAGGTCGCGGGCCAGTTCCTCGTCGCGGACGAGGCGGGCCAAGACACGAACCAGTTTGCGCTCGTAGCGTCTCACGAGCTGGGCGAAGGCGTCGTCGTCGCCGCCGCGGGCCCGCTCGACCAGGAGGGCGTCTCCCGGTCCTTCGACCCAAGTGCCGCCGGCCTCCGCCTGGCTCGTCTCGTGCTCCGTGCCGACCCCGGGTCGCATGGTTGGGCCCTCGTTTCCTTTCACCGACTATACTTGGAGATACGGTCGGAGGGGGGCATCCGTTGGAAGAAATCCCCCGTCGGCCTCTCCAACTTGCCGGGCCAGGGTTGGACCGGTCGCGCGGGGCCTTCGTTCATGTCCGGCCCATCTCCCAGCCTTTTGGTCGAGCCTTGCCGGCCCGATGAGGTCGGGGCCGCCCTCGGACTCCTCTATCATCGGCTGGGGCCGCGGGATCGGTCCTTGCTGGTGGCCGAGGGCCTCGCCGAAGTGGTCCGGGGCGAGCTCGACCCAACGGGACTTTGGGTCGCCCGGCGTCGAGGCAAGCTGGTCGGGGCCTTGTTGACGCAGGCCCTCGCCGGTCGGGCCGCGGCGGTTTGGCCGCCCGAGGTCCCACTCAGGCTGGGTCGCGGCCGGGTGGCGGCGGCCCTGGTGGGGCCTGTGCTGGA
>CALLYK010000555.1 GCA_937858365.1 uncultured Isosphaeraceae bacterium | reverse complement strand
TCAGGTCAGGTCACTCTTGCTCTCACTCGGCATTGTGAAACAATGATCGGCCTTGCCGGGTATCTGCTCGTGCCCCATGAACGCGTCCCCGACTCGTACAATGCGGGGTTCTCGATGTACGTGGCCGCTTGGCCACTCTTGAAGGAGTACCCTGGGCAACGCTTCCAAACGGGCCTCTTCGGCACATGGATGCATCCCAAGTACGACGGCCCCGAACCGGCCAAACTCTATACGGACATCGAGGGCGGCTTGGGCTGGTGGCGCGACACGCGCTTCGCCACCGAGACCCCCAAGTTCATCATGGGTGGAGTGGCCCTCAACTTCAGCGAATGGGCCAATGGACCAGGCGCTGGGAAAGGTCGAGACTGGAACAACCCGACCGGCCTTTACGGGGTGGCCCAGTTCAGTCCCTGGGTGCTCTGGCCGCCCGATGGCCTGAACCTCAAGCAAGGGACTTGCGGCGAACTCTTCGGCTACGGCTATTTGCCGCTTCCACTCACACCGGCCAAGACACGGACGGCCGGCAAGGACGTGCCCACTGGAGACCACTCCTGGACCTTGTTCCTGAACACGAGCAACTTCAAGGGCCCTGTCGCCTTTTTCACTCCTTATTTTTGGTCGCGCGCGTCGGTGGCAGACCCGAAACTAGCCGGCCTCTTCCTCGATTCCAGGCCATCCAACCCGAACCGCGCTTTGCAGATGGAGACGCAGTACGTCCCGGCCGCCGTGGCCGGCGACGCGAAAGGCGAGACCTTCGCTCGGATCGCCCCCGTCTCCTTCCCTCGTGACAAGGCTGGTGAATCGGTCGTCGTCCATCAAGTGACCGCTTACAGCAAGAAGGCCCTTTGGGACCGCGTGAAGGCGTGGTGGGATGGCGGTCCCGCCGCCACTGGGGTCATCGACCCGGAAGGGGCGATCGTCCACACATTCAAGGGCGGTGGCGGCGCGACCTGGGAGATCTACAAACCGGCTGAGGGGAAGGAGAAGAAGAGCCCAGTGGCTTGGGCCTCTTTCGCCAAGCCCACGGCGCTCGACCCGCACACGTTCGGCTATCGTTGGGACGAGGCCCTGGTAACCAAGTCCGACACGCCACAAGGACCACTCGTCACCCTGCCCGAATACTACCGTCTCGTGAACCAAGCCGAGAAGAAGAAGGGGGAGTGGGTCGTCACAGGTCGCGAGCGGGTGCCGGCGGAAACCGGCCTCGCCGACGTCCGCTTTACTCGGTCAGGCGGCGAACACTCAGGGCCTTACGTCACGCCGGACGACCCAAACAGCGTTTGGAAGAAGCCGGGACCGGTCGCGGGCCCCTTCCAAGCGCGCCTCGGCGACGGCAGTGTCGTGACGTATTTCTGGTATCGTTTCGCCGATCAACCGGCACTGCTCAAGGCCGACCTTTCCGACGACGAACGCGAGGCGCTACAGAAACGGGTCGAGAAGCTCCATCGGACCTGGACCAAGGATCGTGAGTATCTCCCCCCGCCTCAGCGAGGTACGCTTGCCGCGATTGACCCGGCTTTGCTTGTCACACCGCCGCCGGGCCTGGAGTTCGGTTTCGTGCCAATTGCCACTCGCCAAGGTGCGAGCGAGTAACGGGAGCGCGGCCTCAGTCGGAATGTGCTTCCTTGGCGTGAAGGGCCTCGTGGGCGGCCTCGTCCTGTGGTCGGGTGTCTCGTCCCTTGCGCTCGGCGAATTCAATCCGGTCGAGATACTTGACGTTAGCACAATCGTCAAGTTCGCTTGTGTGACAGAGGTCTGGGTCTTTGATCAAGAATCGGATCGGGCCTCCTTGGGAAACATCGAGGGGGCCTTCACCGACCTTGTAAACGATGAGTCCCTCGGCCCGCACGGCGTCGAGCGGCACGGAGACATGGAAATCGTCTCGAGCGGCATGGAGCGTGACATAATTCGCGGTCGGTGCCGGGGCGACTCGGCGCAAGACGCTTTCCAAGGTCACGGCGTCGCCACGGCGCGAGGCGTGGAAGCGGGATACGTCTCGGACCTGGTCGGCCTCTGGAAAACCCTCGAAGTCGGCAAACCCAAGCGTCGTCGGCCGTTCGACCAGTCCATCCACGCGCAACGAGGGTGCCTGTGTGCTCATGGTTGTGCTCTCAAGGTGTGAAGACCAGTATACCCGGCTTGGGCCGTATGCCGCCATAAGCGAAAACGTAACGACCGCCGCGGCAGGAGGCGCCGCGGCGGTCGCTCTCGAATCACGATGGGTCTTAGTTCTTGATGTCCGTGTGGTCGAACCCGAGTCGCATGACGGCGCTACCATGCAAGCGGCGGGGTCCTTCAGGCGGCGGTAGGTAGCCGTTTTTCTTCTTGGCGTAATTCCCCGTCCCCAGGTTCTTGAGTGCGGTTTGACGGCCGTTCACGAAGATGTTGCCGGCCTGGTTGCCGGTGAGCTTGCCGTTGCCGGCCTGATCGTTGCCATTGCCGTAAATGCCGTCCACTGGGCGATAGGTGGACGAGTTCACGGAGTCGATCAGGTCTCCCTTCTGGTCAAGTTTGGTGATCTTGCTCTTGGCGCGTGTTCCTTCGAGACCCGAGAGGTAAGCCTGATAGTAGAACCCGGCCTTGATCTCGCTGCCGATACTGTTGCCGATCACGCTCACATGGCCGAAGTCCGTGGCGGAGACGATCGCCGCCGAGGTCAGGGCCGTGCCGGGCCGACTCACGTAATATGTGGAGTTGGTTCGTTGCAGCTGCATGTAATCGGGATCTTGGGGCGTCTGCTGAATGACGTCGGCCGGACCCGCGGCGAAGTTGTGGATGACATTCCCGATCACGACCCCGCCCAGGAGGTTGTAGGCCGGGTAGCCGTACTCGCTGACCGGCGTACCCAGCTTCGCGGGTGGGATCGGCGTGACGCCGTTCGGGTTGCCCAGGCCGCGATTGAAGGTCACTCGGTCGATCGGGCCGTTCACGTTGATCGCGACGCCGTCGGCATTGCCGCCGAACTTGGCCGTGCCGAGCTTCTTGAGCCCCGCGAAGGCCGAGCGGACCGGCGGTTCTCCCCGCGCGAAGCTCGTGTTCCGGGCCGTGCCCGCAACTTTGATATGGCCGATCGCCGTGGCGCGGACGGCCGTGCGGCCGGTCGTGCTCACGGGCGTGTACTGGATCTGTCGCCCGGCGATCACCGGGAGCGCCGTGGACGAGATGTAGCTCAGGTCCTTCAGCTCACCGTTAACGAGGATGTTGATCCAGGGCTTGGTAACGGGCACGCCCAGGGGCTGGGCCTGAGACGCGTTGGTGGTCACCGTGTTGAAGATGCTGTCCAACCGAATGGTCGGGGCGACCTTCAACGGGGTGGTCGGGTTGCCGATGTTGATGTTGATGGGGACGTCGCCATTGGCCACGTCGAACGTGCCGACGATGTTGTGGAAGCTCAGGTAGTGGACGCCACCCTGGAGATTAATGAGCGTGTTCGTGTAGTTGGGCGTGCCGGTGGGCGGCTGCACGGTTTGCGTCAAGGTGAAACCGTTCAGAACGATCGAGTTGACGCCGTTGACCGCGATCAGCTTCTGGAAGAGAAGCGTGCCGTCGGTTTGGACCCTCGCCGAGGCGATCACCTGGCCGACGACTCGTGTCTTATTCGGGTCCGAATTGACGATCTGGATGGTGTCCAGGTCGTCGTCAAGGACGCCGTCATTGGGTGTCGCGTCGGTGACGATCACATAGCCGGGGCCATGGACGGTGATGCTCCACTCGTTCCCCTGGCGATTCTTGCCCGATACGAACTTGCCCTCATTGTTGAGGTTCACACACGAGGCGGGTTTGTCCGACCAGACGGGGTGGACGATGTCGTTGGTCGGAAAGGCGGACGCGTGGCCGATTGCGGGAGGCCACAAGGCCGCGTGATAGAAACTGAATGGGTCACTCGCCAGCAACTGGCGTGTTTCCAGCGACTCGACGTCCTGGCGCGACCGCCGCGCATGAGCCGGGCGGTCCGACCTCCGTTTGCTCCCCAACATCGCAGGCTCCCTCCGCGTTCCAGCGGCCCCCACTGGGGGCGGATTCTCGACCGTCTCGGTCACGGAATCCTTCCGCCGAACCGATGCGCACCAAGGTGGTCGCCCGCGCTTTTGCCGTCGTCCTACGCACGGGGATTGATGTCATCCGTAGTCTCGACCTGACATGAGGCAGACCTGAAGAGGGACCAACGGAACGAGCCGAGGAGACGTCCGACGATGCCGATGGCGCCCGAGGCAACGATCCGGAAGAGCGTGTCGTCGCCTGTCTTCACCGGAAAAGAAGGCACGATGCTCAAGTTCGACGGCACGGCCCGCCGATTCTCTTCGAAACGAGCCTTAAGGCGCTTTGTGGTGGGCCGCGCATGAAATCCTGGAAGACCCTCTCGGTGCTTCTACTCTGGACGAGCCTAACGGGCTGCTCGCAGTGGGGCTCGCGTCCGCCGGGCGTGATGAGCGAACCAGGACGGGTCAGCATGCGGCCCGACTACCAGGAAGACTCCCGGGTCGAAATCCGCGATAGCTTCGTGCGACCCAAGCGACCACGCTCTCAAATGGGGGCCTTAGGGCCGCCCGTGGCGGGCGCTCCTCTGGTCTCGCCAAACGACGCCGGCCGGCCCCAGGTGATCCTGCGCGACCCCGAACCCGCCTTCGCTGACTGAAGCCACTCAGCCGCGCCGCTTCCCCTTTCCGTGGCGACGGGTTAGGATGACCACGATCGATCGGCCCCGTCGAAATCGAGGGCCCTCGTTCGTCGTCCAGGAGCCACCGTTTGAAGCCCTATCCTCAGCCCAGCGACAATCCGATCGTCCTGGCCTTTCAGGCCTTCTGGTTCTGTCTGACCGACCCAGCGTTTCGTGCCAAGGTCGTCCGCGTGTTCACAGGCGAGCCGGCAGGCACAGACTTGCGCGTGCTGGCCGTCTTGCAGCGCGACGGCCGACTCGTCGACTTCCTCCAGGAAGACATCGACGCCTACGGCGACGCCCAGATCGGCGCGGCCGTGCGCGACATCCACCGAGGGTGTCGGAAGGCCCTACGCGATTATTTGACCGTCGAGCCTGTGATGCCCGGCGATGAGGGAGCGCCCGTGACGGTCTCGCAGGACTTCGACCCGGCGGCAGTCCGGCTGACCGGAAACGTCGGCGGCAAGCCCCCCTTCCGAGGCGTCTTGAAACATCACGGCTGGAGGGTCAAGACAGTGCAGTTACCCGCCCTGCCCGCCGCGCGTGACCAATCGTCGGTCCTCGCCCCCGCAGAGGTCGAAGTTTCCTGAGCCCGTCTTCGCAGCCAAGGAGCGCGCCGGAGCCATGTCCCGTTACGTCGTGGGGATTGACCTCGGTACGACAAACTCGGCCGTTGCCTTCGCCGACACCCGCGCGACCAGCGACGAGGCGACCCGAACCATCGAGCCGTTCCCCATCCCGCAAGTCGTCGGCCTGAACGAGACGGCCGAGCGACCCGTGCTGCCTTCGTTCCTGTACTTGCCAGCCGAGAAGGAGCTAACTCCCGGGGCCCTCGACACCCCGTGGAACAAGAAGGCCGATCGGGTCGTCGGCACTTTCGCGCGCGAACACGGGACCAGGGTCCCGGGTCGGCTCGTCAGTTCCGCTAAGAGCTGGCTTTCCCATGCGGGCGTCGATCGTCGGGCCCCCCTCCTGCCCTGGAACGCAGTGCCCGACGTCGAAAAAGTCTCGCCGGTCCAGGCATCGACCGCCTACCTCACCCACCTCCGAGACGCCTGGAACGCAGCGCACGGCAAGAACAGCGACGAGAAACTCGAACGCCAGGAGATCTTCCTCACCGTCCCGGCCTCGTTCGACGCTGTAGCGCGAGACCTCACGTTGGAGGCGGCCAAGGCCGCCGGCCTTGAGCACGTCACCCTATTGGAAGAGCCGCAAGCGGCCTTCTACGCCTGGCTCTCCGCAATGGGGGACTCCTGGCGCAAAAAGGTCAACGTGGGCGACCTCCTCCTCGTTTGCGACGTCGGCGGAGGCACGAGCGACTTCACTCTGATCGGCGTGACCGAGGAAGGCGGGGACCTTGGGCTCACGCGCCTCGCCGTGGGGGAACACATCCTCCTCGGTGGCGACAACATGGATCTGGCCCTCGCCCACGCGGTCGCCGCGACCGTGCCGGGCGGCATGGAAGGGCTCGACCCCGCACAGCGAGTTGCCCTCACCTATGCCTGCCGAAACGCCAAGGAGGTCCTCTTTTCCGACCCGACCAAGAAGGTCGCCCCGGTGATGGCCCTCGGTCGGGGGTCGAAGGTGATCGGTGGGTCAGTGAAGACCGAACTCCCTCGATCGATGCTGGAAACCGTGCTCTTGGACGGGTTCTTTCCTGACTCTGGTTCCGACGACCTGCCCGCGCGCGGCCGCCGAGTGGGCCTTACCGAAATCGGCCTTCCTTACGCGGCCGACGCGGCCATCACACGCCACCTCGCCCGTTTCCTGACACGCCAAGCGGGCTCGCTCCACGCTGAAGGCAACGTCGTAAGGCCCTCGGCCGTCCTCTTCAACGGCGGTGTTTTCAAGGCGCGGCCCCTTCAGGAACGTGTGGTCGCGATCCTCTCTCGCTGGGGCGCCGCCGCAGTGCCCATCCTCCCGGCGCGGGACCTCGACCTCGCCGTCGCCCAAGGGGCCGCCTACTACGGCTTGGTGCGCCAAGGAAAGGGGATTCGGATTCGAGGCGGCGTGGCCCGTTCGTATTACGTCGGCATCGAATCCGCCGCCCCCGCAGTGCCTGGAGTGCCCACGCCCATCAAGGCCCTCTGCGTGGTCAAGATGGGGACCGAGGAAGGAAGCGCCGGCGACGTGCCCGGCCCTGAGTTCGGCCTGGTCCTGGGCGAACCGACCGAGTTCCGCTTCCTCAGTTCGACCGTTCGCCGCGACGATACCCCAGGCGCCGTGCTCGACCGCTGGGCCCCCGAGGAGCTGCAGGAGCAAGAGTCGCTGACCACGACACTCGACCGTGCCGCGGGCCAGGAAGACGACACGGTCCCAGTCCGCTTGCACTCCAAGGTGACGGAGGTCGGAACCCTGGAGCTCTGGTGCCAGGGGTCGAAGGGGGAAGGCCGGTGGAAGCTCGAATTCAACGTGCGTGAGCCTTCAGAAGCCTGACGGTCTTGGGGATGCCCCGTCGATGCCGCTGGAAGACCATTTGCTGACCGAGGCCCGCAACCCGGCGAGTGAGGCGATCGACACCCTCGACGCCGCAGGGATCGTCGCCCTCATGCACGCGGAAGACGAAAAGGCCGTCGCCGCCGTCGGGGCAGAGCGTGCCGCGATCGCTCATGTGGTCGCGCTGGCCGCCGAACGATTCCGAGCCGGGGGCCGCTTGATCTACCTTGGCGCCGGCACGTCGGGACGGCTAGGGGTCCTGGACGCGGCCGAGTGCCCACCCACGTTCAGCACGCCGCCGTCGCTGGTGGTGGGCCGAATCGCCGGGGGTGAGGCCGCGCTCACGAGGGCCGTGGAAGGGGCGGAAGACGACCCCCAAGCCGGCGCGGACGACGTGCGCGACCTCAACGTCGGGCCCAATGACCTGGTCGTAGGCATTGCCACGTCAGGCCGCACGCCCTACGTCCTCGGGGCCTTACGCGAGGCCCGAGTCCGCGGAGCGACGACCGTGGGCCTGGCCTGCAATCGACCCAGCTTGCTCGAGGACGTCGCCGACCACATGATCACTCCGCTCGTCGGCCCGGAGGTGATCGCCGGCTCGACGCGTTTGAAGTCGGGCACGGCGACGAAGCTCGTCCTCAACACGATCACGACCGGCGCAATGGTCCTCATCGGCAAGACCTTCGGCAATCGTATGATCGACCTGATGCCCACCAACGAGAAGCTGCGAATAAGGACGAGGCGCATCCTCAGAGAACTGGCCGGTCTCGACGACGCGACCGCCACCGACACCTTGAGGCAATGCGGCGGCAGGCTGAAACCGGCCCTCGTGATGGCCTTCACGGGCGTCGGCATCGACGAGGCCGAGGGCCGCCTTGCCGAGCACGGCGGTCAGGTGCGCCAGGCCGTCCGGGCCGTCACTGGAAAGGACCCACGATGAACCCGGCCGCGCTCGTCATCGGCGTCGACGGCGGCGGGACCTCCACCACGGCCTGGCTCGCCGAAGCCGACGGGAAGGTCCTCGGTCGTGGAGTTGCCGGCCCGTCCAACGCCAAGGCGGTGGGGCCTGAAAACGCGCGGAAGGCCCTCGAAACGGCCATTCACGCAGCCTTCGCCGACGCGGTCCGGCCCGCTGAAACGGTGACCGTCGCCTGTTTCGGCCTCGCCGGGTTCGACCGCCCCGAAGACAAGAAACTGCTGGAAGACTGGTCGGCCGCGGATGCCTGGGCCCGTAAGCTCGTCCTCGTCAACGACGGCGAACTCGTGCTCGCGGCGGGCACGCCAGAAGGGTTCGGCGTGGCCCTGATCTCGGGCACTGGCTCGATCTCCGTGGGCAAGGCCCCGGGAGGTCGCGAGGCCCGCGCCGGAGGTTGGGGACACCTTTTTGGCGACGAAGGCAGCGCCTACGACGTCGCCCTCGCGGGCCTCCGCCTCATCGCCCAACGTCACGACGGCCGCGACGCCCTGCGCACCTTGCGTCCCTCCAAAGCCAAAGAGAACGGACAAGCGCCTTCCGGCGGCGCCTTGACCGAACATGTGTGCAGACACTTGAGCATCGACGGCCCTGGCCGTCTCGTGACGACGATCTACTCGGGCGCCTTCGATCGGACCCGGATCGCGGCGCTCGCTCCGATCGTGGTCGCGAGCGCGGATGATGACCCGGCCGTGGCGAGTTGGATCTTGGAACCGGCCGGCTACGAATTGGGTCGGACCGCCCTCGCCGTGGCCAGGGCCCTGGACTGGGACGGCCCCATCCTGCCCCTAGCGATGGCCGGGGGCTTCCTTCTCTCCGCGACGCCGGTCTCCGAGGCCATGCTTGCTTATTTGAAAAAGTTCTCCAAGATGGAGGTCCGCGAGTCGCGAGTGACCGACCCCGTGGCGGGGGCGATTGTGCTGGCGCGTCGGGCCCTCACCCCATGAGCCGCGTGGCCACGGGGCTGGACCAGATGGTCGCGTCCGGTTTCAAGGCCTGGAAGGGCCGAAGGGTCGGCCTGATCGCCAATCCAACGTCCGTGGACGCGCGTTTGCGCCACCTCGCCGACCTCCTGCATGCGACACCAAACGTCCACCTAATGGCCCTTTTCGGCCCCGAGCATGGCATTCGCGCGGACGCCCAGGACATGATCGGCGTCGATTCCCATGATGACCCAATCACCGGCATCCCCGTGTTCAGCCTCTACGGGGACGACGTCGCCGCCCTCGCGCCGAAACGTGAGTGGCTCGAAATGCTCGACCTGCTCATCTTCGACGTCCAGGACATCGGCACAAGGTATTACACATTCGCATGGACGATGCTCTACGCGATGAGGGTCGCCGCCGAGGCGGGCCTTTCGTTCACAGTGCTCGATCGCCCCAACCCGATCGGCGGCACGCTCATCGAAGGGCCCAGCATCGAGCCGGGCTTCATCAGCTTCGTCGGCGCCCATTCCATACCAACGCGTCACGGTCTCACGGTCGGCGAATTGGCGTTGTTGCTTAGGAACGAATGCCGGCTCGACCTCGATTTGCAGGTCTTCGCCTGTTCGGACTATCGGCGGACCATGACCTGGACCGAAACGGGCCTACCCTGGGTGATGCCCTCACCCAACATGCCCACACTCGACACGGCGCTCGTCTATCCGGGCGGCTGCTTGATTGAAGGCACGAACCTCTCGGAAGGACGCGGCACCACGCGCCCCTTTGAGCTTTGGGGGGCCCCTTGGCTCGACGGTCATCGGCTCGCGGCCGAACTGGGCCTGCCGGGCTTACACTTACGACCTTGCGCCTTCCGTCCCACCTTCCACAAGCACGCCGGCCAGGTCTGTCACGGGTGCCAGCCTCATGTGACCGACCCTGCCGCGTTCCGACCACTGGCCGCATACACGGCCCTGCTCGCGGCGGCCCGGGCCCAAGACCCCGACCGCTTCACCTGGCGGACCGAGCCTTACGAGTTCGTCCGTGATCCAATCGCCATCGACTTGCTATTCGGCTCAAGTCAAGTACGAAAGGCGATCGAGGATGGTGTGTTGGCCAGGGACATCGCGTCGTCCTGGTCTAACCACGAGGCCGAGTTCGCCAGCCGACGCGCACCATATCTTCTCTACAAATAAACAATTTAAGTATATAATTACACATTCATGTCGATACACTGTTAAGACGGAAACGTTGAGTGTGGGCCCCGGGTGCTTTCCCGCCGGACCATTTCCAATCGCCGTAGGACCCGAAAAACGCGCCATGGCCGGTTGGCAAGAAGCCGCCCGGCGACTATGTTAAACAGGCCTTGAAGCCCACCCCCACGCCCCCCCTCCCAGGGCCGACGCCATGCGCATCCGGACCGTCTCCTTCGCCGTCCGCCTGCTTGCCACGCTCAGCCCTGCCCTGATGGCTAACGCGGACGATAGCGCCCGTCCCGATGCCAAGGACATCGAGTTCTTCGAGGCCAAGGTGAGGCCCGTCCTGGTCGCCTACTGCCTGGAATGCCACGGAGCGACGAAGCAAAAAGGGGGCCTTCGCCTCGATTCATCCAGCGCGATGGCCAAAGGGGGCGATCTGGGGCCGGTCGTCATACCCGGCGACCCCGCAGGCAGCCCGCTCATTGAGGCGATCGGTCACGAGGGCGACGTTCGGATGCCCCCCAAAGGCAAGATTAAGGGCGAAGAGATCAAGGCCCTCACGGAATGGGTCCGGCGTGGCGCCGTCTGGCCGAGTGAAACCGCGCCCAAGGAGACCGCGACGGCCCCTCCCTCTCGCGATTTCTGGGCCTTCAAGCCGGTCGCCGATCCGCTTCCGCCGACCGTCCGAGATGAGGTCCGCATCCGATCGCCCTTAGATCGCTTCATCTTCGCCCGACTGGAAGCCGAGGGCCTGCGGCCCGCTGAGCCGGCAGACCGCCGGACCCTTGTGCGTCGGGTGACGTTCGACCTCACGGGATTGCCGCCGACCCCTGAGGAAGTGAAGGCCTTCCTGGCCGACGACGCTGCCGACGCTTTCGACAAGGTGGTCGATCGCCTACTCGCTTCCCCAGCGTACGGTGAGCGCTGGGCGCGCCACTGGCTTGACGTGGCCCGATACGCCGAAGACCAAGCCCATTCGTTCCAGCCCCGCCTCTATCCCGAAGGCTGGCGCTACCGCGATTGGTTGGTGAAGGCCCTCAATGAGGACATGCCCTACGACCGCTTCCTCACCGAGCAGATCGCCGCGGACCTGATCGAAGGACCCAACCCACGTGAGCGGAAGGCCGCCCTTGGCTTCTTCGCCCTGGGTCCGGTTTACTACGGCGACGCCAAGAAATTCGACCAATATGACGATCGCATTGACACTCTGACCCGAGGGGTCCTTGGCTTAACGGTCGCTTGTGCCCGATGCCATGATCATAAATATGATCCTATTTCCCAACAAGATTATTACGGTTTGGCGGGCATCATCGCGGGGAGTGAGTACGTGGAGGCCCCGCTCGCGCCGCCGGAAGTCGTTGAGGCGTTCGAGAACGCCAAGGCCGCCTTCGAGGCCAAGCAGAAGCAAACCGACGCCGCGCTGGCCGCCGAACAACTCCGTCTGAAGCAGGGGCGGATGAAGGAGGTGGCGACCTATCTGGTCAGCGCCTGGATGGCGCGAGGCACCACAGACCTGAAACAGCTCGCCGTGCGTGAGGCAGTCGACGTGGAACGGCTGCGTCGATGGATCAACTTCCTCAAGGGGTCTAAGGACCGCCCGATCTTGAGGCCCTGGTACGCCCTCTTGGACCGTGAAGGAGACGTTTGCCCCGATGAGGTCGCCATCTTGGCGAGCGAACTGCAAGACCGGGTCATTGCCTTAAACGAGCAACGCGCCGGCTCGAAACTCGAAGGCCCCGAGAAGGCGTTCCTGGACGCCCTGTTCGCCAACGGCGGTCCGCTGGACTCTACGCGCGACAAGAAAAACGCCGAGGAAGACTTCTCGCCGGAAGCGCGAGAAAACTTGAAGGCCCTTCGCGCGGAGACCAAGCGACTGGAAAAAGAGGTCCCGCACAAATACCCAATCGTCCACTCACTGAAGGAAGGTAAGGCGACCACACTGAAGGTCTTGGCCCGGGGCAACCCGGACAACGTCGGCGACGACGCCCCGCGCCGCTTCCTCGAGGTGCTGGGCGGCTCGAGTTGCGAGAGCGGCAGCGGCCGCCTCGACCTGGCCCGAGCGATCGCCGATCCCGGCAACCCGCTCACGGCCCGCGTGATGGTCAATCGCGTCTGGCACCATCATTTCGGTCGCGGACTGGTGAGCACGCCAGGTAACTTCGGGCGGCTCGGCGAACGCCCCAGCCATCCGGAGTTGCTCGATTGGCTCGCTTCGCGATTTGTCGAATCGGGATGGTCGTTGAAGGCCCTCCATCGCTTGATCCTGCTTTCTTCCACATACCAGCAAGTTTCGCATGCAGACGACCTGGCCATCGAACGCGACCCAGAGAACCGGCTTCTCGGCCGTTCGAGTCGTCGGCGGCTGGAGGTCGAGTCGTGGCGTGACGCCCTCCTCGCCGTCTCCGGCCGGCTCGACTCAATTGTCGGCGGGCCGTCGTTCTCCCTCGAAGACCCCAAGGCCACGCGCAGGACGCTCTACGCGAACATCAGCCGACACAACCTGGCCCCGCTCCTTCGACTCTTCGACTTCCCCGACCCGAACATCACGGGCCCGGCCCGGTCGCAAACGACGGTGCCCCTTCAGCAATTGATCGTCCTCAACGACGAGCTCTTCGTGGCGTCGGCCAAGGCCCTCGCGGTGAGCCTTGAAAGCGTCGGTGACGACGTGGCCCAGATCCGCACCGTCTACGAACGCCTCTTCGCCCGGCCTGCGACGACCGAGGAGATCGCGATCGGCCTCCGCTACCTGCAGGGCGACGACAACAACGGCTTGACTCGCCGGCAACGCTACGCACAGGCCTTGCTCGCGACCAATGAGTTCCTCTACATCGACTGATTTGGGAGATTACCGAACATGAACACAATCTCACGTCGGACGATGTTGACCCGGATCGGCGGCGGCTTCGGGGCGATCGGGATCGCCTCTGTTTTCGCCGAGGCCGGCTGGCTTTCTTCCACCGCTACCTTGACCGACGAGGGGGCCATCGAGCGCGACCCACTCGCCCCCAAGGCCCCCCACTTCGGGCCGAGGGCAAGGCGCGTCATCTTTCTTTTCATGAACGGCGGACCATCGCATGTCGACACATTCGACCCCAAGCCTGCACTCAAAGAGTACGAGGGCCAATCCCCCGCGCTGATACAGCGCGACACCGGCCGCAAGAAACAAGGCGGTCTGATGGCCTCGCCGTTCAAGGTGTCGAAGTGCGGTCAGAGCGGCATTGAAGTCTCGGAGCTCTACCCCGAAGTTGGCCGATGCATCGACGACATTTGCGTGCTCCGCTCGATGTATACGGACAACCCGAACCATGAGCCATCGTTGCTCATGATGAACTCGGGGAACATGCAGCCGATCCGCCCCAGTCTCGGCTCTTGGCTCTGCCACGGATTGGGGACGGAAAACCACGACCTCCCCGGCTTCATTGTCCTTTGCCCCGGAAAACCGGTGGTTGGCCCGCAGCTCTGGAGCAATAGCTTCCTACCGGGCATCTATCAAGGCACGCACATCGACAACAGGAAACTCGACCCCGACGCGATCATCCGCGACATCCGCAACCCACACCTCACGCCCGAGGCCCAGCGCGAGCAACTCGACCTGTTGCAAGACCTCAACCGCGCGCACCTCGCGCAACGCGGTCGCGACGACGCCCTCGACGCTCGCATCGCCTCGCTTGAAATGGCCTACAGGATGCAGTTTGAGGCCCGTGAAGCGTTCGACCTTTCCCGCGAGTCGAAGGCCACACGCGACGCCTACGGCGAGGGTGAGTTCGCCGGCGCCTGCCTGTCGGCGCGTCGTTTGGTGGAGCGAGGCGTCCGGATGGTGCAGGTCTACTACGGCAACGGCCAACCCTGGGACGACCACGCCGACATCGCGAACCACCGCGACCATGCCCGCAAGAGCGACAAGCCGATCGCGGCCTTGCTCAGAGACCTGAAGGCGCGTGGATTACTAGAAGACACATTAGTGATCTGGGGCGGAGAGTTCGGCCGCACGCCCACGTCCGAAGGGGCCAAGGGACGTGACCACCACAGCCTGGGTTTCACGATGTGGCTCGCCGGCGGCGGCGTGCGCGGCGGCATGGTTTACGGGGCGACCGACGAGTTCGGCTTCCGCGCGGTCGAAAACCGCATGCACGTTCACGACCTGCACGCGACCATCTTGCATCTGATGGGACTCGACCACGAGAAGCTCACGTTCCGCTACAGCGGGCGGGACTTCCGCCTGACCGACGTCCATGGTCGAGTCGCGACCGGTATCCTGGCTTGAAGCGATCACTTCGGGGCTACTCCATGAGAAACTTCGGGCGTCACCGAGTTCCTTAGTCCGTCAGGGTCGTGCCGATACGCGCCAAAAGAAAGCTCACCAACAAGCATGACCGTGTCCGAATCCGGCGGTACTGGACCTCGCGACACGGATCCCTGATACTCACGACTCACTCCCGAAGAACGACCGAGAGACTGCTCATGTCGACCTCCGCCGTGCTGTTCGACCTGGACGGCACCCTGCTCGACACTCTTGATGACATCGCCGACTCGGCCAATCGGGCCTTGGTGGCGCAAGGGTTTGTAGACCATCCCAAGGACGACTTCCGCGAGTTCATCGGCGACGGGGTGCAGATGCTCATTCGTCGCGCCCTGCCCGAGGCGAATCGCGACGACGCCACCGTCACGCGAGTCGTCGCCGCCTATCGCGACGAGTACGCGCGGGGTTGGAACGTCAAGACTCGCCCCTATGAGGGGATCTCCTCTTTGCTCCACGAGTTGACCGAACGCAAAGTCCACCTCGCCGTCCTCTCCAACAAGCCCGATGAGTTCACCCAGCTCTGTGTCGCCCATTATCTGAGGTCCTGGCCCTTTCGCTTTGTGCTGGGGCAAGGACCGGAAGTCCCCCGCAAGCCAGACCCGACCGGCGCTCGGCGGATCGCGAACGGTCTGGGTGTGACTCCCTCGCACTGCTTCCTCGTGGGTGATTCCGTTGCCGACATGGCCACCGCGAAGAACGCCGGCATGCGTCCGATCGGCGTCGGGTGGGGCCTTCAACCCGCTGAGCGACTCCGCCAGGCCGGCGCCGAGGCGATCATCGACGAACCGACGCATCTTCTTTCAATCCTCGACCATGAGGGTGACACGCGATGACTCGCAAGGGTGTCATCTTGTTTGTCTGTTGCATCGTCGGCGCGAACGCATGGGCCGACGACGGACCGACGCACGTGATCGGGCCGCCGCCCGCCGATCGCGGCCTGTCTCCCTTCTACAAGAAGTCGATCATGCTGCGCGACTTCCCCATCGTCTCGTCGGACAAGGTCTCCGACTACGCACTGAAGGAGGCCGCTTTCCTCGTTGAGAAGATGCTCGTCGATCGCCACGAGGTGCTCGACGAAATGGCCCGGAACAAAGTGCGCCTAGCGATCATGGCCTATTCGGAGCGGACGAGCGATGTCCCCGAACACAGCGACCTTGAGCCAAAGAAATACTGGGACCGCCGCGCCCGAGGGCTGGGCGCGACGCACGCCCGTCCAGCCGTGAGCGGCGCGGAGGAGAACCTCCTCGGCTACCCAGGCGACCCCTACGCCACCGAGAACATCCTCATCCACGAGTTCAATCACGCCATCCATCAGCAAGGCCTACGCCTTGTCGATCCGACCTTCAACAAACGGCTCCGCAAAGCCTATGACGACGCCATGGCCAAGGAACTGTGGAAGGGAACCTACGTCGCGACCAACCCAGCAGAATACTGGGCCGAGGGCGCCCAGGCCTACTTCGACTGCATGCGTCCCCAGTTCGGCGCCAACACGCGCGAGAAGCTGCAAAAGTACGACCCCGGTCTTTTCGAACTCGTCGACGAGGTCTACAAGCAATCCAAGTTCCGCTACGTCCGCTACGACAGACGAAAGAAAGCCGACGAACCCAAGAAGGCCGAGCCCGCGAAGAAGGCCTGCACCGCGC
>CALLYK010000554.1 GCA_937858365.1 uncultured Isosphaeraceae bacterium | reverse complement strand
AGGGCCAGGACCCGGCCGTCGTGGAGTCGGGTCCGGTGGACCTGGGAGATGGAGGCGGAGGCGACCGGCTCGGGGTCGATCGCCGCGTAAACGTCGCTCAGGGGGCGGCCGAGGTCCTCCGTGATGGTCGCCTCGGCCTCCGCGAATGGGAACGGTTTGACCTCGTCTTGGAGCTTCTGGAGTTCCAGCAAGTACGGCTTTGGGACCAGGTCGGGGCGCGTGCTGAGCAATTGGCCGAGCTTGACGAAGGCCGGGCCCAGGTCCTCGCACACGCGGCGCAGGCGCTCGGGTCGACTGTGGGGCGGTGACGACTCTCCCAGGGCACGCTCGATCGGGCCGATGACCCCTTCGAGCCGCAGCGCTTGAACGACGTCCCAGTATCCATAGCGGATCAACGTCGCCATGATCTGGCGATATCGAGGCAGGTCTCTCAGATGAACGACCGTCTCGCGCAGCAAGATCGCCCCCTTCTGAACGACCGTCGCCGAAGCGCGTTTCTTCTCCGAAACGCCCCTGGTAGCGTCCGCTATTGTGGGCTCTTTTTCCAGGGGAGAGGGGGCGCATCGTGAACGGCCCCGTACCAAAAGACGCGAGTGAGGACCACGCGCATGCCGACACGAATAGGCGCCCCTTCGTTGGTCGCGCCTTCTTTTTCGCGTCCGACTTGAAACCGGGCCGTCCGAGTGGGATGATTGCGCCGTCAGGTGCTGGCCCCCACTCGCGAGGCCGGACTGGCCATTCATACCGCCTTGTTTCGCACGCATTCGACGGTTCGACTTCGCCAGGCACGTGCCACACCAAACTACGGTTTGGGCCGTTTTGGTGCGCCTCTGGTTTGCGTCCGTCGATGTGCGAAAACGGCGAGCCATGCTCCCCGATGGGCTGCGGGTCCGACGTGGGTCCGCTGCCGACTTGCCGGAGCGCCCAGGCTCGCCCCCTCAGGATCGGGGGAGGTCTCTTTTTCATGGCGATCGGCACGTCTTCGGCATATGGCCCTTCCTGCATGTACGACGGCCCCGACGATTTCCCTTCGGGCCCGCTTCACGACCCGGTGCTCGCCACCGCTCAAGATCGCCCCAACACGGCCACCATTCCCGCTTTGACCGACCCGAGCGCCGACCACGTCGACCCCCAAGTCGCCGAGCGTCGGGCCGACGTGGAAGAGAAGCATGAGCGGGTGGTTCGGTTCCTCGATGAACGCGGCCTCGACGCGGTCGTCCTGACTCGGGCCGACTCGGTCGCCTGGTTCACGTCGGGAGGAGACCTTTCGTCCGACCTGGGCGGCGACCATGCTTCCGTGATGATCTTCATCAACCGCAACAGCCGGGCCGTCCTGGCCGATAACGTGCAGAGTGCCCGCGTCTTCGAAGAGGAACTCGCCGGCCTGGGCTTCCAACTCAAGGAACGCCCTTGGTACGAAGACCCCATCAGCGTGGTCGCCGAACTGGCCCACAACCGCAAGGTCGTCACCGACAACGGCGTGAGGGGCCTCCCCAACGACGCGCCGAGCCTCCAATCCCTGCGGCTCACGCTTTCGAAACGTGAGCGGCAGTTGATGCGGGAACTGGGCAGGAGCTTGACGCTGGCCGTCGAGGCGACCTGCCGGAACTTCAATCCCGGCGAGAACGAAGCCGAAATTGCCGGCCACCTGGCCCATCGCCTCTTCCGCGAAGGGGTCGTCCCGCTGGACATCCGGGTCGCTGGAGACGACCGCCTGGAACGGTTCCGTCAGCCGACGTTCAAGGCGGCCCCAATCCGCCATCGGGCCACGATCGCAGCGACCGGCCGGCGTCATGGGCTCTGCGCTTCGCTCACCCGGACGGTCGCGTTCGGCCCGATCGACGAGACCGTCCGCAAAGACCATTACCTCGCTTCCATGGTGGCCGCGACCTATATTTATTTTTCAAGGCCGGGTGAGCGAATCGGCGACGTCTATCGGCGGGCCCGGCGCATCTACGAGAAATACGGCCGACCCGACGAATGGATGCTTGATTACCAAGGGTTCATCACGGGGCACCACCCACGAACACGAGTCCTCAAGCCCCAGGACGACTTCCTCCTCGAAGCCGAGATGGCCGTCCGCTGGGGACCAAGCGTGGGGGCCTGCTCCGTGGAGGACACGATCGTCGTCGACGCCCGAGGGGGCTACGAAGTGGTCACCGAGGCCCAAAACTGGCCCAAGGTGGGGGTCCAGGTGAAGGGGTACGCGCTGCCGCGTCCCAGCATTCTGGTCCGTTAAGGGGGAGGTGACCAACGCCTGATGCAAGGGGCCGACCGAACCTGTCGGACGACCGCCTTGAACAAGCGACCCGATCGCGACGAATAGCATAGGAGACGCCGTTCGCCGGACTCGGGAAAGGACGGACCATTCGATGACGCTCTCGTGGAAAGTCGGCCGCGTGGCCGGGATCGACATCTATTTGCATCCGACGCTCCTCCTCGCCCTCTTCTGGCTGGGGAGCGGTGGGCCGGGCGTCCTCTTGATCGCCGCCGCTTTCGGGTGCATTCTTCTTCATGAATTGGGCCACGCCCTCACGGCCCGTTACTTCGGCATCCAGACGGCCGACATCACCCTTTACCCGATCGGGGGGGTCGCCCGCTTGATGCGCCTCCCGCGCAAGCCGGGTCCGGAATTGCTCATCACCTTGGCGGGCCCGGCCGTGAACGTGGCGATCGCCTTGGTCCTGGCGGCGTCGCTCTGGGTTTTGGGGACGGCCCCCCTGGAGTTCGGCCTGGCTGGTCCCTTGGCGGCCTTCCTGGGTGGTTTGATGGTGATCAACGCGGGCCTGGCCATATTCAACCTGGTCCCGGCTTTTCCCATGGACGGCGGCCGGGTCCTGCGGGCCTCCTTGAGTGGTTGGCTAGGACGGAGACGGGCCACCGAGGTCGCGGCGGCCTTGGGAAAGGTCTTGGCGATTGGGTTCGGGGTCTATAGCCTAGTTCACGGGGCCTGGTTGAACGCCACCCTGGCCGCGTTCATCTACTTCGCCTCGGCCCAGGAACTGGCCCTCGTCCGAGCCGAGGAGCGCCGGCGAACCTCGGGGCCCCTTCCCTCCGGGACCTGGCCCGAGGCACCGGCCGGGTTCGTCTGGGTCCCCCTAGGAGATGGCCGGATGCGGCTGGCACCCGTGGTTGTCACCGTTCCCGACCCAAGAGCCGGGACCTCCTCGTCATGGCACTGACCTCGATCTTCGAGCTTGGGGTCGCCGAGGCCCACGCCCTGCTGAGAGACCGCTTCGGCCTGACCGAGTTGCCCCCCCTGGACGCCATCGAGAATGAGGACTGGGGGCGCGACTATCTCCTTTCCCACCTGGGGGGTCTCTCCGCCGAGGCGCTCGCCTCGGCCGGCCTGACCCTCGCCGACACCCCCTTCCCCCACGATGAGTCTGAGGATGCCATCAGCGACCGAGACACCAGCGGCTGAACACGGGACGGGGCCGGAACGCACCCTTTGGGAAGGCCAACCACGACCGGACCTCGCGGGGCGGGCCGCTCGGGTGCTCGTGCCGATTGGGGCCACGTTCATCTTCACGGGCCTCATGTTCTCGGCCATGGTCGGCACCATCATCGCGACCTGGATGTACCTCCTCGGCCTGCCCTTCGTGGCCCTTGGCATCTATCTCACACTCTCGACAAGACGCGCGCGCCGCCAGGCCGGTCACACCTTCTATCGATTGACGACCCACTCGGCCATCGTTCGCCGGCCCAAACCCTTTCAAAGCATCATCATTGAAGAACGATTCACACCTCTAGAAGTTGCACGTGTCGAAGCGATCGGCCAAGGGGACGACACGGGCGACATCGTCTTCTTCCTGCGGGACGAGGCGGTGGGCGACGGGGTCACGATCGCGCGCAGGGCCTTCGAAGGGGTGGACGGACTGCTCGCCATCGCCGTCCTGGCCCGAGACGTGCTGGTGACGACCGGTCCCGTGGCGGCCCTCGAGGCCCCCTCGCTCGCGTTCCTCGTCGATGGCACCCCCCTGGGACCGCGATCCGTGACCTTCCACGACTCGAGCGGGGAGGTCCACTCCGGCCCGCTCGTGACCGACTCAGCGGCCTCGGCAGGCGTCGCGACGACCCCCAACGGGTTGGCGGCCGTGGCCGTCCATGAAGGTCCCGCGGACCGACTGTCTTGGACCCATGAAGTCATTCGGGCCTGGTGCAAGCATCGGGGCCTTCAGACCACCGGCCTTTCCTGGGAAGTCCAGGACGAGGCGCCGGACGGTCGGGGACGGATCGAGGTCTATCATCAGATCGCCGTCGAGCCTTGAGACCGGCCCGACGTTTCCCAGCCGCAACATGTCTGGGGCGTTCGATTGAACCCCAGGGGCGGTGGAAGTAGGCTGACACGTGCCGCGCGCCGTCATTCGAGCTTGCATCCCCCCATGCGCCGGCTTCCGCACCGATTCCGGGCCTTCTCCTCAATGGTCCTGGGCCCAGTCTCCCCTCCCGCTCGAGGTCCGGTATCCATGTCCACGCAAGTTGACTTCCGACGACGGTCCAGGCGCTTCCGATTGGTGCCGACGACCCAAGAACTTGAGTCGCGCTGCCTCCTGGCAGGCTGGCTCGGCTACGCGGCCAACGCCCAGCACACGGCGCCGGCGCCGGCGCCCGCCCAGTCGATGGAGTTGATCCACTGGCAGACCCCCGTGGACCTGGACCCGCAATACTCGGGTGGGGACTTATTGATCCATTATGGGTCGCCCATGATCACCCCGTCCAACACGGTGATCGTCCCGGTGAAGACCGGTGCCACCGGCGGCTTCCGCGTCGAGGCCCGCAACGCCACGACGGGGGCCCTGATCTGGTCGCAAAACACCGACTACGTCCTGCCGCCGCATAACTGGGTCCCCTCGTTCTCGCCCACGCTCACGCCCGGCAACCGGCTCTATGTCCCATCCGCAGGCGGCACGGTCCAATATATCAACAACCCCGACACATCAGGGACGATCGGCGGCCGGATCGCCTTCTACGGCACCTACGTGCCCAGCCAGCACGACGCCAACGTCTGGGTCAACACGCCGATCACGTCGGACGCCTCGGGGAACATCTACTTCGGGTTCCAGGTCTCGAACACGCCGCCCGGCGGCCTCTCCAGCGGGATCGCCCGGATCGCCGCCAACGGGACGGCCACCTGGATCTCGGCCGCGGCGGCCTCGCAGAACGCGTCCGGGATCAATAAGGTCGTGATGAACTGCGCCCCGGCGATCAGCAACGACGGCCAATTCGTTTACGTCGCCGTGAGCACCGGGAACTTCGGCTCCGGCTATCTCGTCAAGCTCAACGCGGCCACCCTGGCCCCCGTGGCCCGCGTGCAACTCCTCGACCCAAGCGCCAACGCGCCGGCGGCCCTCCCCGACGACGGTACGGCCTCGCCCATGGTCGGCCCCGACGGCGACGTATACTTCGGCGTCCTAGAGCACACGTTCGCGTCCAATCACGATCGCGGCTGGCTGCTCCATTTCAACGGCGACCTCACCGTCTCCAAGACCCCAGGCCTCTTCGGCTGGGACGTCACCCCGTCCGTCGTGCCCCTCTCCATGGTCCCGGGCTACACGCCGGCCGTCGGGACCACGTATTTGCTTATGTGCAAATATAATAACTATGCAGGGCTAGGGACGACGACGATCGGCGACGGCGTGAACAAGATGGCGATCCTGGACCCCAACTCGCCCATGTCGACCCCGGACTGGCCGCCGAGCCTGCAAGTGATGCGTGAGGTCCGCACGATCGCTGGGCCGACCCCCGACCCCGAACACACGCCCCAGTATCCCAACGCCGTGCGGGAGTGGTGCATCAACACGGCCGTGGTGGACCCGGCCACAGGCAGTGTGTACGCCAACAGCGAAGACGGAGTGCTCTATCGCTGGGACTTGGCCTCGAACACGTTCACCCAGCAGGTCCGGCTCACGGTCGGGATCGGTGAGGCGTACACCCCCACGTTGATCGGCAACGACGGCACCGTTTACGCGATCAACAACGGCACGCTCTTCGCCCTCGGGCAGACCGCCCCGCTCGTGGCCGACGCCGGCTTCGAGCAAGTCTCCGTGGGACCGCCCGGTTCCTCCACCTCGTTCGCCTACGCGCCCCCGGGCTCGCCTTGGACGTTCGGCGCCGGGGCCGGGATCGCGTCCAACGGAAGCGCCTTCACGAACGGCAATCCGTCAGCACCCCAGGGAGTGCAAGTCGCCTTCCTCCAGGGCACGGGCACCATGAACACGACGATCTCCAACTGGCTGCCCGGCAACTATCGCATCCGCTTCCAAAGCGCCCAACGCGGCAACTATCAGGCGAGCTACCAGGACCTCGACGTCCTCGTGGACGGCGCCTCGGTTGGCACGGTCCGACCGAGCGGAAGCGCTTTCGCGAGTTACCTCTCGGGGAATTTCACCGTGACGGCGGGGGCCCACTCGATCGGGTTCCGCGGACGGAACAGCATGGGGGGCGACAACACGGCCTTCATCGACGCCGTGTCGATCGAACTCGCCCCCACGTCGGTCGTGAACCTGGCCGACGCGGGCTTCGAGCAGGTCTCCGTCGGTCCGCCCGGGTCGGCCTCTTCCTTCGCGTACACCCCCGCGGGCTCCCCCTGGACGTTCACGGGCGGGGCGGGCATTTCCTCCAACGGAAGCGCCTTCACGAGCGGCAATCCAAGCGCCCCTCAAGGCGTCCAAGTCGCCTTCCTTCAAGGGACCGGGGCGATGAACCAGTCGATCGCCGCTTGGCCTGCCGGTACCTACTTCATCCGATTCCAGGCCGCCCAGCGAGGGAACTTCCAAGCCGCCTACCAAGACGTCGACGTGCTCATGGACGGCTCCGTGATCTCGACGATCCGGCCCGTCGGCACCGGTTACGCGACCTACATGAGTAGCAACTTCGTGGTCGCGGCGGGGACGCACTCGATCGGCTTCCGGGGCCGAAACACGGCCGGGGGCGACAACACGGCCCTCATCGACGCCATATCGATCGAAGCGGCGCCCGCCAACGCCTTGACCGTGCCCGACTCGGGCTTCGAACAGACCTTCGCCGGCCCTCCGGGCGTCCTCTCGTCTTATGTTTACAACCCAGCCGGGTCCCCCTGGGCGTTCTCGAGTTCCTCGGGGATCGCGAGCAACGGCAGCGGCTTCACGTCGGGCAACCCCGGAGCGCCTCAAGGGGCCCAAGTGGCCTTCATCCAGGGAACGGGGACCATCACCCAGACGATCGCCGGCTGGCAGGCGGGAGGTTACGTGATCAACCTGGCGGCGGCCCAACGCGGTAGCTTCCAGGCTTCCTATCAGGACTTCGACGTACTCGTGGACAACGTCCTGGTGACCACGATCCGGCCGACCGACACGACTTACCGGCGCTACCAAAGCGGTCGGTTCGTGGTCACGGCGGGTGCTCACTCGATCCAGTTCCGCGGCCGGAACACGCCCGGAGGCGACAATACGGTGCTCCTCGACGACATTCAGGTAATGGCCAGCTGAGCGTCGCAGACTCCGTATGGTCCGGAAGAGGCGCGTTCCGAGACGTGCCCCAAGTTCTTCTCGCGCGCACCCTGAGCGTAAGCCTCTTCCACAAGTCCTCATATTCTACCGAATTGCCAAAGAGCGTGTATTCGGACCAATCATCCGAAACACT
>CALLYK010000553.1 GCA_937858365.1 uncultured Isosphaeraceae bacterium | reverse complement strand
TCTGGACGAGCCTCCACGGCGGCAGCGCGGCCCGTCTGGAGGCGCTCAAGACGAATCGCCTCGTGAACCTGATCGAGGTCAAGGACCAGGCTCAACTGGTCTCCGACCTGCGGCAGGTCCACACGATGCTCAACTCGGGCCTGCCGGTGGTCGCCGAGCCGACCTATCCGGTGGGGACCCATGTGCGGATCGTCACCGGCCCGCTGCGCGGCATGACCGGCACCGTCTATCGGCGGGAGAAGCGGGACCAGTTCGTTGCGGTCGTCCACATGCTCGGCTGCGGCGCGTCCGTCTCACTCGAAGACTGGCAAGTGGAGAAGGTCGCCTAGAACGGTCCACGATGGAATCGACCACACGAAGCGGTCGAATCGGCGACGTGACTTCGCCCCAACGGGGCGGAGCGAGCTAGCCCCAGGGCAACGGGCCGTGGTGGATGTCGCGGGGGTGGATCGGGGCGACACGCGATGGGATCGTCGCTTAGAAAGACCGTTGTCGCCCTTGGGCGACAGGCCCACCCTCAGCCAACCCCGAAGTGGTGACCGTTTGTCACCGGGAGTGAGCGCGGCGAACCCCTGGATGACCCGAACGCGCCGACCAAGCCCCCTCGGCCAAGACGGTCCCTTGGGGACCGACTCCGGGGCGCGGTCGTCCCTCCCTGGGAACGTGTCCGCCGGTCCCACGCCTTGCCCCGTAACCTGCGGGGCACCCGGCAAGGAAATCCGATCGCACGAATCCAGGGGTTCGCTACGCTCACCCCTGGCTACAGACGGTCGCCCCTCCGGAGCTGAGAAAAGAAACCCCGGAACGCCAGGGGACCTGATCGCTCGGGTCCAAGGGCCCCGCCCCGAAACTCAACCTAGGCATCCGAGATGTTCCACGTGGAACATTCTTCCAAGTCAAGGGAAGCAACCCGGCGAGAAGGCGTGCGAAGACGTTGAAGCGACCGCAACCGTCCTCCCAATCGTCATGACCGGTGGGATGGTGCTCCAGCTTCGATTCGGGAAGAGACCTGTTCGAGGCCCTCCCAATCGTCATGACCGGTCGGATGGTGCTCCAGCTTCGATTCGGCCGGTGCGCATGCACGGCGGTCAATTATACATACGAAAATATCAATATAATTTGAGTTTGTTCGGCGCGGGTGAATTTGTGTGGGATTTGCTTAAGTCAAAATATGTGTTTTACAAAAGATATCCGGGTTCCCAGCCGGCCAAGACCAAATCCGACTCCCGGTCCCCCTCGTGAGGTTCGAGTATCCGCGATGGCTGTTGAGTCTTCAGGCCCGCGCGCTGGCCTTCGTCGGGTAGACCCGGCCAACGCGGTTCACGATGGGGTTGTCCTCCCTGGGTGTCCCGCCCCCACGCTCAGGCTGGGCGTGGGACCGATGGCCCCGTTTCCCAGGGGGATGACGCCCCGCGTCGCCCCCTCAGGGAACGTCACGGCCGAGAGGACATGATTGGCGCGGTTGGGTCGTCCAGGGGTTGCGCCGCGATCCACACCCGGCCACAGACGGTCGCCGCTCCGGGGCTGAGAAAGACCCCCCGGAACTCATCGTTCCTCAGTCTCATGAATCGTGCCCAAACCAATCGTGGACCGCGGTAGGGCACGAGGAGTCGGCGGCATCTCCGGGGGGCCTTCCCAAGGCGCGACAAGTGGTCCCGTCGAGTATCCTACGAAGGAGAGGACGACCCCATCGTGATGCGCTCTCGCGACCTTCATACCTGGTCCTCGCGCGGGGTCCGACCACCACGCTGATGGGCGTCGAAGTCGACGTAGACGCGAGCATTGGCCGATCGACCCAGGTCGCCCAGCGTCTCGAGTTCGCGGAGCCGCAGGAGCGCCGGATACTGTTCGTACGCGCCGGCCGTATCGGCCCGGCGACGCAGACCCTCCACTTCCGCCTCCAACTCGATCCGCCGCGACTCGGCCTTGGAGGTGGCGAGTAAGCGCTCGGCCTCGGCCTGGGTTTCGGCCAAGGTACGCGTCGCCTCGGCCTTCGCCTCGGCCTCGATCCGTTGGATGTCGGCCCGCGTCCGCGCCTCGACAAGCTGGGCCTGTCTGGTGCGCTCGGCGGCCAAGACCTTATTCATGATCTCCTGGAGGTTTCCGGGGAAGATGAGGTCCTTGATGTCGGCCCGGGCGATCGCCACTCCGTAGGCCGACGCGACCTTGAAGACGTCGCGCAGGATGTCCTCACTCAGGCGGTTGCGGTCGGTCAGGATTTCCTCCAAGGTCATCGACGCCAGCGAGCGCCGGGCCGCGAGTTGCACGTCGGTGTAGAGCCTGTCCTCGTAGTTGGCCACTTCGTGCAAGGCCGCTTTGGGATCGACGACCCGGAATTGGACCGAAATGCTGATGCGAATGGCGACCTTGTCGGCCGTGAGGATTTCCTGGCCCTTGATGGTCAGGTCCCGTTCGCGGAGGTCCACCAAAAGGACCTCGACGCGGGGCGTGCGCCAGAACCCGAGATTGAAGTGCGTGGGGACCTTGTACCGCCCCGCGCCCACGACCTTGACCAACACGCCGTCCTCGTACCAGAGGCCGCGGTGGGTGTCCTTGATGACGATCTCGTGAGGAGGCGAGTGAGGCGCGGGCATGGGTGCGGCCCTCGAAACGAAACGGTGTATGGTGGCCCCGTAGTCCGAGCTGAGGCACGGTAAGAGCGTTTGGGAGTTCTCCCAAGAGACCGGAAGACAAACGTGGACGCCATGACAACCATTGGAGGATGGGCGCGTACGTCTCGGTCCCTCTCCGTTAACCCGGCCGGGGCCGTCGTGCATGGTAATCGACACTCCCCCGGACGCAAGGGTTCGACCCCGCTGGTTTCGCGCGACCGCTCGTGTTACCTTGCGGCTTGACCCAGTCCCCCCGGAGTTTCTCTCCATGTCCACGCCGGTCCCCGTCGTTTGCGCGGGCGTGCTCGTCGCCGACCATCTCTGCACGCCGATCGCCCACCTCCCCGCCGCCGGCGAACTGGTCAAGGCCGACGACCTCGTCCTCAACATCGGCGGCCTCGCGGCCAACGTCTCCGTGAACCTGGCCCGCCTCAGCGTGCGCGCGGCCGTCTGCGGCAAGGTGGGCGACGACACCTTCGGCCGCTTCGTCGCCGAGACACTCCAAAGTCAAGGTGTGGACCTACGTTGCCTGGGCGTCGATCCTTCCCATGCGACTAGCCAAACTTTGATCATTAATGTGAAAGGTGAAGACCGCCGCTTCATTCACTCCCTTGGGGCCAACCAGGGACTGGGGCCCGCCGACCTGGAAGCGGTCTTGGCCCTGGACCCGCCCCCGCGCGTCCTCTATTTGGGCGGGTACCTCATCCTTCCGGGACTCGACCCGCGGAGCGTCGCCCGCTCCTTCGACCGCGCCCGCAGACGCGGCATCCTCACGGTCCTTGACGTCGCCTGCCCCGGGCCGTCCGACTACCTGGAGCGCTTGAGACCCGTCTTGCCGCATACCGACGTCTTCCTGCCCAACGACGACGAGGCGGCCCTGATCTTGGGCGAGACCGACCCGATCGCGCAAGCCGACGCTTTCCACGCGATGGGAGCGCGCCATGTCGTCATCACGCGCGGAGAGCATGGCGCGATCTCGGTTTCCGACGGCCTGCGCGTCCGCCTGGGCACCTATCCCGTGACCTTCGTGGACGGGACCGGCGGCGGCGACGCCTTCGACGCCGGTTACATCGCGGGCCTTGTGGATGGACTGGATGAACTCGCCCGTTTGAGGCTGGCGAGCGCCGTGGGGGCGAGCTGCGTCCGAGCGGTCGGCACCACGGCCGGTGTCTTCCGACGTCCCGAGGCCGACGCGTTCATCGCCGCCCATGACCTCATGATCGAGAAGATCTGAGGGCCCAGCCATCGAACGACCGTCTCAGCCGACGATCACCGACGAGATGCAGACCGACTCGACGACCCCCGTGCTCTTGCTAATGGCCAAGATGGCGATTTCGTGGGGCGTCGATTGCCCTGGGGGCGTGGCGACGAAGGTCTTCAACTCCCCTTGGAACGTGAAGTGAATGCCGTTGTGGATCGACCCCGCCAAGATCGCGCTGTCCACGATGAGGTTCAAGTCTTTGTTGATGAGCAAATAGAGAAAATAGATATTTTCCACATGATGACGAAAGACATCATTAGGATCAGTGACGATCCCGCGAATGGGCATGGCCACGTTGGCATCGACGCCGTCGCCGTCTCCCGGGACTTCCAGGACGATGCCGAACGGGTTGCCGACCGCGGGCAGTTGCCAGGCCGCGGCCGCCACGCCCGGTGGATGGACCACGATCATCCGCTGCTTCGGGGTTGGCACCATCACGAAGGGCCTGGAGTATTCGGCGTGAAGCTCGATGGTGAAGACCTGCGGCGCGGTCCCTGACAACCCCTCGCGCAACGGGAAGGCGTTGACGCACCAGCGGATCGACCCTGGACAGTCGAAGGTCCTCGGGTTGTCCCGGGTGTCGGCCCGATGACGAACATGGCCGTTCGGGTCCTTCACAAGGACCTCGATATGGTCGGGCCCCCACCAGGGGACGGGCCGGGCCGAGTCGAAGACGCCGGTGATGTGGGCGATCGCGAGCCGCGACCCATCCAGGAACGGATAAAAGGGCCCAGGGGAGAGGACGTCGAAGTGCAGGAGGAACTGTTGAGCCATGCGCGGAAACCTCCATCAATGGGAGCGGCATTGTCGCCGATCCGAGGACGTGTCGATAGAGGGCGTCTGGCCGGCGATGTTCGTCTGGTCGGCGCCAACCCGGGACGTCCAAACACACAAGACCGATCACCTCCGGCGGTCGGTCACTCGATTGAGGACCATCGTCCCTTCGACGGTGGTGTCACCGCTTCCGGGACCGGAGTAGGCCACCTCCATCCGTTGGCCCTTCACTTGGCCGAGGTGGGGCAGACCGAGCGTCCCCTTCACCCGGATTTGCCACTCGACCTTGTCCCCCGTGATCGTCCCTTCGATTTGGGCCGGGTTGCGGCCGTTGTAGAGAATGCGTCCTTCGAAGGTCTCGCCGTCGCGCCGGGTGATGCTGAGCTCGATCTGCTGAGTTGTCTTCTTGCCGTCCGTCGGCCCGACTCGCGACTCGCCCCGCCAGACGCTGCCTACGTCGAACGGGCCGAGCTTGGTTGGGGGAATGGCCGACTTCGGCTGCGGTCGCGCGCCCTTCGTCGTCATCGCCGATCGACCGGGAACGTTGGGGCGGCCGCGCACGGGGGGCGCGTTCGTCTTCCGAACGGCCGCCCAGTTCGACGCGGTTCGGTGTTCCGCGGCCCCTTCGTCGGCCCAAAGGGAGACCTCCGCGTTCTTCGCAACCGCATAGTACGCGGGGGCGGCCAGCGAGGTCGTCACCGAGGCGCCGGCGGGCATCTCCGGCAGGTAAACGACGACCCCCTTGTCTTGCTCGAAGAAGATGTAACGTAACCGGGCGGCCTCGCGCGAGCCCGAGACCGTCTCGCGTGAGAACCCGAGTGCCGGCAAGAGGAGCGCGCCCACGGTGTCTTCCTGTTCGGCCATCTCCCGGATACGCTCGCGATCGGCCTCCAGCCTGGTAATGATCAGGCAGTGATGCAGGGCCTTGCCGCTTCGGTTCACGACCGTGATCGCGCCGGCCTTGGCGGGATCGTTGCCGATCGTGACGTCGATGTTCAAGGGGCCCGATGGGCCCGCCGGCCCGGCATTGGCGAGTTCACTGAGTTGCTGTTTCAGGGCCATTCCCAGACCGTTACCCAGGCAGTTCAGGGCCCATGCCTTGTTCACTTCCTCTTGGGGCCTTGAGCCCATGATCGCTTCCAGTGTTTTCGCCGCCGAACGCAGGTCGTCTTTCTCTTCGTCGGGGCTCGCCATGGCGCTGATCACGCGCTGGGCGATGCTCTGGGGAAGGCGATTGGCCTGGTCCACGATCGCCCGGCCGGCGGCGCCGCCTTGCTGCTTGCTCAGGGCCTGAAGCAGTTTCAGTTCGGGCATCATGCGGGCCAGTTCCCGAACGCGCGGGTCTTTGGCGTTCAGGAGGCGCGCCAAGACCGCCTCGTCGAACTTGCCGGCGGATACTCGTCGACCGTTAAGGTCGTAAGACTGGGTCGTTTGTTCCAGGAGGTCGATCGCCTCGGCCGAGAAGCGCGTTGGGGATTGCGCCTGGATTGGGAGAATGGTGACGAACGGGAACAAGAGCACGACAGTCCCGGGTCGACTCATCGTCGTTTTCGTCCTTGTTCAGCCGGAGTGTTCGACCCGCGGCGTGGGAAGTGGGGCGATCAAGGGTGAAGGTCCGCGTCGTCGGCCCCTCCGGCGCGTGGGTCCCGACGACCATAGCGCTCGTACAATGCTTGGCGACAGACCTCCAGCATTTCGAGCCGTTGCAGCTCGTCTTCCAACGACTCGAAACTCTGGTCGGTGAGGGTGCGCTGGACCTCGTCGAGGAAGAAGTTCTTGAATCGGCTTCGCGCCTCGCAGAGTTTCTTGCGATACGCCTCGGTCGTCACGCTAATACCGAGCTGCTCTCCCAGGCTTTGCGCCAATTCGGCCGAAGTGAGCTTCGGCTCCTTGTATTTGATCCACAAGACGGTGTGAAGGGGCCTGCCGGTGCGTTCTTGCTCTCTCGCGAGTTCCTCCCAGGCGCGTTCCACCAAGACATCGCGCCAGACCCCCATGAAGTGATCGTCATCGCCACTGTCCGGTTGTGCGAGCCCTTGCTCATGGAGCGGCAGGGGCGTGCGTTGTCGGGCCCGATGATGGTCCTTCACGAGGTTGGAGAGCGACCTGGCGAGAAGGGCGCGGAATCGGCCGCGAGTGGGGTCGGCGTTGCGGAAGTCGCCCTTGAGGAACTTGAAGACGAAGGTCTGGTAGAGGTCGTTGACCGCGTGCGGGTCCCGCAAGGCCAGTTCCAGGTAGCGCCGGATCGCTCGCTCATAGCGCTGGAGCATTCTCTCCCGGGCCAAGTCCGCGTCCTTGCCGGAGCCGGAATGGGCCTCTTGGACTTCCTCCCATAACGTTGAGATTTCGCTGAGTCGGGATTCCATGTTTCAGGCACCGGAAAGTGATGAAAGGCGACCTCGCCAACTCTCCACCGATATCCTATCAACTCGCCTGGATCGTGGGTCGTGAATTCGTCCGCCGATCCTCGAAAAAAAATCGCGGAGTTCGGGAATACAATCGACCCCCCTCCGTATGAAGGGGGCCGCGAGGAAGCGGACTTGAGACCCACGACCCAGGGACCGGAGCTTCTGTCTGTGAAGTCTGGCCGTTGAGCTAGCTTTGATAGGCGAAACTAGGATAGGGGGAGGGTGGTGTCGAGACCCACCACCCTCCCCAATCCATCGACGTCCATTGCTTGTGACGGTTCAGCTCGTGCTGTTAGGTCGGTCGCTTCTTCTAGCCCTACGAGTCTTAGATAAGCCTGATTCGGCGAAGCCAACTTCGGCGGCTACGATTGGCGCTCAAGCCCCCGACTCTTCACGTTCGCCTATTCGGGGCCCTCCCTGAGACCCGGCGGATTGGAAGGTGCGGGGGTTTGGGGCCTACGTAGCACGAAGGCACCCATCCATCGTCTCGCGGGATTCCTCACTCATGCGCCGTGACCGCGCCCGTAAGCGCTTGATCGTGGGGCCCGATGGGGAGTTCATCCACGATCTGGGTTGAATAGGCCAAGGCCCAACTTTGCGCCCTTTGGGGCAATTCGACCAGAAGGCGATCATAGAAACCGGCGCCGCGACCTATGCGGTGTCCTCGTCGATCAAATCCCAGGCCCGGCACGAGGGCCCAATCAACCTCACTTGGCCGGACCGGCTCACACTCGGACCCAGGCTCGGGGACCCCTCGAAACGGTCCGGCGACCAGGTCTCGCGACGGGTCCCGAACCCGATGGAGGCGCAGGCAAGGGTTGCCGGGCTCGATCCGAGGCAAGACCAAGACCTGAGCGCGTTCCAAGACGCCCTCCATCATCGGCCGCGTGTCGATTTCCTCGGGCAAGGCGCCCACGTACAGCAAGACCCGGCGCGCCTGATCCAGACCAGGGAGCGTGAAGAAACGCCCGCGCAATTCGGCTTCTTGGCGGGCCCTTTCTTCGAGCGGCATCGCCAGGATGGCCTCCTTCAAGGCGCGTCGTAAGCGCGCCTTGAGGGCCCGGAGCTCTTGCGGGGTCATTCGCTGACCTTCACCGCGACGGGTTCGGCGTAGGCGCGGAAAACGTCGGCGATTCGGGCCGAGGCGGTGTCTCCCTTGTGAAGCACGACCCGGTAGCCGAAGTGGATCGACTCGCCGGCCGGGATGGTGTGTTCGCCCGACTTTCCCATGCCGAAGTCTTTCCAGCCGAACGGGTTGGCGGCGAAGAGACCATAGTCGCGAACGTGCCAGGTCGTCGGGTAGCGGAAGCTCGATGGATGGTTCAGGATCGCGATACCGACGGTCTCGCCCTCCACGGGCCCCGTGTAATCGACCCAGGGAGACGCCTTGCCCCAGGCGGCCGTGTCGGTGATGCCCTCGGCATTGGTAATCTTGCCGCCGAGCTTTCGCTTCACGTCCATGCTCGACGCGATCCGCATGCCGAACATGCCTTCCTTGGTGTCCTTGAACGTGACCGGGCCGTCGATCGCGGTGATCGTGATGTCGAAGTCGAGCACGCGCGCGTCTTTCGTGTTGTAGAACTTGACGATGCGTTGATCTTGGCAGGTTCGCTTGCGGTCGTGGGCCAACCAGTCGTTGGTCGTGGTCAGGACCCCGAGAACCGGTCCGGAAAGGACCGCGCGACTCGTTTCCTTGATCGTGCCGAAGTTGGGGCTGGGCTTGTTCAAGGGGTCGGACGCCCAGAAGTCCACATCATTCACGTTTCCGTGGGTGAACCAGAAGGAGCGCTGGTGGTTGTGGTCGTAGTCTTCGCCGTCGACCTTCGCCATCGGGTGGGCCCGGGTGACGGCCTTGCCCGTGGGACCGATCAGCGGCCAGAAGTAGGGTTTGGGACCGTCCTTGGCGCGATACTCGGTCCAAAGCGCACCATCAAGGAAGACCTGCGCCCCTTCGCTCGTGGGGGCGATCTTCACGCCGCCGTCGGTCCTTAGGGTCGAGGTCAATCGCCCTTTCAATTCGCTTCGCTTGTCACCGTCGGGAAGCAGGAACGCGAGGAAGTGTTTGCCGCCTTGGGAGAACACCTGCGCGCTGAGCGGTGCGCCTCCTTCGGCCTCGAAGCGACAGGCCCCCACGGAATGATGGTCGCCGATCGGGACGACGATTGGCGTTTCGGCCGCGAACAATGCCGCGGGCGGTAAGCACAGGGCGGCCAGGGCGACGCTCCTCGACAGGCGGGTCATGGGGGGCTCCCATCGGAGAGGGGAATGGGCGGAGCTGGGTTCCGACGATCAGAGTTCGTGCTGGGCCTCCGCGCGACGGGCCAGGCGCACGGCTTGTCGGGCCTTGGCGGCAGCCTCGCGACGGCGGTCCTCGTCGCTTTCGATGAGCAAGGGACGCACCGGGGCGGGCTTGCCCTGCTCGTCGAGGGCCACGTAGAGGCCGTAGCCGATCGCCACGTGACGCCGGGTCGGCGTGGGCAAAGGTTCGGCGTAGATATCAATGCGCGACTCGACCGACGTCCGGCCGACGTGCGTGACTTCGGCGATCAATTCGATACGCTCGCCGACGTGGATCGGTCCCAAAAAGGTCATCGAGTCGATCGCGGCGGTGGTGATTTCATGTCCTTCGGCGTGTCGGAGCGCGGCCAGGGCGCCGCATTCGTCGGCCAGGCGGAGGATCACGCCGCCGTGGATGTTGCCATAAGGATTGGCCTGGCCGACCTCGGTGATGATGGCCAGACTCACGCGGGAGTCGCGCGCGTGACGGGGTTTCTGGTGTTCGCTCAACGGGGGCCTCGAACGGGGACGGCGCCTGCCCGATGGCGGGCCAAGCGGGTATCCTAACCCCGAGCGGCGGCGCGCCGCCATACCCAAGGAACCAGCCGTGACCGAGGACGAACTCCTGCAACTGGTCGAGTCCATTCTGGACCCGACGGGAATGCGTATCGAAGACGGGGAGGAGTTTCGCGAACCGCCCCTGGACGTTGTGCGCTACCATGTCCGGGTGGCGAAGCTGGGCCGGCTGCCGGTGCTCGCTCGCGTGCGGAGCGTGGTGGCGATCGTCCGACAGCCGGCCGACATGACCTTCGCGGCCGACGGCCTTCGGTCCTTGATGGAGCGGGTCGCTCGAGCGGCCCACACGCGCTTTCCGCCCTGGCCGCGTGGCGAGGGTCTCACGCTGGCACTCACCACGCTGGTACTCACGCCCGAGCCGATCCGCCGCAACGTGCTCGAGAACCCCGGCTGGTACACCGCCTACACCCCGTACCAGCCGGA
>CALLYK010000552.1 GCA_937858365.1 uncultured Isosphaeraceae bacterium | reverse complement strand
AGGCCGCAACGCGAGTGAACGTCGAGCAGGCCTCGATAGTATTAACGTGGAAGCCGATCCGCCTATGTATCGGGGAAGGCCGCAGCCGCTGGGGGAATGAGGGTCACACCTCGTGAAGCGATACGAACCAGGGGTCCCACCGGGGTAATGACGACGGCATGCGAGCAAACGGAGAACCAGGCAACACGGGAAACCCCATCGGCGAGGGCGCGTGACCCTCAATCGGGCGCCCGCGAGGGACAGGCCGGGCCGACCGGGGTGGCGGACGGGCTCGCAGTAGCGGCGAAACCGGGTAACTCCGGCGGAGCGAAGGGGCCCGAGTTCAAGACCGACGTCCGAAAGAGCACGAGAGCCGGGAGATTGGCGTGAGCCTGACGCCTCCGGAAAAGGTTCGGAAACTCCAGGAGACGTTGCATACCAAAGCGACCGGATCGCCCGACTATCGCTTCTACCTGCTGTACGACAAGGTGTACCGTCGCGACGTTCTGAGGTCCGCCTTCGACCGCTGCCGCTCCAATGGCGGTGCGCCGGGGATTGATGGGCAGACGTTCGCGGACATCGAGGCGTATGGCGTGGATCGGCGGCTGGACGAACTGGCGGAAGCGCTCCGGAAGAAGACGTATCAACCACAACCCGTGCGACGCGTTTTCATCCCCAAACCGGATGGCAAACAACGATCGCTGGGCATCTGGATGATTCGAGACCGCGTGGCGCAGATGGCGACGGTGTTGGTCCTGGAGCCGATCTTCGAGGTCGACCTGGAACCGGAGCAGCACGCCTATCGGGTCGAACACAGCGCCCTGGACGCCGTCAGGCAGGTCCACAGGTTGCCGAATTCGGGGCACACGGAAGTCGTCGACGCGGACTTGTCGGGTTACTTCGACAGCATCCCCCATCTCGAACTGATGAAATCGGTCTCGCGTCGCGTCAGCGACCGGCACCTCTTGGCGTTGATCAAGATGTGGCTCGAAGCGCCGGTGGAAGAGGTCGATGATCGAGGGCGGCACCATCGAACGACCCGGAACAAGGACGAGGGACGGGGCAGCTCGCAAGGCCCTCCGCTTTCGCCGCTGTTGGCGAACATCGATATGCGTCGCTTCATGAGGGGTTGGAAGGTCTTGGGGCACGAGAAGCGGTTGGACGCTCACATCGTCAACTATGCCGATGACTTTGTGATCTGTTGCCGAGGCACCGCCGAGGAAGCGATGCGGGTGATGCGATCGATGATGTCGAAGCTTCGGTTGACGGTGAACGAGACGAAGACGCGACTCTGCCGCTTGCCCGAGGAGAGCGTCAACTTCCTGGGGTACACGATCGGTCGGTGTCACTCGCGGAAGACGGGTCGGTCGTACATCGGTACGAAGCCGTCGACGAAGAGGATCGACGCCCTCAAGGCGGAGATCCACGAGTTGACCAGCCGACGTTGGCTGTGGACGACCGACGAAGATCGAGTGGCGAAGCTGAACCGGAAACTTCTGGGTTGGTCGAACTACTTCTGCCTTGGACCCGTGAGCCCAGCCTATCGAGCCATCGACCGCCACGCGCGGCATCGGCTCCGGCAGTGGCTTCGGGGAAAGCACGAGGTGCAAAGTCGAGGGACGTCACGGTTCCCCGACGCGAGGCTGCATGAAGAAATCGGCCTCATTCGCCTGGGTGACCGCCCTCGGAGCTTTCAGTGGGCGAAGGTGTGAGTTCTTGTCCGAGGGCCGGATGCGTGAAAACCGCCCGTCCGGTTCGATGAGCGGGGAGTGGAAACGGAGCGTCAGCCACCGCGCCACTCCTCGACTCTACTGCATTGACAATCGGTCCACATCTTCCGAGGTCTGCGGAAGCGCGGCCCATGATCGACAATGCCCTCACAAATCCCATCAGGTTTTCTGTCAATTGGTCCATCCACTCACGGCACCTTGCTCGCCTCAGTTCGCCAGGCCGGAACGCTGTACTCGCTGTTTTCCTAGGGCTTTGGGCTAGAATTCGGCCCGATTCGCCCCTCTGTGCCCTGAATTTGTGGATATGGAGAATTTGGAAGTTTTACGGAGTTTTTTTCTTGACCCGACCTTTTGGGGGATATAGCCTGTGCCATATGGAGGACTCATACGAGGCAAATTTTTCCGATTGGCCAAAGACGGATGACCCATCGAGCCCCATGAACAACCTTGACAGGACATTCCAGGGTCGAAGCGAACCCTGCCGCACTCTTGCGTAGACCTTGAATGCACACATCAATCACGAAGCTCAAGGAGAGCAAACTTCGCCAAGTACAAGATCGGCTCATCAAAAACAGGTCGTAACGGATCGAGACGCAGTGATGGTCCACGAGGACTGGCATGTATCATCATGTCGGCCCATTGGGCGGCGCTCATGATGAGACATGTTCGACCTTCGGTCGAACCGGATCAATGTGCTTGACCGTCACAACCAGACTTCCGCCCAATGCAATCTTTACCGATTCTTCCAAAATCAGGACGGATTGCCCAGTTTTCTCCTTACTTCCTCCGAGAGACCTTTCCGAAAACTCGACCTGGGTCGCCAGCGTGGGAGGCGGTGCCAGGCGCCCTGAGGAGGCGGTGTTCGCGGGACGGAGCCACTTGTCGGGACCCCTTTTCAGACCGTTACACGCAACCAGACTCTTCCTCCTAACGGAGACCCCAACTGTGGAACGCAATCGCGGTCGTCAACTTGTCAAGTCCCGGGACCGAGCTTCTCGGGCGTCGGGCGGACTTGCGACTCGGAAGGCCAAGTTGGTCCATCAACGGCCGAAGCTGGAGTCGCTGGAGAGCCGCTGCCTCCTCACCATTTATAATCCCCAACCCGTCCTGCCCTTGACCGTGGGCGAGGGCACCATGGGGACTTCGGTCGTGGCGACCTTCGCCTCTCCCGACCCGTTCGGCAACCTCTCGGCCAACATCAATTGGACGGGGGGGACGGCCACGCCCAACCCCAGCGCGGGCGCGATCGTGCCGATCGGCTCCGTGTTCGTACCGGGCGTCGGCAACGTGCCTCAGTACCGGGTGCAAAGCACGGTCACTTACGGGGCGAGCACCGGTCTGCTCCAAACGGGCTACTTCGTCAACATTTTCGACACGTTCGACGGCACCAGCGCCGTGGCCCCAGGGACGCTTCAAATCACGAGGAACCCGTTGGCCTTCGTGACGGGCTTCGCGTCTCCCACGACTACCGAGGGCACGTCCGTCACCTTCAATGTGGCGCGCTTCAGCCAGGTGACGTTCGCGGCCAACCCCAATGACTACGCGGGCACCATCGACTTCGGCGACGGCAGCCCCGTCGGCGCCCTGTCCTTCGTCTCCAATGGCGGCGGCCAATACACCGCGAGCGCCACGCACACGTACGCTCGGCCCGGCTCCTACGCATATTCGTATTCGATTCGGGACACACAGTACGGCGGCAGCTCCCTGAACGGCACCAGCGCCAGTCCGTTCAACGCGGGCAACGTGGTCGTGAACCAGGCCACGCTGTCCAACGCTTACGGGCCCATCCCCACCAACGGCATCGTGGGCGGGCAGTTGACGGACATCCTGATCGGCGGGTTCAGCTATGGGAACCCCTTGGCCCGGTCCGGCGACTTCAGCGCAAGCATCGCCTGGGGTGATGGGAGCACGTCCGGCGGCTCTATCACCAACTTCGCTCCGGGTGTTTTCGCCGTCCAAGGAACGCATACCTATCTGGCCCCCGGCAATTACACGGCCGTAACCACCATCCGGAACCTCAACGGCAACCAGACGCTGGCCGAGAACACGCCGATCGCGATCACCAATTCGCCGATCGCGGTCAACGCGCAGCCGGTCGTGGTCACCGAAGGGACCGGCATCCCGGCCGGCACGCCGTTCGGCAGCTTCGTCGACGAGAGTGGGTCGTTACCGGGTGTTGTGTACGCCGCGACGGCGACCGTCAAGGGTACGGTCGTTCCCCTGACGGTCACGCCCGGGGCAAGCCACACGTTCTCTCTCGCTGCGGCGGCCAACACAGCGATCCCGGGTGGACTGGAGGAGGGCGTTTACGCCTACACCCTGAACGTCACGAACAATCAGGGCGCCTCGGCCACGAGTTCGGGCGCGGTCTTCGTCAACGACGCTCCTCTGCTGCTCACCGGGTTCAGCGCCCTGGCCACGGTGGAGGGTTCGCCCCTCGTGAACGTGGGCCTGATCAGCTTTAGCGACGGTAATCCTCTGTCGCTTCCCGGTGAGTTCACGGCGACGATCGACTGGGGCGACGGCTCGCCGATGAGCCTGGGCGTGGTCACGGGCGGCAACGGCGCCTTCCTAGTGAGCGGCTCCCACACGTATGCCGAGGTCGGAAGTTACTCCATCCGCGTTTCCGTGACCGGTGAAGGCACACAGACGGTCACGGGGACGGCCGGCGCCGTGGTGGTGGACGCCGCCTTGAGTGGCGGGGTTCCCCTGCCGGTCCGCGCCAACGAGAACCAGCCGCTCCAGAACGTACCCGTCGCCACCTTCGTCGACGCCAATCCGTTCTCCACGGCGGCCGACTTCACCGGGACGATTTTCTGGGGCGACACCAACCCGGCCGTGCCCGACAACAACGTCGCCTTCCAGCTCATCGGCGGCACGTCCGCGGGCAATATTTACGCCGTCTACGGCTCGCACGTCTACAACCGGCCGGGGTCCTTCCCGATCACGGTCAGGGTGAACGACAAGGACGGTGCCAGCCTGGTGATCAATCCGGTCGGCCTTCAGCCCCCGGCACCGCCCGCGGTGAACAACGCCGTGATCGCGCAGTCGCCGATCTTGGTGACGGTCTTCCCGATCGCGTCGCTCTCGACCGGTCAGGCGATCCCGTCCACCCAGGTGATCGCCACGTTCCAGGACGTGGGCGGCCCCGAAGACAACATCAACGACTACACGGCGACGATCAACTGGGGCGACGGCTCGCCTTTGACCACGGGCCTCGGCCTGACGATCTCCCACCTCGGCGGTGGTCTCTACCAGATCACGACCAACCCGCCGCTCCACGCCTACGCCCAGCCTGGCATTTACACGATCACGGTCACGGTCGTCGACAACGAGGTCCCGGCGTCGAACTCGGCAACGGGCATCGGCGCCAATGTTGCAATCGTCGTGCCGGGCACGATCACAATCACGCCGCTTCCGGCCCCGGCCCCGGCCCCCGTGGAGGGCCAGGAACTCTACCTGGTGCCGGTGGCGACGTTCACCGACTCCAACCCGCTGGCGGTGCCGGCCGAATTCACGGCCCGGATTGACTGGGGCGACGGCTCGCCAGTCTCGTTGGTCGCGGGGGTGGCCTCGCCGCCTGCGATTGGCATGATCGTGCCGGACACCCTGGCCAACATCGCCGACCCCACGCGATCGCACTTCATCGTGTTGGGCACGCACACCTACATGGAAGAAACGCCACCCAACCGGCCCGTGCCGATCACCGTGCTGATCACCGACAACTTCGGCGGCATTTCGACGAGCTACTCGGTCAGCGCCTCGGCCCAGACGATCGCCTTGCCGGTCCTCGACGCTCCGCTCGTCTCGGGCGCCGGCGTGCCCGTCTTCGGTACCGAGAACCAGCCCCTCAACAGCGTGCCGGTCGCCACGTTCGTCGATACGAACCCGTTCGCGACCGCGTCGGACTTCACCGGCTCGATCCTCTGGGGTGACGGCTCCGGCCCGGACACGAACGCGCGGTTCGCGCTGGTCGGCGGCAACGCCCAAGGCGCGATCTTCGCCGTCTACGGCTCGCACGTTTACACGCAGGCCCTGGGTTCGCCCTACACGATCGCCGTGACCGTGCGCGACGTCGGCGGCAGCTCGATCGCCGTGGTGCCGATCACCACGACGGCCACGATCGGCCAGGGCGCGCTGGTGGTCTCGGGCGTCCCCTTGACGACGTCGGTGGGCGTTCCCGTCCCGGCCGGCAAGGTCGTGGCGACCTTCCTCGACCTGGGCGGCCCCGACGCCCTGGCGGACTACTCCGCGATCATTGACTGGGGCGACGGGACGAGCACCGCGGCGGTGACGATCACGCCCTTGGGCGGCGGTTCCTTCAGCGTCGCGGCGGTGAACCCGAAGACATATGTCAAGGCGGGCAACTACGCGATCCGCGTGACCGTGGACGACGCCGACCCGGCCAGTGGCATCGGCGGCTCCTTGATCGTCGTCTCGTCGGCGACCTTGGTGGCATCTCCCCCGCCGGGCGGACCGATCACCGGTGCCGTCGAAGGGGCCCCGCTCACGGCGACGGTCGCCCAGTTCACGACCAACAACCCAGGCGCGCTGCTGGGCGACTTCACCGCCACGATCGATTGGGGCGACGGTTCGCCGCAGACGGTCGGCGCCATCATTCCGGGCGGTGCCCCGGGGACCTTCCTGGTCACCGGCCGGCACACGTACACGGAAGAGGGCGGGCCCTTCTTCGTCTCGACGTTCATCACCGACGCCTCCGGCGCCAAGGCGAACACGACCGCGATCGTCAACATCGTGGCCGACGCGCCGCTCTCGAACGGCCGCGGCGTGCCCGTCAACGGCGCTGAGCACCAGCCGTTGAACGACGTGCCAGTCGCCACGTTCGTGGACGCCAACCCGTACTCGACCGAGAGCGACTTCGTGGCCTCGATCCTCTGGGGCGACGGCACCCCGGTCGATATCAACGCCCGAGTGCGACTCGTGGGTGGGTCGGCCGCCGGCAACATCTTCGCGGTCTATGGTTCGCACACGTTTGAGAAGGCCGGTTCCTACGTGATCGGCGTGAACGTGCAAGACGTCGGCGGCTCGTCGATCGCGGTGACGCCGATCACCCCGACCGCGACGATCACGCAGTCTCCCTTGAGCGTCAACGTGCTGCCCCTCACGCCCATCCTCAACGTGGCCTTCCCGGCCGCGCGGCAGGTGGTGGCGACCTTCACCGACGCCGGTGGTCCCGACCCACTCTCGGCGTACTCGGCGACCATCGACTGGGGCGACGGCTCGGCGCCCTACAACACCGTGCCGGGCGACATCGTGGCCTTGGGCGGCGGCGCCTTCAGCATCTCGGTCCCGGCCGGCGCCCACACGTACACGAAGCCGGGCGCCTTCGCCTTGAAGGTCACGGTGGTGGACGACGACCCGGCGAGCGGCATCGGCGGCAACTTCGCCATCGTGGCGCGACCCGCCTTGACGGCGACGCCGCTGCCGGCCAATGGTCCCATCCAGGCGGTCGAAGGGCTGCCGCTGGTGAACGTGGGTGTGGCCCAGTTCACCAGTTCCGACCCCGCCGCGGTCGCGGCCGACTTCACGGCGGTCATCGACTGGGGCGACGGCTCGCCGCTCTCCTTCGGCACGATCTCGCGACCGGGCGGGCCCGGCACGCCCTTCGTGGTCACCGGCAACCACACGTATCTCGAAGAGGACACGGCGGGATACAACGTCACCGTGGTCATCTCGGACCGCTTCGGTGATCGCGTGACCGCCTTGACCTCGGCCGACGTCCACGACGCCACGCTCGTGAACCCCGTCGGCATCCCGCAGTTCGTCGGCTCCGGCCAAGCGTTGATCAACGCCCCGCTGGGCACGTTCGCCGACAACAACCCGTTCGGCACCGTTTCGGACTTCACGGCGACGATCAACTGGGGCGACGGTTCGCCGACGACCCTCGGGTTCGTCACCGCGGTCGGCGGCAACGCGACCCAGGCGTTCTTCAGCGTGAGCGGCTCGCACCTGTACGCGACCGCGGGCGTGAAGAACGTGTCGATCTCGGTCGTGGACGCAGGCGGTCAATCGACCACGATCAACACGACGGTCACCGTGACGGCCTCGCAACTCAGCCTGAGCGCGTTCCCGATTTCGGCGACCGAAGGGCTGCCGACCCCGGCCGCCTTGCTGGTGGGTTCGTTCACCGACCTGGGCTACAGCCCAGGCACGACCTACCAGGTGACCGTCAACTGGGGCGACGGCACCACCAACAACAACCTGACCGGTGTGATCGTGGCCCCGACCGCTCCCGGGTCCAACACGTTCAACATCTTCGCCCCGTCCCACACCTACGTGGAAGAGGGCACCTACATCCTCACCCTGACCGTCGTCGGCAGCAACGGGTCCGGCCCGATCACGGCCGTCAACCTCGCGACCGTCAAGGACGCGGCCCTCACCGGCATCAACGGCGGGATCATCAACGGGGTCGAAGGCAACCCGATCGGCTTCCAGACGATCGTGACCTTCACCGACGCCAACCCGCTGGCCCCCGTGAGCGACTTCACGGCGACGATCGACTGGGGTGACGGCTCGATCGGCTTCGGCACGATCGCGCAACCAGGTGGGCCGGGCACGGTCTTCCTGGTGCAGGGCAACCACACGTACAAGTCCGAGGGGGTCTTCTCCATCATCGTCCAGATCGTGGACGAAGGTGGTAGCCGAACGACCGCGACGGCCACGGCGGTGATCGCCGAGGCGCCGATCACGGTCAACCCGACGCCGCTGGTCCTCAACGGTTACAAGAACGTCGCCCTGGTCAACGTGGACCTCGCCACGTTCACCTCGGCCAACCCGTTCGAGCGGGCCGTGGATTTCGTCGCCTCCATTAACTGGGGCGACGGCACCTCGACCGCCGGTGTGATCATTGAAGACGCCCTGCACGTCTTCCATGTCAACGGCAGCCACGTCTACACCCAGGCGGGCACCTTCTTCCCGGTGATCACGATCGCCGAGACCGACTCGCCGACCCTTCTGGGGCAAACCACGGCCCAGGTGAACATCCAGGCCGTGCCGCTCCTCGTCACCGGGGTCAATGTTCTGGCGACCGAGGGCATCTACCTGCCCAACGCCCAGAACACGACCAACGGCACCGTCGTCGCGACGTTCATCAACACCGTCGGCTTCGACCCGATCTCGGCCTACACGGCCCAGATTGATTGGGGCAACGGTCTGATCACGCCGGGCACGATCCTGCCCTTGGGCGGCCCGAACTTCGAGGTCGTGGCCCCCGCCAACCCGCTGATTCGCTACGCGGAAGCCGGGACCTACACGATCAAGGTGACGGTCACCGACACCAACGCGATCACGCCGGCGGGCTTCTTCTCGGCCTTCGGCTTCTCCACGGCCCACGTCCTCGACGCGCCTCTGACGGCCGACCCGATCCAGCCGATCGTGAACGGGTTCCAGCAAACCCCGCTCCTGGGGACGATGGTCGCCAAGTTCACCGACGGCAACCCGATCGCGCCTCTGAGCGACTTCGTCGCCACCATCGACTGGGGTGACGGCACGCCGCAGTCGGCCGGCACGTTCGTTCAGCCGGGCGGTGTGGGCACGGCCTTCTACGTGCTGGGCAACCACACCTACGCCAACCCGACGACGCCGCCGAACCTGCCGTACCGGATCACCGTTTACATCCGGGACGAAGACGGCGCGCGGCTGACGACCACCACGCAGGCGAACATCCAGGCGTCGACGATTACGGGCACGCCCGTGCGGATCGACGGCGTGGAAGGCAAGCCTCTGCCCAGCGTGATCGTCGCCTACTTCAACGACAGCGGCATCCCCGGCCCGCTGAGCAGCTACTCGGCCCGGATCGACTGGGGCACCGGCCTGCCGGGCTCGGTGACCATCGGTCAGATCGTGCCCCTGGGCGGCAACGACTTCGCCGTGATGGGCTCCTACACGTATCCCGAGGAGAACGTCGCCCCGAATCTGCCGTACTCGGTCACGGTCACGATCAACCACAACGGCCTCCTGGCCACCACGGTGGTCAGCCAGGCGAACATCGCCGACGCCCCGATCATGGGGATGGCGGCCCCCTTCTTCACCACCGAAGGGGCGGAGTTCAAGGGGACGGTCGCCTTCTTCACCGACATGAACCCCAACGGCGTGGCGTCCGACTTCACCGCCCTGATCAACTGGGGCGACGGCACCCAATCGACGGGCACCGTCCTCCCCAGCGGCGGCGGCTTCATCGTCCAGGCCACCGACCCGGTCTCCGGCGTCGGCAAGACCTACAAGAACCCGGGGTCCTTCTCCTACTGGGTCCGCGTGACCGACGAGGGCGGCGCCACGTTCACCTCGTACTCGACCGCGACCGTCTTCGACGCCCCGCTCACCGCGACCGGCGTGACGGCCACGGCCCCCGAATACCAGGTGACCAACAGCATCGTCACGGGCCTGCCCATCGTCACCTCGTTCAACGGCGTGATCGCCTCGTTCAACGACGCGGCCTTCACCCCGACGAACCCGCTGACCCTGCCGCTCCCGCCCGGCTTCCTGGCGGCCAACTACTTCGCCTCGATCAACTGGGGTGACGGCACCGTCACGCCGGGCTCCCTACGGCTTAACGCCCAAGGGTCGGCCTTCGAGGTCATCGCCTCGCACCTGTACGACGAGGGCACGTACCACGTCACCGTGACGATCAACGACCTGGACGGCACCTCCACGGTCAACGCGGTCAGCACGCTGACGATCACCGACAACCCGCTGAACCCGCTGCCCGTCCAGACCCAGGTCCCGCTCAACCAGACCGAGGGCCTGCCCTTCACCGTTCAAGTCGTCACCTTCACCGACTCGAACGCGTTGGCCCCCGCCGACGACTTCTCGGCGACGATCAACTGGGGAGACGGCTCGCCGGTCTCGGTCGGCACGGTCCTGCCGATGGGCGTGATCACGCAGCCCGACGGCGTCACCAAGGTGGCCCTGTTCGGTGTCTACGGGACCCACGTGTACACGCGTGACACCACGGCCCCGGGCGCCACGCCGTACAACATCAGCGTGCTCGTCAAGGACGTTGGCGGCCAGCAGGTCACCGTCGCCAACACGGCCAACGTGGGCGACGCCCCGATGGAATCGTTCGGCACGTCGATCCAGGCCATCGAGGGCGTGACGTTCACGAACACGCTCATCGCGACCTGGGTCCAGGCCAACCCCTACGCCACCGTCGCGGACTTCACGACCAACGGTGGCAAGGTGACGGTCGATTGGGGCGACGGCTCCGCCATCGAGACCCTGACGGCCGCGAGCATCTCCGCCCTGGGCGGACCCAACGGCGTGACCTTCCGCGCCCTCGCCTCGCACAAGTACGTCGAGGAAGGCAGCTACCAGGTCACCGTCAACGTCCTGTCCAACGGCGGTTCGGTCACCGTGGCCCACTCCGAGGCCGACGTGGCCGACGGCAAACTCACGCCGGCGGCGGTGCAACCGGTGGTCAGCACCACCGAGGCCGTCAACTTCCCCGTGCCCGTCTTCGGGCAACCCGTCAACCTCGGCCCCGTCGCCGCGTTCGTGGACCAGAACGCCGACGCCCCGGTGAGCGACTTCACCGCGACGATCGACTGGGGCGACGGCACGCCGCGCCAGACCGGCATCGTCACCAAGGTGAACTCGTCCGGCTTGTTCTATGTGAACGGGTCGCACACCTACGCCGACGCCGGCATGGCCGGTCAGTACACGATCACCGTGTACGTGGTCGACGAGGGCGGCTCCTCCGTGACGCTGACGAACACCGCCGTCGTGGCCGACGTCCCCATCAACCTGATGGGCACCCTCGACCCCAAGACCGACAGCGGCCCGTCCAACACCGACGCCGTGACCAACGTCCCGCAGCCCAAGTTCTATGGGATGTCGGAGCCGTTCTCCACGGTCTACGTGTACGCCACTCCCGAGGGGTCCAGCGACGCGATCCTGATCGGCAAGACCCAGGCCAACAACAGCGGCGCGTGGAAGATCACGTCCAGCCTCCTGGCCGACGGGGTCTACACGATCACGTCCACGGCCGTGGACCAGTTCGGCAAGACGCAGGCGAACATCACCATCCTGCCCAACGCCAACCAGGGTCCGCTGGTCATCGACACCCACGGTCCGAAGGTGAACAACGTCGTCTTCGACCCGCACCACGGGCAAGTCTTCATCACCTTCCAGGACAACCTCTCCGGTACCTACCGGCCGACCATCGTGAACGCCAAGAACTACAACCTCACTGGCCTCACGACCTTCGTCGCCACCGGCTCGTACCAGGTGACCCGCATCCTCACGGGGCCGCAGGCTTCGCCCAACAACTTCATCGTTGGGCCCGTCACCGACCCCACCGCGCCGATCACGGCCGCAGTCCAGTTCAACCGGGGACACGTCCTCCGCAACGGCCACTACCTCTTCACCGCGTTCTCGGGCAAGCTCGGCATCACCGACCTCGCCGGGAACCAGCTCGACGGTGAGTTCTACAAGCACTTCCAGTCGGGCAACAACGTCAACGGCGGCAACTTCGTGGCCCGGCTCGACGCGGTCCACGGTGTCGGACTCGCTCCCAAGAGCGTGATCGGCCCGGCCTCCCCGTTGGGCCCCAACGGCGGTCCGAACATCAACCCGACGCCCGTCAACGGCGTCAGGACGAACACGGCCGTCAAGAACAAGGTGGTCCTCGGCGCCAAGGCCAAGGTCACCACCAAGTTGGCCACGACGACAACGGCCAAGAAGGCGACCGTCACCTCCAAGGTGGCGACGCCCAAGCCGCTCGCCGTCAACCTGCACCAGGCCCCGGTGAAGAAGGCGACCACGACCAAGCATTGATCCCCGAGCGGAAGGCCCATCGCCCTCACCGGAAGATGGGCCTTTCCCGACGAGGACACGACCCCGGCGCGATCCCACGATCGCGCCGGGGTCTTTTCGTTTGTCGGGACGCCTCGCCGTCCTCGCCGACCGACTCGCGGCGTCTCTTGACGGGCCGATCAATGAGTGCGGACTGGAACGTCAGCGCTCGGACCCCGACCCTCTCCGCTTGGGGAACATGCGCGGCGCCATGCCGTCGGCCCGCGGCAGTCGTTGGCTGACGGCCGCAGTCAAAGCGGGTGATGTTATGACTTCGGGACGGCCTCGTCGATCTCTTGTCTCGTCGACGACCCCAAAGCCCCCAAAGCCCCCAAAGCCCTCTTGACTGCCGATCCGGCACTTGATAGGAGAGGGTTGGTGTAGTCAGTCCGCAGGACCCCATGCCGACGGCGATGGTCGGTGGTGGAAGGCGGAAGATCGGGTTCGACAAGAGGAAGGAGTCTCCCATGGACCTTCGCGTGACGCGGGTCTTTGCCACTTTGGTCGCCTTGTTCCTGGCGAGCGGCGCGGGGTCGGCGGCCCTCGCCGACTCGATGTAACGGGTCGTCGACCTGGGCGCCCTCGCGGGGGGGGGCGGACCGAGCTACGTTTACGGCATCAATAATCGAGGAGACGTCGTCTTCCAGACCTTCGGCAAAGGCGGCCAACTCTACAGCGAAGGCCGCCTGACGCCCATCACGGCGGACCTCCCTTTGAGCATTGACGACTCGGGTCGGGTATACGGCTATCCGGATCGCGCGGTGAGTCAGGGCGGAGTAGTCCTCGGCAGCGGGTACAACGGAGAAACGTACGTCCGCGACTCGGCGGGGACCCATGTCATTCCGATTTCTTCCGGCGTGAGCTGGTTGACAGGGAAAACCGAATCGATCGGCGTGTCCGAATTACACGCCATCAACGATCAAGGCCAATTCGTAGGCGCCGCAAGAAACGATTTCGGGGCGCCGGTCGCCTTCCTAAACTCTCGGGGGACCACGACCATCCTGCCCGTTGTTAGTGCCTTTGGAATCAACAACGCCGGTCAAGTCGTCGGTGCCGCACAGTACTCAGCCTATCTCATGGACAAGGGGATGTTTATCGATCTTGGCAGACTGGGCGGGCAGGGGGCTACCGCCTATGCGATCAACGACCTGGGTCAAATCGTTGGTGCCTCGGGAATCGATGATCATAGCTATATATCACATGCTTTTTTGTACCAGGACGGCAAGATGCAAGACTTGAATTCGATGATCCCTAATACGTCGGACCTCGTGCTGAATTGGGCCCGAGGGATCAATAACCGCGGTGAAATCATCGTCCAGGGATACGTCGGCGGCGTCGATCACGCTTTCCTTCTCGTGCCCACACCCGAGCCATCATCCGCCGCGCTCTTACTCACAGCGATAGCCATGTGCCTCGTTGGCGCATGTTTCCGCTTTCCAAGCCGACGATTACTCAAGAAGTCGGCTCATCACCGGATTACGCATCATGAACGCTCGCGTCCGCCGTCGCTTCACGCCGGGAGTTCGCCCCCTTGAGGCTCGCACACTCCTCACGATCCTCGCAAACTACGCCGAACAGGATGGTTCGGACAAAGTCGGGAGGGGTCAGGGAAATGACATCAAAGGTGATGACTTTCAGGACATCCATGTGGTCCTTACCAATCTCCCAACAGACAAACAGATTATTCGCGTTGACATAGGTAGACTTGGTGGAGAGGGTGGAGGCGTTTTTTTGTCCCACCCTGATCCTCAAACAACCATGGTCGTCGACAGGGTGGCCGGCTCTTCAAGGGCCGACATCTACCTGGACCCCGGCCACCCCAGAAGATCGAACGACATCGATGCTCAGGGGTATTACTACGATGTATGCAAAATCACGTTCAACGATGGTAATCCCCCCGAACAGACTTACTACGGGACTTCGATCCTGAACCCGGGGTTTGTCCTGACCAAAGCCACGGATTACAACCTTCGCGTTTCAGGCAAGGAACTGTCGGTTCAAGCCGCGCAAAGTGACGTTGATTTCACTAGCCCCAGTTGGAACGTCGGTCCTGACAAGTATCAGGACTTGAAGCTCACGGTGGCCAACGTGTCGACCTACGGGCCGAGCTTCGTCATGCTGCGGGGCCCAGCCGGCCGGACGTTCCCCGACACCCAGGTCCCGGAACAGTGGTTCTGGGGCTCACCGCCCGAATTATGGTATGCGGGCAACGGCACCCGCTCGGATCGGAACGACCACTGGCGCATGGAGTTCCAGCAAGACCGAACGGGCGTGGACAGCGGCAACCCGATCTACACCACGACGGCGAACGCCTACGTGTCTCCCGGGTCGAACCTTCAAAACCAGGCGCTCACCTTCACGGTCGTGTACCCCAACGGGAAGCAGGACGTCTTTCCGCACACCGGCCAGACGCTCGTCGCGCCCTTCACCAATCCGACCGCGCCCTACAGCCGTGTGCCCGCGCCTTACTCGATCACGTCGTTCCCAGGCACCGTGTCGTGGGACAAGCAATTGCCGTCCTCCGGTGCCAACAACGATCCCGGCGACATTCACCTGAACGTCGATGGCCTGCCCGACGCGACCACGCTCACCAACGTCATGCTGAGCAACGAATTCGGCCAGGAGTGGCCGTTCAACCAGGACGGCGTCAACGTCCCGTTGCGGACCGCCTACTCGGCCCATTCGACTCGTGCGGACATCGACTTTCCACCGGTTCGCGACGAGACGAACAGCCGGCTCATGCTCCGATTCACCTTGGGGTCATGAACGACTTCAAGCAGTTCTTCGGAGGGCCGTACGACCCGTCGCTGCGATACCCGGCGACCGCGACCTCCATCGCCGAAATTTGGCCCAGCAACGACACCGACGTCAATCACGCCAAGGACCTCCAGGCCCTCGCGAATCAAAGCGCGGTTCGTTACGTCCATCTCAACGTGGGCAACGGCGGCATCTACGAGCTTTACGCGCCGCTCGACCTGAACCATCCCATCTCGCTCTTGGCCGACCCCGGCGTGCAGTTGCGTTTTCATCTCGTGGACGACACCAGCGCCAACGGTTTGGCGTGGCGTAATTCGGCCGGTGCCATCAGGGTCAACGCGAGTCATGTCGGCCTGAATGGGTTCCAGGTGCGTTTCGCGGGGACGATGGCGGACTGGAACTACGCGGCCTCGGGGAAGGACAATGACAATCGCGCGGTCATCCAGATGGCGGGGACCGATTCCCAAATCGACGTGTCCATCGTGGCATTGGATGTCGAGGCGCCGTCGCCGGGCTCCCAGCAGCCATCGAACCTGCGCGCGATCGACATTCTGAAGGCGGACACTCTCGACAGCGGGCGAATCAACAACAGCAAGTTCGTGGGGGGCCCCATCGAACTGCGCGGTGGACCTTGGGAGGTCTTGTCCAACGATTACCAAGGCCCCCCGGCGAGGACCTTCAGCCCTGTCTTCGTCAGCGCCTGGACGGCCCACGACCTGGTCATTCGCGCCAATCACGCTCACCTAAAGGACCCGGATCGGATGTTGTCCGGCGCGGGTGACCGGTTCTTCGTCCTCAAGGACCAGGGTTGGGGAAACCTCATCCAGGGGAACCTGGTGGACGGGGGTTACGGCCAGCCGACGGGCGCCACCTATAGTGACCCCACAAAAGGGCGAAACGCGCCGGAGAACATCCTCACCGAGTCGTACTCGCCCCATTACGAGGGGTGGTCCTCCATCAGCAACGGCGGTCAAGTCCTTCAAATCGGCGACCTTCGTGGAGCACGGCCCTCGGCGGGCAGCGTCGTCGCGGTCTTGTCCGGGGCGTCCCAGGGACAATGGCGTCAGATCGCGCAGAGGATTGACGACCACACGTACCTGCTCGATCAGCCCCTCTCGGCCGACGAGACGCGCATCGTTTCGATCACGGGAGGGTCCGTCGGCCTGGAGGTCCATGGAAACAAGTTCGACCTCAGCAAGTACCGCTCCGACGGGACGATCCTGACCGGCGTCGATCAAGCCGACAACGGAATCCAACTGGCCGGAAACGACTACGGCTGCCAGGTCGTGGACAATCGGTTCGTGGGGGCGATCCCGTTCTACATCCACTGCCAGACCACGAACAACGATGGAACGACCGACACGACCGCGCCGGGTCCGTACGGCACCAATAGCGCACCGGAGAAGTGGACGCGCGGCCCCATCTTGGGACTGGTGATGACGGGCAACACGTTTGAGTTCGAATCCGGGGCCTCGCCGACTTCCGTCTTGACGATGGAGCAAGCGTCTGATCGGGCCTACACATCGGGCCGCGTCTATCTCTCGGGGACGGTTTCGGACAACAGCTTTCAGTACAAGTCGACGCCGACGGCCGCCG
>CALLYK010000551.1 GCA_937858365.1 uncultured Isosphaeraceae bacterium | reverse complement strand
ACCGTGGCGCGCGACACCCCAGCTTCGGCGGCGACGTCCGCGAGCGCCGCGGCCGGATTCGCCGTGAGCGTTCGGCGGCCCGCTTCGAGCAGGGCGCGGCGGGTGGGCTGGGACCTTGCCGGCTGGGTCATGCGACAAGACTAGACGCGACGTATTGTCTTGTCAAGTCTCGTCCAGCTGTCGCGCGCTGCCCGAGGAGGACCGTCCACGGCCGGAGCCGGCGCCGGAGTTTCTTGCAGATGCTCGCGTGGGGATCGTTATCGTCGGCCCCGAGAGGCATCCTGCGCGCGACGGGGCCTGCCCGTACGAATCGCATCGTCCTCGACCGGGTGAGGAAAATCCGACGGCGCCGCAGTACATTAAGCTCATGCCATACCGAAGCACCGGCCGGCCACCGGGGCGACCCGCCTATCCCGGCCTCCTCACGCCTGCCGAGCAACGCGTGCCCGATGGGACTGTATCGGTTCTTCGTAGGGGATTGATCGATTGGCGCCGAGGCGCGGGCGCGTGGTCCCTCTGGCGGTGGTCCGTCTGAACCTGGGCCAGGGGGCCGTTTCCTTGGCCCTCACAGGCGGCCTGGAGAATCGATTCCCCGAGGTCCCCAAACTGGCCGACGCACTCGAAGAGCACTTCGGCAGGTTCTTGACGCCGTTTTCGGGGTGACCTAGCTCCCAGCGCCGATCAACGGCCGTGAGAGCACACGCGCGATCCGACTCAAGACGTCGCCGAAGTCGAACCCCGCGGTCTCTTCCCGTACCTCGCGGGGCCGATCGCCTTGCCGCCAACGCATTGGCGATAACGGGCCGCCCTTGCCGATCCGCGTCGCGCGATAGGCGAGGAAGGCGCCGGCCATCATTCCAGGCACCACATAACTTGGGTCCACCCCGCAGTGACCCGCCGGCCGACCCAGCGCCTCGCGGACCATCGCGGCACTCATCGCGCCGTGGGTCTGGTCGTCCAGCGACGCCCCTCCCACGACCTGTGTGAAGCAATCGGCCAGGAAGGTCCCCGTACCGGCTTGGACCACCGGCACCCGACAGGTCTGTCCCAAGCGCTGGAGCATCAGTCGGGTCTCGGCGTTGTCCACCGCCGAAAGGACGACCGACGGCCGCCTGGCGTCCGTCTTCAACTCTTCGATCTCGTCTGCGCCGATCTTCCTCACTTCGGCCGAAACTTGGACATGGGGAAAGACCTCGCTCAGGGTCCGCCGCGCGGCGAGCGCTTTGGGCGCTCGACGCACCGCGTCGGCCACCGTGAAAAGGGCTTGGCGGTTGAGGTTCTCGGCGCCGACCGAGTCGAAGTCCCAGAGGCGCAAGCGGAGTTGACCGCCGCATGAGGCGCAGAGCGCGTGCGCGGCCCAAACGCCGATACCCCCCACGCCCACGAGGTCGACTTCCAGCGGCCGCCGCGGCGGGGCGGGCGTGAGGCCCAGTCCGCCTTGCGGGGTGACCGTCCCCAGGTGCAAGGGACTGAGGCGCTCGCGCACTTCATCGACAAGCAGCGCCGCGACCATCAAGGCGATGACCGGGTCTTGCGGCGCGTCGGACGCCCGGGCCGGCGGGTCGGTGCCGAAGTGGCCGCCTAGCGATGCGCGGCCGCCCAGGACCTCCACATGGTTCCGGTCGGCCCAACCCAACGCGTTGAGCCACTCGTCGCGGTCCTCGGTGGCGCAAACGAGATAGCGGGGCATGCGGCCGGCGCAACCCCACGCCAGTTCGGGGCCGAACTCGATGTCGTAAGGCTCCTCCTTCAGCGCGGACGGCCCATCTTGGTTGAGGAAAAAGGCGGCCGTCCCGTCCGTCCAGGGGCGCGGGGCGCCGAACCAAAGGACCTCGCCGATCCCCATCGATTTCAGGCCGCTCGCGACATAGGTTCCCACCCAATCGCGGCCCACGACCGCCACCCGCGCCTCGCGCAAGGGCTCCTGACGCCAGCCGGGGACCCGCCTCTGACGGTCGTAGAAATCCATCAACCTGGTCATGACGACCGACCTCCCCGCGCGGCCGCTCGTGTGGCACCCTTGCCGACCACTTCGATCGAGCAAGGTCGCTGCTGGACGACCGACCGCCCTTGAATGTCCAGAAGAGTGAGCATTTCCGCATGCGTTTCCCCCGCCGTGTTGACGACGAGCGACCACATGCGGGCCACGCGAAGCGGCGAGCGATCCACCACCCGCGATTCCAGGACGTGTCCCTCCGGAAGGCCCAAGTCGAGGACCACCGGCCCGCCCACGAGCCGCAAGCGGTCGGGCGACCGGATCGCCCTCGGTTGGGATCGCCGCGCCGCCATCCGGATCGTGGTCGAGGTCCAGGCGATGCGCGTCCGAGCATCCGATCCGGGGATCGCCGGACCGAGGAGCGCGAAGCGGAGATACGTGCCGTCACGTAAGGGAAGCTCGGCCTCGTCCCGTGATACCACGATCGGCACCAGCGGCGCCGTGCGCGGCCGGCGAAACAGGCGTTCGGCCATGGCGGGCAAGAACCGGCGTGTCGTTTCGTCGTCCACGAAGGAATGATGCACTTCACTGTTGCCGTGGCTGTGCCAGAGACCGGCGGGGACAAGCCCCCGGCCGAGTAGGTCCGACACGGCCGCGCGGATCGCCACCGGCTCGGCCTCGGCCTGGCAGGGCGTCGCGTCTTGGGAAGGCAAGACGCAGCCGCCGATCACTGGGCCCGAGGGGCCACGAGACGCCAGGAGCCCGATGCACTCATTGGGCCCCGCTTCGCGTGCCAGAGCCACGACCTTGCTGAGGAGCCGGCGGCCGATGATCAGCCTGGGGGCCTTCATGGTTGAGGACTCGTCACGAGGACTGATTGGGCAGGTCGTTGGCATGGAAGGCCCCATTTCCGGCCGCGCGGATCGCGGCCCAACGGAGATACGCCATGAGGGTGAGGCCCGATGGGCAGGACGGGCCGCCCGGCGGGACACCCCCCAAACACAGGCCATGAGTCAGGTGCAAGGCCACCCAGCGGCCCTGGCTGTCCTTGACGACGACGCGGGGCGGACCCAGGCGGGCCGGGAACGTGAGCGCGGCCACGATCGCCAGGTCGCCGATCGAGTCACGGCGCAACGTCCAGTTGAAGTGGGGCGGCAAGACGTGACCGATCGCGGGAGGCGAACCGGGGAGGAAGAACAGGTCGCCACGCTGATAGTGACCCAAGCGCCGGACCTCTTCGCGCGCCAGGCGCGAGGTTTTCGACTCGGGCACTTCAGAGATCTGCACCAGGCCGTCTCGTGTTCGATCAAGCCAAGCCTGGGCCTCGATTTGCCATCGGACAAGGAAGTCGGCGAGCGCCGGTTCCTCTCCGGTCGGCCCCAAGTGGCAGCCCTTGTGATGCACGCGCAATCCCATCGGTGGCGAGTCCAAGGAACGCAAGACGATCAGCCGGTCCGACATCACGACGGAAGGGACCGGCAAGCGCATGCGCGGGACCTCGCGGGCCAGTCCGTCGATGACGCCGGAGGGGTCGTCGGATGCGAACGGGAAGTCGAAGTCGCTGTCCCAGTCGGACATGGACACGCGCGAACAATCCCGTTCCAGGAAGGTCGGCAGCAGGAAGTCCACGAAGTGGCGCAGGGCCTGGTCGCTGATCCGCGCCCGGGCCGTCTCGACTTCGTCTTGCAGGAACCGGCGCACCGCCGAACCGTTGCGATGCGCGACGTGGTCGTTGAAGTGTTCGAGGCCGACGAGTCGGCGCAGGGGTTGTTCCTCCTCCCGCGCCGTGATGAGCGTGGTTGTGCCCGAACGCGATTTGCGTGTCCGCGTGTAGAGACCGTCGGGCAGGATGACGTTTGGACCGAGCCTCGCGAGGTCGTGGTCCAAAGCGGAGTTGAAGCCGAACATGGTCTGGCCCCTCCCATCGCCCGGGTGAGGCATGGCCCCACCCGCGGCGATCGCATGTCACCCCACTGGTGCGTATGCTTGGACCTCAAACGCGGCGATTCGGGTCGTCTCCACACCTCGGGGCGTGCGCACGTCGCGCGGGGTGGCGATCTCGTCGATCGTCGTCGCCTCGGGGTCCACCTTGGTGACCTCGCCGGCCGCGTTGATGGCCAGGAAGTCGTGAGGGCCGGACAACTCGCGTGCGAGTTGTTGCAGCCGCATGCCCTCCATGCTGTCCACGGGGGGCCGGCGGCGGACCTCGGCCACGGCCTCGCTCAAGGTCATGTCCGGGTCCAACGTGGTCACGAACGGATGGGGCGACATGGCGGTCTTGAACGCGACCGGGATCGGAGAACGCGCCGTGGCTTCACGGCGGCGGTTGGCGACCTTGGTCGGTCGCTCGCGAAGCATCGTCGTCATGGTCGTTCACCTTTCTGTGAGATACGGGAAGGCTCGGACGAAGGTCCCAATCAAGGGTGTTCCTGAAAACAACGAGACCTGGAGTTTCGATGAACTCTCGGATAGAATGCCTTGGACTTGATCTATCCCGAAAGTCTTTCGCCGTGAGTATCGATTCCGGTCTTACGTTAGTTTCGTAGGACAAGGGTCGAAAGTCAACCCCCTTCGCCGAGAAAGGTCGCGAATCACGATGTCAGCACCCGTTCCCCAGGACCCGACCGCGGGTGAGCTCGATTGCTTGGCGGTCCTCTGGGACGAGCAAGAGAAACGAGGCACCAAGGACTGCGCTCTCAAGCTCTCGGAGATCCACCAAGGTGTCTGCAAGAGGCGCGCGGAGTATGGTGAGACCCCGCCGGCGCTGACGACAATCTCCACCTATTTGCGTTCGGCATTGGGAAAACAATTGCTTGTGGAAGTGCGTCGCGGGGCCGACGGCACGGTGACACCCCTCCTCGGTGTGCGCACGCGGGGGGCCCTGTCGGCCTCACGTTCGCCGCAAACCGCCTACATGACGCGTGTCGGGCCGAGCGACGTGTTTCGTTTCACGTTCGAGGCGATCGTCCAATCCTATCCGCCCGGCCTGCGCCATCGGGCCATCGTCGACTTCGCCGCGGCGATGGACCTGCCCCCGGAAACCATCAAGAAAATCGAGAAGCTCGTCACCGACAAGACGATCAAATGACGGCCAAGGAACAGGCCCCTTGATTCTTACGGAATTCCCGTTATATCGTAAGTAGGTCGCGCCGATTCACTCGAATGGGACGGACGACCGTTTTTCCAGACGATGGAGGTCCCCATGTGTCTGTTTTTCTCGTTGCTGGCCGCCTCTTTCCTGGCGGGCCGGGAAGAGGTGAAGGTCTCGCCGGTGGACCAGACCAAGCCGCCGCGCATCGTGGACATCGAAGTGCCCAAGGGGGCGGCCGGCGTGCCGGTCGTCGGTCTGAAGGAGTACGTCACAGGCGAGGCCGACGAGAGCAAGACCGGCCGGCCCTACGTGCTCGTCGCGCCGCTTCTGAGTTCCGAGCAGCCGCGGCCCTTTTGGGTCCAGGGGAAAGTCACGTTCCAGGACGGACGCTTCCGCACGCTCGCCCAATTCGGCGAGGAGGACCTGGGTCGCGACGAGTACTTCTTGATCGTCGTGATGTGGAGCGACAGAGAGTACACGGTCGGTCAGCGCCTACCGCAGTTGCCCATCGACGGGACCGCCTACAGCAAGGCCCACATCGTCATCAGGCGTTGAGTTCGCCAAGAGCGGGAAACCTCAACGCGCCGAGATGGTCAGCTTCTTGGAGACGCTCGCCTGAAGGCGGCCGTCTCCGGCGTAGGCGGCCGTGAGGGTTTGACCGCGTCCTTGGGCGGGTGTGAGTTTGAACGTCGCGGCGCCGTTGGTCAGCTTGAGGGTCCGTTTCGTCTTCCCCACGGTGACCACCACCGAACCCGTCGGCCCGGCCTGGCCTGGGGCGACCGCGGCCACTTGCACCGTCACTTGGTACGAGTCCAATGATTGCCTGCCGGGCTTGCCCTTGAGCACGGTCGCGACCTTCACGGTCGTCGTGCTGTTCGCCTTGGCGATGGAGCGCGGGATTGTCCCCGCCGCGCCTTGATAATTCAGGTCGCCATCGAAGACGGCGCGGATCGTGCGCGATCCGGAGTCAATGAGGCGGACCGTTGCGGTGGCCTGACCCGTCTTTCCTTGGAGGACCGACGACCCAAGCAGCCTGTCACCGTCGTAGAAGCGGACCATCCCCGCGGGCGCGACGTCACCGTTGGGCCGCGCGGCGACCCTCGCCGTCACGGTCATGGGTTGTCCCACCACGATCGGGCCGGCTTGCGTGGCGACGTCCACGGAGGGCGCGGCCTTGGCCACTTTCAACGCGATCGCCTTCGAATTCGTCGAGCGGTAAGCGAGGCTACCCGAATAATGGACCTTCAGCGCATGATCGCCCACGCCCAGGTTCGAGGTCGCGAGCGTCGCCGAGCCGTGGTCGAGGATGGCCTTGGCCACCACCTTGGCGCCGTCCATGAGCTCCACCTGTCCCGAGGCGGCGGCGGGCATCGTGATCTGGAAGGTGGCCGATTAACCAAACGAAGAGGCGGTCGGCGCGTTCACTTGCAGATCGGCCTTGGCGCCGACGTCGAAAATGGGACTGGAATGGCCTCGGATCGCATGGAGGATGCCGGAGTTCCTCCCTCCGTGTCCGAGCAGGACGCCCAGGTCTCCCAGGTCGGGCGGCGCGCCGCGATTGGGGTCGGTGAGATAAGTCACCGAGAGCGACGGTCCCATCGGGTCGTACGGGTTGAAGAGGAACTGGTTGGCGGTGTCGAACGAGTTCATGCCCAGGATGCCGTCGACACCGTCGGCGATGTCGAGCACATAAATGGGCACGTTGGTCAGGTGGACGTTGGTGTCGTCGATCGTCGGCAAGGAGAGAGTGTCGATCGTGAAACCGGGAATGTCCTCGGTGCCGCCGACCCCCTGCACGGTGATGGTCGTCTCGGGGTGTTCGAGGTCCAGTCCCAATTGGTTGGCCATCGCGGTCGAGATGATCGTGAGCTGCGATCCCGTGTCGAAGAGGAAGTGGCCGCCGGAGGTCGAGTTGGTGTGTTCGGTGGTACTGACGTTGGGCAGCAGGCGGATGTACGATTCGGTGATGAGGTCGCCCGGATTGGCGTAATTGTCGAACCCGAACGACTCCAGCGGGAATTTGAGGACCTGCGTCGTGTCGGGCGTGGCGGCGATCGTGGTCGTGGGCGCGACGAAGTGGACGTCGGGGATCGGGACGATCAGGCCGGGGACAAGGTCCGAGAAGTCGAGGGTCGCCCCGGTCATGTCCACCATCGCGGCCAAGCCGTTGGGGTTGTCGGCCGACGGGACGAGCACCGGCGTACCCGTGATCGTGGGCAAGTCGGGACTGCCCGTTTCCGTGCCCACGAAGACCTGGATGCCGGGCGTCGAGGCCGAGCCGTCGCCCAGGGTCATGTTGAAGACGGGGAAGCCCTGATCGTCGAATGTGATGGCCGCCGCGTGAAACCCGTCGGCGAGGATGCGCCCCGGCATGGAGACATCGCCGATGATCGCGCCGCCGATCCCTTCGGCCACGGCGCCGCCAGGGACCTTGATCGGGATGGGGTCTTCCAGGAAGTCGAACAGGGCCTGGTCCTCGGCTCCGATGGTCACGGCCGAGGCGCCTGTGTCGAAGATCCCGAACGTGACCTTGCTGCCGCCTTCGTAGGCCATCACCGTCGAGATTTGGTCGCCGAATTGGTCGAACGATGGGTCGAGGGGGATGGTAACGTCCCCGGTCAAAAGGCAGCGTTGTTCCAGGCCCTCAAGGCCCCAAGTCCACGAACGATGACGCCGGGCGCGAAGACGGGCCGCACGCATGGAAGCACCTCGATCGGGGCGAAGGGACCGGCGGGGGAAAAGCGAAGGGCGCGAAAAGACGAGACACGCTTTATAACGTCGCCGGCGACGGGACGCCAGAATGTCCAGGCGAAATGTTGGGGGCCTACGAGACATCCGGGCCCTGGTGACATTGGGACCTTACCGGAATGGGCCTGGTCGCGATGCAACGGGAGAATGACATGATCGCCAAGAATCGCGGAGAGGACCTGGGACCTGATCGTCGCCTGACGTATGATGTTCGGTCGTGGGACGGGCCAGCAAGCTGCGGCGCGACTTCCTCCTTACGATCGGTGATGTCCGACCGTCGGGCGTCGGGACTTGGGTGATCCACGGACATGCGACCCGGGGCCGCCTTATTGATCGGGGTCGGGTCCTACCGCCACACCGACCGGGTGGCGTCCTTGCGTTACGCCGCGCGCGACGCTTCCTCCCTCGCGAGTGTTCTCCTCGACCCCAATCACGGCGGCTTTCCAGCCGACCGGGTCCTCTTGCGCACTGATGGCGACGCTAACCGCGACGAACTCGTGAGCCGCACTTCCAAGGGCTCCCGGAAGCGGCGCGCGGCGCCGAGATCGCGTTGCTCTATTTCGCCGGTCACGGCGTGGTCCACCGGATGGGCAGTCGCGAGGAAGGATACGTCCTGCCTCACGACGCCGACCCGGACGACGTTGTCACCCGGGGCATCTCCATGACCGAGATCGGCCGCTGGGTGGAGGCCATTGACGCCGCGACGATTATCGTTTGCCTCGACTGCTGTCACTCGGGGCGCGTGACGGCGCGGGAGACCCAGGCCGGCCTCTCTTCCCGCGACATGGCGATCCGGCCGGCCCTCTTCCAGGGGTTGGGAGGCAGCCGGGGCCGGTATCTGATCGCGTCGTGCGACGAGGGGCAGGTGTCGATCGAGTCCGAGGCGCTGGGCCACGGTCTCTTCACTTATCACCTTCTACGCGGCATGAAGGGGGCCGCCGATCGCGACCACGACGGCAAAGTGGGCGTCCACGAATTGTTCGAGTACGTCGCCTCGGCGGTGGAGTTCGACGCGAAGAAGCTCGGTTACTCCCAAAGGCCCTGGCACCAATCGGCCGGCCCGGGCGGGGCCTTCGTGACGAGCGCGACGGCGTTCAACCACGACCCCGACCGGACGGTCCTGGCGATCGAGGGCCTACCGGTGGGCGAAGGTCCGCAGGCCGTCGCCGCCGCGGCTGAAGAGGCCATCACGCGCGGCCAAGTCGAGCGCGCGATCACGGCCCTAGACTGGCTCAGTCACAATGCGTCGCCGGCGAGTGTGGCGGTCGCCTTTCTGGCCCTGGCCCACACCACCGAGGCGGCCATCCGCGAAAAGGGACGAAACGTCCTGCGAGCGATTGGTTGGGACCGCGTGGTGAAAGTCGTCCTCGAAATGGCCGGTCGGGGCCAGGGCGAGGGCCTCGGGACCGTCCTCGACGGCCTCGCCGCTTTCGAGGCCCATCGCGACGTGGTTGCCCTCCTCGACCAGCTTGTCGTGATCATCCAAGGTGAGACCCGCGACCGTGTCGTGCTCTTGCTCGAACGCAAGAAGTTGGCCCTCGACCTGGAGAGCATCGCCGAGGTCTTCCGCGAACTCAAGAGCCCTTTTCGACTGGAAAAGGTCCTCGGTCAGGGGCTCATCACGGCCGCCTACCTGGCGCACGACGCCGTCTCCGGTCTCGACGTGGTCGTCCGGGTCCTTCGGGCCGAGTTGGCCGGACAGGCCGAGGCCCGCACCCGCTTCCTCGACCTCTCCCGCCGGTCGATGCGCATGCATCATGAAAACCTGGTGCTCACGCGCGAGGTCCGCTCGGTCCCGGAGAAGCAGCTTCATTACGTGGTGCGCGACCACGTCCCCGGGATCACACTCCAGCGATTGATCGATTCGGGCCACGTCTTTTCGGGGGCCGAAACGCGGGCGACCTTACGGCAAGTGCTCTCGGGCTTGGGCCCGTTTCACGAGAACGGCATGGCCCACGGCGGCGTGAAGCCCACCAACATCTTCCTGACGTCACGCGACCGCGTGGTGCTCGGCGACCCGGCCCCGCGGACCCACGGACTCACGTTGGAAATGGCCCGGTTAAGCTATGATTATCGCTACGCGCCGCCGGAGCAGTTCCGCGGCGACGGCGCCCTCGGGCCGCGTGCCGACTTCTATTCGCTCGGCTGCGTGGCCTATCAGTTGTGTTGCGGGTCGCCCCCCTTCGTGGGCGTGAACCCATTCGAAATCGTCTCGCACGTCCTCCGCGACCAGGTGCCCCCCCTGCCCTCCCATTGCGGACTTTTTACCGACGGGCCCGGCGCGACGTTCCTCTCTCGACTCCTGGACCCAGCGCCCGAGGGCCGATTCCCATCGATCGACGCGGTCCACAAGGCCCTTGATGACCTTGAGGCCGCCGCGATCAAGTCGTCGCCGCCCGCGCGCGCGACCTCACACAGGACGGAGGAGGACATCGTCGAGGGCCTCGTCCTGGGACCTGCGCCGCCGCGTCCGGAGTTGGGCCTTATCGGCGACTCGGCCCTGGCCAACGACGACCTTCTCCTCCATTCGATCATCTCCTTCCACAGCGGCGCCACCTCCACGGCCGACCCACCCACGATCGACGGCGAAGGAATCGCGGACGACGAGTCCCAGTCCCTGGGCTTCACGGTCGGCGCGCCCGAACCACCTCGCCGGATCGGCCGTTACGAGGTGCTCGAACAGATCGGCAAGGGAGGAATGGGGGCCGTGTATCGGGCCCACGACCGCGAGCTCGACCGGATGGTGGCCATCAAACTGGCCCCGCGGCAACCGGGCGTCGCGGACACGAAATGGCAGCGCTTTCGGCGCGAGGCGATGGCCGTGGCCCGTTTGGACCATCCCAACATCGTCAAGATCTACGACGTGGGGGAACTCGACGACGCCCAGTATCTCGTCCTCGAACTGGTGGACGGGGGCGACCTGCGCGACCTGCTCAGCCAGGGCCCGCTCCCGCCCGACGAGGCCGCCCGCCTGGTGATCACCCTGGCGAGCGCGGTCGATTTCGCGCACGAACGGGGCGTCCTCCATCGTGACCTGAAGCCCGCCAACATCCTTCTGACCCCGAATCGGGTCCCCAAGATCTCCGACTTCGGCCTGGCCAAGTTCGTCGGCGGGCCCGAACCCATGTTGGGTATGGAGGCGCCCGAGGCGCAATCCGGCCAAGAAGACATGTTCACCACGTTCTCGGGACAAATCCTCGGAACACCCACATACATGGCCCCCGAACAAACGATGGGCAAATCGTCGGACGTGGGCCGCGCCGCGGACGTCTTCTCCTTGGGCGTGGTCCTTTACGAGTGCCTGGCCGGTCGGCGCCCCTTCACGGGCATGTCGGTCCATGATGTCGTGGACGCGGTCCGCCATAGCGAGCCAGTCGGCCCCGAGCATTTGCGGGCGGAAGTGCCCGCCGTTTTGGGGGCGATCTGCGTGAAGTGTCTGGCCAAACTCCCCAGTGAGCGATACCGCTCGGCTCGCGCCCTGGCCGAAGACCTGGAGCGCTTCCTCGCGGGGCGACTCCCGCGCGCCGCGCAGGCGCCCCCGTCGCCGCCCACGACACCGGTCCCCCCAGCGCGCAAGACCTGGTTCCGCTGGCCCGGTTGGCGTACTTGAGAGTGATGCTTGGTCCGGTCGCCGGGTCCATCAGGCGTCCCGCCAGCTTCGCCGCGCGCTTGACCCCATCCCCCTGGGCGCGTGATAAAGAACGCCTCGTCAGCCGCCGGGCCCACGCTCCGCCCCATCGCTTCCTTCTCCTCCGGGGACCTTCACCATGTCCGACCAGCCCGAGAATCCCGCGCGCGCGCCAGGACAAACTTCGAAACGCGGTCTTTCGTTGCCGAAGCTGACAGGTTGGGGGGGCCTGGCCTTCCTTGGTGGGTTCATCGGACTTCAAGTGCCGCCCCTCTGGAACGAGTGGTCGGCCTTGAGGCGCGAGCAGCTCCGGGCGGAGGCCACCACGGTCATCGGCTTCGTGGACGTTCACCCGATCCCCAACGCGGCCGAGAAACCGCAGCCGTACTTTCGTCACGAGGGGGATGAGCTGCTCGTCTGGGCCGGTTGGTCCGACGAAGCGAAGACCCACAACTGGTTTCACGTCCACGCACGAGACTTCGACGAGAGCAAGTTGACGCTCGTTTACGCGCGAGGCGTGGTCCGCGCCATTGACCAGACCGTGCTCGAACGAAAAGGGGAGACGCGATGGGAGCGACTGCCGCCCTCAGCGGTCGTTTACCCAATGGCTCGGGAAGGGGTCTCCATTGCGTATCCCCAGCGGTTGATGGAGTTGGTGGAGGTCGTCAACGACACGATCGCGGAGCGCAGGTTTTTGGTGGTGCAAACGCCCTTCCTCCCAGCCGAGGAGGCCGTCCGCGTGTTCGACCCCGTGGTCGCCGGCGAGACGCTCTTTTTCCGGCCCACGGGTTATTTCCTCAACGACAAACCCATCCTCTACGACACGGCGTCGGAGAGCTTTTGGCAGTCGGCCCAACAAGAACTGAAGGCCATCGCCGGGGTGAAGAAAGGAAGTCGACTCCCGCTGGTCACGCGCTTGGAACCGAAGCGCTGGGATGACTGGTCGGGGAAGAACCCGGAGGGCCTGCTTGTGGTTGGGGCCGATCGGCGCGAAGCGAAGACAACGGAATGAAGGCCCGCGCCGACGGTGGACTCACCCTGATTGGTGCGACCCGACATCAAGCAACGCATTGTTTTGAACGCGGCGTGGCCCCGGCGCGAAGGAATCGTTAAGCTGTCGGCAGGCATACCGGCGGCGGCGGACCTGGGACGGCGCGGCGGTCGTCAATCAGGTCCGTCCGGAGGCGCACCGATGGACCACTCGCTCTACTGCACGTGCTCGTCGAAGGGCCAAGACCCCTATGGCGAGCTCAAGGTCTTCGCGGGTTCGGCGGGGGGCGGTCTGGGCGGCTTGATCTGCGAACACCTGGGCATCTCCCTGGCGAGGTCCGAAACCAAGACGTTCAGCGAAGGCAACGTCTTCGTCCGCGTGCTCGAAAACGTCCGCGGACGGGATGTCTTCGTCGTCCAAGGCACCGAGCACCCGGTCAACGACAACCTGGTCGAACTGCTTTTCTGGATCGACGCGTTCAAACGCGCCAGCGCCAGTCAGGTCACGGCGGTGATCCCGTTCTTCTCCTACGCCAAGGGGGACAAGAAAGACGAGCCCCGCGTCTCGATCCGGGCCCGCGTGGTGGCCGATGCCCTCGAAGCGGCCGGCGCCGATCGCGTGCTGACAATGGACCTGCATAGTCCCCAAATCCAGGGGTTCTTCAAGGTCCCCGTGGACCACCTTTACGCCATGCCCGTTCAGGTTGAGTACTTCCGCGAGCGCGAGATCAGCGACCTGGTGGTGGTGAGTCCCGACGCCGGCTTCAGCAAACAAGCGTACAAATACGCGGCGGCCATGCAAACGCCCGTCGCGTTCGGTAACAAGGTCCGGACCGGACACGACGAGAAGGCCGAGATCCTGGAAGTGATCGGCGACGTGAGGGGCAGGAACGTCCTGATCGTGGACGACTTCACGATCTCCGGGGGCACCCTGATCGAGATGGCCCACGCCTGCAAGGAGCGAGGCGCGCGCGACATTTACGCCTGCGTGTCTCACGGCGTCTTCTCGAAGGGGACGGCCGCGAAGATCGCCCGAAGTCCCATTAAGGAACTGGTGCTGACCGACACGATCGGCCACCGCTTCGAGCCCCTGCCGCCCAACTGCACCGTGATCAGCGTGGCCGGCCTCTTCGCCGAGGCGATTCGCTCGATCCACTTCCGCGAAAGCGTGAGCCGACTCTTCGACACCGAGGAACCGTCCGACCTCATCGAGGCGATCGCCGGACGGGCCGTGGCCGCCTACTGAACCGGCAAGTCCCAGTCAAGGTCTCGCGCGAACCGTCGAACCCGCGATCGTTCGCGTCGAGACCGCGCGCAGCCGCCCGACGCAGGTCTCGAAATCGTCGGTCCAGTCCTCGTCCGCGTGGGGGGCAATCGGTCCGATCGTATCTCGCGAACGCAGGGGCCGCGGGCGAACGATCGTACCATGCCGGGATCGTGAAAATCCGATGAGCGAGGCAAGGTTGGACTTCAGCTTGCAGGGACGACTCCCGCTGGGTGGCCCCAGGGAAAAGCTTGTGGTCCCCGGGTATGGCCCGCTTTGCTCGACGTCGCTGGGAGACGCTTACGTCTTCGACAAGACTGCAGCCAACGACATCTACACCGAGATGGTGTAATGAACTCGGCCGGAAGATCCATCCGGCCCGCTTCCCCGCGGCCCTCCCTGAGTTCTTCCTGCGCATGTTGACGGACGAGGGTGACTATGTCCTCGACCCGTTCGCCGGGTCGAACACCACGGGGGCCGTCGCCGAGTCCTTGGGGCGCCGTTGGGTCGCCGCCGAGATTGAGAGGGCCTATCTAGACCCGAGTCGCCACCGATTCACCTCTTGAGCCCGCGTCCCCCTTCGCCATTTCGCGGCACGTTGACTTCACCTGGTTCGCTGCCTACCATCCCGACGGACACCTCGCGCGCCCGGATCGGGAGTTGGAAGGCAGATGGCGACGACCGAACGACCACGCACCCTCGGCGAACTCAAGGCCAGCGGCCATCGCCTCGAATCGGTCAAGGATGAACTCAGGCGCAACTTGATCGCCAGGTTGCGCCGCAAGGAGCCCCTCTTTCCCGACATCGTCGGTTATGAGGACACGGTCGTCCCACAGATCCAAAACGCGATCCTCTCACGCCACGACATGCTGCTGCTCGGCCTCCGAGGTCAGGCCAAAACGCGTATGCTCCGCCAGTTGGTCCACCTTCTTGACGACGCGATGCCGATCGTCGCCGGGTCGGAAGTGAACGACCATCCGTATCAACCGATCTCCCGAGCGGCGCGGGACCAAGTCGCCACGCTCGGCGACGCCACCCCGATCGAATGGGTCGGCCGCGACCGCCGCTATCACGAGAAACTCGCCACCCCCGACGTCACCATCGCCGACCTCATCGGCGAGGTGGACATGGTCAAGCACGCCGAGGGGCGCTACCTCTCCAGTGAACTGACCATGCACTTCGGCCTGATTCCCCGGACCAACCGCGGCATCTTCTGCATCAACGAACTGCCCGACCTCGCCCCCAAGATCCAGGTCGGTCTGTTCAACGTCCTTGAGGAACGCGACATTCAAGTGCGCGGTTATCCGATCCGCTTGGAACTCGACCTTTGCCTCGTCTTCTCGGCGAACCCGGAAGACTACACCAACCGCGGTCGGATCGTCACACCGCTCAAGGACCGCATCGGCTCGGTCGTTCGCACGCATTACCCGCTCACGCGCGAGGCCGGCATCGCCATCAACGACGCCAACGCATGGCTCGATCGCGGCGGCAAGCAAGCCATCCCGACCTACATCAAGGAAGTCGTGGAAGAGGCCGCGCGTCTGGCCCGGACCAGCCCGCATGTCAACCAGCAGTCCGGCGTCTCGGTGCGGATGTCGATCGCCAACCTTGAAAACGTGGTCTCCAACGCCGAGCGCCGGGCGATCCTCAACGGTGAGGGTTGGGTCGTCCCGCGCGCGTCGGACCTGGCCCACATCGCCCCCAGCGCCCGGGGCAAGCTGGAACTGACGATGGCCGAAGACGACGGTCAGGAAGACAAGCTGGTCGAACGGATCGTGGCCGAGGCCGTGAAGAACGTCTTCGCGCAATGCTGCGACCCCAAGGACTTCCGCGCGGCGATCGACCACTTCGAGAGTGGCAAGGGGGTCGAGATCGGCGACCTGCTGTCGGTGCGCGAAGTGCTGGAACGGATCGACCGAGTGCCGCAACTACGGAAGAAGGCCGAGGAGCTCGGTCGCAAGGCGCTGCCCGACCTGAAAGACCAGGAAGGCCGCGACGCGGCCACGGCCGGCGCCGCGGAGTTTATCCTGGAAGGATTGCACGTCCACAACAAACTGAACAAAAACGTCAAGTCGGGCACGGCCGCGTATCGGCGGTGAAACAGCCCCGCAAGTGGATCAATCCTTCAAGAGGTCTCGACATGGCGACCTTTGAATACACCCGTTGGGACGGTTCCCAGGAGTTCCTCCCCCAATCGGCCGAGCATCTTTTCGAGCAGCTCACCGAGTACCTCATGCACTACGGTGAGTCCGTCCTGCGCCAACTCGACGAGCTGGACGAAGAGCAGCAGGACATCCTGGAATTGCTTCAAAAGGAAGGCATGATCGAAAAGGACGAGAAAGGCCAGTTCCGGGTCGCCCCACGGGGCCTCCGACGCATCCAGGACAGCGCCCTCGCCAGCCTCTTCCAGGCGTTCCGTCGCGATGGCATCGGCCGTCACGACACGAACCAGAAAGGGACCGGCACGGTCCGCCACGAGGATTCGAAACCCTATCAATACGGCGACCCCCTCGCCCATCTCGACCTGCACGAGACCCTCAAGAACGCGTTTCACCGCCAGCAAGGCAAGATGCCCCTGCGACCGCAATACGAGGACTTCGTGGTCCACGAGACCGAGTATCAAACGAGTTGCGCCACGGTCGTCCTGATCGACATGAGCGGTTCCATGAATCGCTACGGGAAATACGCCACCACCAAGAAGATCGCGCTGGCCCTTCAGGCCCTAGGCCGCGCCGACGATGCCTTGGCCGACCTGGATGCCGCGGTCACGCTCGACCCCAAAGACATGGCCGCCCATTATCAGCGCGGCGTCATTCGCAGCTATGCCGGCCGCATCGGCGAAGCGGTGGCGGATTTCAACCTTATCCTGGACCGCCGGCCCAACATCGACGCCGTCGTCGGACGCGCCAATGCAAGATATCTCGGCGGCGATTATGCGGGCGCGGCGGAGGATTTCGCGCACGCGGCGCGCAGCGACGGAAACAAGGGCCGCTATGCGGTATGGCTGCTGAAGGCCCAGCTGCGCGGCAAGCTCGCGATCCCGCGCCGGCAGTTCGAGCAGCTTCCCCAGGATCATCCGGCCTGGGTGGGGATCAACGCCCTGCTGGCGGACTACACCCCGGCGCAGATGGCGGCCGGCCTGGCCGCGGGCCTGGCCAAGGACCGGAAACCGGCCTGCGACGGCATCGTGTTCCTGGGCGAGTGGCTGGTGATCAAGG
>CALLYK010000550.1 GCA_937858365.1 uncultured Isosphaeraceae bacterium | reverse complement strand
GGGCTCGCGCGGCCTCAGCGCGCGAGCTCGGCGCGGATCCGCTCCGCCATCGTCGCCCCCGCCTCTTGGGCGAGCTTTCCGGCCGGCCAGCTCACCCCCAGACCTTCGTTGCGGTTCGGCTTCGGAATCACGTGGAAGTGCACGTGCCGGACCGCCTGGTGCGCACCCGGACCGTTGTTCTCGAGCACGTTGTATTCGGTCGTTCCCGTGGCGGCCATCACCGCGCGGCAGATCCGCGGCAGCACGCGTCCGATGGCCGCCGCGGACTCGTCGGACAGGCGGTCCAGCGTCTCGGCCGGCTCCTTCGGGATGACGAGCGTGTGCCCCTTGTATTGATCGCTCTTGGAGAGGCGTGACACCGTCAAAATGACCTTTCTATTGGCCAAGCCGACACGCGCGAGCAGATTGCGATCTTTGGGCCCCGGCGCGAACATCGGCCTGAAAGTATTGGGCAGCACCCGCACGCGTTCAGGCGCGATACTGGCCCAGGACAAAAGTCGGCGCTTTGTATAGCGGCTGACGGTTGTGATCAGCTCTGATCTCTCGGATGCCGCGCGGACAAGACGCGCCGGACAATCCCAAGCATCGATACCATGCGTCTGCAGCCACATGGGCGCCTTCAGCCAGCGGCCGACCGTGCCTTCGTGGACGCTTTCACCGAGCTGGGGCATCCGGACTTCGACGGCCATGGCGCTGTGTCTCCTCGCGAGCGAGTCGGCGGCGGACGGAGCGGGTCGGATCGGGCCCGCGTCTAGGCTTGGGCCTGGGCCGCCGCGAACCGCTTGGCCACCATCGTCCAGTCGACGACGTTCCACCACGCCGTGAGGTAGTCGGCGCGGCGGTTCTGGTAGTTGAGGTAGTAGGCGTGCTCCCAGACGTCGATGCCCAGCAGCGGCGTGTGGCCCTGCATGAGCGGGCTGTCCTGGTTCGCCGTCGAGTACAGGTGGAGGGCGCCGGCATCGTCCGCCACGAGCCACGTCCAGCCGCTGCCGAAGCGGGCGACGCCGCCGGCGTTCACCTGGGCCTTGAACTCGTCGAAGCCGCCGAACGCGCCGTCGATCGCCTCGGCCAGCGCGCCGGTGGGCTCGCCGCCGCCGTTCGGGCTCATGATCGCCCAGAACAGGGAGTGGTTGTGGTGTCCGCCGCCGTTGTTGCGGACCGCCGTGCGGATGTCCTCCGGCACGTCGTCGATGCGGCGCAGCAGGTCCTCGACCGTCCAGGCGGCCAGCTCGGGGTGCTTGTCGATGGCGGCGTTCAGGTTCGTCACGTAGGCCTGGTGGTGCTTGCCGTGATGGATCTCCATCGTCCGCGCGTCGATGTGCGGCTCGAGGGCGTTGTAAGCGTAAGGTAGGGGGGGCAGCGTGTACTCGGGCATGATGCGTGTCCTTGTTGAGATGGGCGGCGGGCCTGATGAGGTCAAGCTACCACAAGGCCCCGGGCGTGATCAAACGCGACGGATCGGACTCGATCACCAGAAGGCCCCAATGAAGAAGGTGAAGAGCCTTGTGCGGTCGCCGTTTGTGCCGTCCACCTTGTTGAGCGGATAGGCGAAGTCGAAGGCCAGCGGTAGCGGCCCGAGTTGCGGGATTTGCACGCGAAGACCCGCACCGATCGCCACCCGGAAGTCGTTGATGGCGTAATCGCTCTCGACCGAGCCGAAGTCGGAGAAGACGACGGCGGCCAGGCGGTCGCTCGCCGTGAGCGGGAACTGGTATTCCGCCGAGCCGACCACCGTGAAGATGCCGCCCACGTTCTGGCCGAAGACGCGCGGGCCCACGCCTCGGTAGGCGAAGCCGCGCATGCTGCGGAAGTCGCCGGCGTAGAAGGCCTCGTAGGTCGGCGTGTCGCGTCCCGTGATCCCGAAGAACCCGCGGAGCGTAAAGACCTGCTTTCCGGTTTGGTCGGGTCGCTGCCAGACGGTGAAGTGTGTCCGGCCTTCAGCCGTGAACTTCGGGAAGGTAAAGGTGCCCCAGCCCTGCTCATAAGCGAGTTCGACGTATTGCCCCTTGCTGGGGACGAACGGGTCGTTCCGGTTGTCGTAACGGATGCTCTCGCGGAGCGTGGCCAGGAACGTGTTTCCTTCGGCCGCGAGGAACTGCGCGGGGGTTGGGAAGCGGAAGCCGCCCAGGTTCACTTCCTCCACGCGCATCGCGATGTCGGCGTAGATGTTCGTGCCGAACTGACGGCCCAGCGAGAACCGGCCGCCGCCGCGTTTTTCCAGATAGTCGGGATACTGTCGGCCGAAGGCGTAACCCGAGATCCCCAGGCCGATCGGAAGGTCGAAAAGGTAGGGGTCGCGGAAGCTCGCCACCACGCGATTGATGAGCGTGCCCGGCGACGCCTCGATCCGCAACTCCTGGCCACCTCCGCGGAAGGCTTGACCGCTGAACAACTCGGACAAGGACCGCGGGAAGTTCCAGATGTCGAAGTTGCGCTCGTGGTAGATCAGGCTGCCTGAAAGGCCGGCGTAGCTGTTCACCCCCACGGCAAGCAGCAGGCGCCCGGTGGGGGCCTCTTCGACGCCCACGTCGATGTCGGCGTAGGGCCTCGGCTCCACTTGCGTCACGATGTCGGCACTGCCGCGATTTTGAAAGGGCTCCTGTCGGTCGGGGCCTACGTCGGTCATGTTCTCGCCCGGCAGGCTGGGGAAGCCGTCTCCAGGTGTGCGCCCGGGGCGTCTGGGGCCAGGGACCGGTACGACAGGAACGATCGGCGGCCATGGTATTACGGGGACCGTGTCAGGCGGTGGATTGAACGCCTCGCCTCGTCCGAAAGGCACGGCCGCGGGACCGGCGCCGGGCGCGAGGGGCTCGATCGGCGGAACGTCGATGGGAACGGGCGGCGGGGGCGGGTCGTCACGGGGGACCTGGAAGGCCGTGGCCGCCAGGCGAGGCGTTGGTTCGGGCCCGTAGAAGTTCGTGCGGATGATCGCGTCGAGGTCGGGGGCCGCGACTGCTGGGAACTTCTGGTCGGCCGACCGACGGTTGACGATCTGGATCTTGATCGCCTTGTTCTGGTCCGGCTGGTTGGCGAAATACTGCAAATTCGTCAAACGCTTGCGGGCCATTTCGAGCTTGGTCGCGTCCAGCGGCTCGCCCGGGGCCAGGCCCGACATCAGCAATTCCCGGCGCACCACCTTGTCTTGGGTCCGACCGTTGCCGTGCACCTTGATCGCGCCGACGGTGTAGCTTTGCCCCTCGTCGATCTTGTAGATGAGGTCCACGACGCCATCTTCGTCGGTAAACTTGGGTTCGGGTGTGATGGACACGTCAATGCAGCCCAGGGCCGTGTACTTCTGCTGAAGGGTCTTGGCGTCGGCACTCCGCAAGAGGTCGCCATAGGGCTTGCCGCCGAGCAATTGCATTCCTTGCAGGAGCTGCTCGTTGGAGAGTTTCTCGTTCCCCTCGAAACGGATGTTGCGTACCTTGTACTGGATGCGCTCGGTGATGACGTACTCCACCTCGATCTGGCCGGGGTCGTTCATCGAGCGCGTCGAAGCGCTCACTTCCGCGTCGAAGTAACCCAGCGACTGGTAATACTCCATCAACTTGCGGACGTCCTCGTCGATCGTCTCGCGCGGGGGGCGGGTGCGGAACCAATTGAAGAGTTCGGTCCGGGTGGTGATCTTGGTGTTGAGCACGGCGTCGGACACGATCGTGTTGCCGGTGAACTTGATGGCGCCGACGCGCGTCTTGGGGCCCTCGAAAATCTGAAGGATGACACGGCGGTCGCCCGGCTTGCCGCCTTCGAGAAGGACGACCTCGGCATGGTCGTATCCCTTCTCCGCGTAGAGCCGCTTGACCTGGCCCACCGCGTTCAGGTTCTTGACCGAGTCGGCCCGCTCGCCGACCTTCAGGCCGGTGTTGTCTTCCAGGTCCTTGAGCTTGAGGTTCCTCCGGCCGCGAAACTCGACGGCCGTCAGGACCGGCATCTCGATCACACTGAAGGTCAAGATCACTCCGTCGCTGTCAACGGCCTGCTTCTCCACGCGTACGTCCGAGAACCACTTGGTACGATAGAGCGCGCGCAAGTCGGCGTCGAGCGTGCCCTGGTCAAACGGCCGGCCCACGCGCACAAGGAGTTTGCTCAGGACCGCGTCCTCACGGATCGTCGTGTTTCCGGCGACCTTGATCTCGCGGATGATCGGCCCGGCCTTGTCCCCCGCGCGTACGTCTCCGTTCGCGAGGAAGAGCCGGCAAGCGAGGAGGACGACGAGGACGGCGACCGGTCCGCGGCGCGAGCCGGGGCCCTCGTTCGCTCGCCCCGTCCCTGAGGATGGCGGCCATGTCCCTACGCGACCGGTCATGAGGCGACCTTCCCACGACGAACGTGCCGGCCTGGCGAAATCGTGGGCCGAAGACGCTCGTCGGTGACGTGAGAAGTGGGCCCACCCAAGGTCGCGAGGAAGCGAATGACGTGGGGAGGTGGACCCGATAAAGAGCGGACGAACACCCGCGGCCTTCCCTGGCGAGGCGGGCGGACGGGCCGCCGACGTGATGTGGACGCGGAAGAAATACTCAAGTTCCGCCGGACGATCAACCCCGATCCGTCGCCCGCGCCGAAACCGCGGCACCTCTTCCACCCCCAATCAGGACGCGACCAGGCACAGGGTTCCCGGAGCGTGTCGGCGCGATCGGCCCGCTTCCATCTGATGGACGCGGCCCCTTGGGTCGTGTTTGGACCGGCGTCGGGGACTGGCCGAAGGGCCCAAGAGTTGCCAGGATGGGGCGAGCCGGAAACAAGGTCCTGAGAGCGAGGGAGGAGGCGGAATGCTGGTTGGCCGCGTCGCGAGGCCGATGCCCGCGCCGCCCGTGTTCGCGGGTCCGTTGTTGGAAGACAACGGGACCTTCGATCATGTCATCCTGGGCGCGGGCTTGGCGGGTCTGAGTCTGGTTTGGTATCTCCTCGAACGGAACATCCGAGAGCGGGTCCTTCTGGTGGACAGCCGCCTGGAGTTCGCCAACGACCGGACATGGTGCTTCTGGGACGTCGAGTCCACACCCTTCAACGACCTGGCGACGCATTCGTGGTGTCGATGGGAAGTGAGTGACGAGGTCGGCACGGTGGTCTCCTCGTCGCGCCGCTATCGTTACCTCCGATTGCGGGCGGCCGACTTCTATCAGCGCGTCTTGGAGCGTGTCCGGCAATCGCCCTACGTGACGCTCGCGTTGGGGACCGCGGTCCTATCCTGGACGGAAGGGCCCGAAGCGGTCGTGATCGAGACGGACAAGGGCCAAGTGCGCGGAGCGCGTGTCGCCGACGCCCTGGCAAGGCGCACCTCTGAGCCCACGATGCTTCAGCATTTCTTGGGTCAGCACGTGAGGACCGAGCGGCCCGTGTTCGACCCGACTTGCGCCGTCTTGATGGACTTTCGCGTGAGTCAGACTGACGGGCCGCACTTCTTCTACGTGCTTCCATTGGCCGCCGACCAGGCGCTCGTCGAGAACACGTATCTCTTCCCTTGTGAGGTCGGGCTAGAACGACACCGCGCGGAGATTGCCGGTTACATGCGTCAGCGATACGGCATTGACCCAGACGGCTTCGACGTGCTGGACGAGGAGCGCGGGGCCATCCCCATGACGGCGCGCCATCATCCGGCGAGGGTCGGTCGACGCGTCTACCCGATCGGCCTGGCCGGCGGCGCGGCGCGTCCTTCGAGCGGTTACGCCTTCCTGAGGACGCAACGCCAAACGAGGCACCTGGCCCGACAACTGATGACCGGCCGAGCGGACAAAGACCCAGGCGGCATTTCCGGCCCGAAGCACCGCCGATTGGACGAGGTCTTCTTGAGGGTCTTGAAGGCCCGTCCCAGGAAGGCGCCCGTCATCTTCCGACAGCTCTTCGCCCGCGCCGACGCCGACTCGTTGGTCCGGTTTCTGGGCGAGCGGAGCACCCCGCTGGACGACGTTCGCGTCTTGGCGGCCTTGCCCAAGCGGCCATTCTTCGAGACGAAGTGAACCGTCGGGTTCCCAAATTGAGGGACCATCAGCCTCGCCGCCGCACCTCTACGCTCTCGCCTTCCTGCAACAGTACCATCTCCGCCATGCCCAGGAAGAGGCCTGTCCCTACCACCCCAGGGGTCGCTCGCAGCTCGCATTCGAGGGCCCGCGGATCTTGGATCGGCCCCACTGCGCAATCGAGGATGATGTTGCCGTTGTCCGTGATGAATGGGCCGCCGTTGGTGCCCGTCCGCAACTCGGGCGTCATCCCGAGGGATTCGAGCTTCCTTCGGCAAGTGGCCAGCGCGAACGGGACCACCTCCACCGGCAGCTTGCCTCGCGACCCCAGACGCGGCACCCCTTTGCCCTGACCCACCAGGATGAGCAATCGTCGCGAGGCGGTCGCCACGATCTTCTCGCGGACCATCGCCCCGCCGTAACCCTTGATGAGGTCCAGATCGGGGTCCACCTCGTCGGCGCCGTCGACCGTGATGTCCAGCATCTCGACCTCGGCGAGGGTGACCAGGGGGATGCCCACGCGTTGGGCGAAGTCGGCCGTGGCGCGCGACGTGGGCACGCCCCGCACGCGCAGGCCCTCCCGGACGCGCCGGCCGAGGACCTCGACGAACCCGGTCGCCGCTCGCCCGCTGCCCAGACCCACCACCATCCCTTCGACGATCTCTTCGAGGGCCAGTTCGGCGACCGAATGGTGCGGCAGGTCGTCTTCTCTCAAGTGTCGCTCATCCACGGACCATCACTCCGCTTGGCCCTTGGCCAGTTGCTGTCGGGCCGCCTTCAACACGTTTTCCACGGTGAAACCGAATTGCTTCATCAAGGCGCCCGCCGGGGCCGAGGCGCCGAAGGTCGTCATGCCGATGATGGCCCCGTTCATGCCGACATACCGTTCCCAACCAAACGTGGAGGCGGCCTCGACCGCCACCCGCGCGGTCACGCTCGTGGGCAAGACCTCGCGGCGATAAGCCTCGGGCATGCGCTCGAAGAGCGACCAGCAGGGCATCGAGACGACCCGGGCCTTGACCCCTTCCGTCGCGAGTTGCTCAGCCGCCCCCAGGCAGAGATGGACCTCGCTGCCCGTGCCGATCAGGATCAGGTCGGGCGTCCCTCCAGGCGCGTCGTGGAGCACGTAGGCCCCCTTGGCCAGACCCGACGCCGGCGCGAACTTCGTCCGGTCGAGCGTCGGCAGGTCTTGCCGGGTCAAGGCGAGGACGGCCGGTTCGTGTGCCATCCCCAGGATGACTTTCCACGCCTCGATGACCTCGTTGGCGTCACACGGTCGGAAGAGGTGCAAGCCGGGGACGGCCCGCAAGCCGGGCACTTGTTCGATTGGCTGGTGCGTGGGACCGTCCTCGCCAACACCGATCGAATCGTGCGTGAAGATGTAAATGACGGGCATGCCCATGATCGAGCTGAGGCGCATTGCCCCGCGCATGTAGTCAGTGAAGATGAGGAAGCCCGAGCCGTAGGGTCGCACTTTGGTCAGGGCCATGCCGTTGAGGATGGCCCCCATGCCGTGCTCGCGGACGCCGAAATGGAAGTTCCTTCCCACCGGGCTCTCGGCCTGGAAGGCCCCGGCCGCGGCCGATTCGATCGTCGTCTTGGTCGAAGGGGCCAGGTCGGCCGAGCCGCCGATCAACCAAGGCAAATTCGGCGCGATCATGTTCAAGACCTTCGACGACGAAACGCGCGTGGCCATGCCCTTCGCGTCGGCCGGGAAGGGCTTGAGGTCTTTGTCCCAGCCTTCGGGCAGCCGGCGCTCGAAGATGCAAGCGAGCTCGGCCGCCTCGGCGGGATGGGCCTTCTGGTAGCCGGCCCAAAGCTGCTCCCATTCGGCGCTCAGTGCTCGCCCTCGGGCGCCGATGCCTTGCTGGAAGTGCTCGTACACGGCCGGCTCGACGTGGAACTTCTCAAGGGGCAGGCCGAACTTCTCCTTGAACTGCGTGATGACGGCGTCGCCCAGGGGTTCGCCGTGGGCCTTGTGGTTGTCTTGCATCGACGTGCCGAAGGCGATGTGGCTGTGGACGACGATAAACGTCGGCTTGTCGGTGACCCCTTGGAACTTGCAAAGGGCCTCGCCGATGGCTTGCAGGTCGTTGGCGTCGGCCACTTCGAGGACGTTCCAGCCGTAGGCCCGGAACCGGCCGGCCACATCTTCGGTGAAGGCCAGTTGGGTCGAACCTTCGATGCTGATCCGGTTGCTGTCGTACATCCAGCAGAGGTTTCCGAGCGCCAGGTGCCCGGCCGTGCTGGCCGCCTCGCTCGCGACCCCTTCCATCATGTCGCCGTCACCGCAGATCGCGTAGACGCGGAAGTTGAAGAGGGGGAAGCCGGGTTTGTTGTAACGCGCGGCGAGCCATCGGCCCGCGATCGCCATGCCGACGCTGTTGCCGACCCCTTGGCCGAGTGGCCCGGTCGTCGTCTCCACGCCCGTGGTCAGGTGGGACTCGGGGTGTCCCGGCGTCTTGCTGTGCAGTTGGCGGAACTGCTTGATGTCGTCGAGCGAGACGGCCGGCCCGCCGGTCGGTTTGCCGTGCGCGTCGAGTTCCCTCACCCCGGTCAGGTGCAAGACGGAGTATAGCAGCATTGAGGCGTGACCGGCCGAGAGGACGAAACGGTCGCGGTCAGGCCATGTCGGCGCGGCGGGGTCGTAGCGGAGGACCTTTTGGAAGAGCGCATAGGCCAATGGGGCGAGGGAAACGGGCGTGCCGGGGTGTCCCGACTTGGCCGACTGGACGGCGTCCATCGAGAGGGTCCGAATCGTCTGGATGGCCGTCAAGGACATGGTCATGGTCAGGTCGGCCGGTCCGGTCGAGGTCTCGGGCATGCGCGCGCTCCGGGGCGTCGTCGGGGAATGAGCGAGGCGAGTGTTTGAGATTACCAAAAAGAGGCGGGACCAGGCGAGGCGTCGGCCCCTTGCGTCGGCAGGGCAATTGCACGACAAAGGGAAGTGGTGAACGCATCCTTCGCCCAGGGCCCCGAGAGCAGGCTCGCCAAATGGACGACAGCATCCGGCATTTCGACCTCGTCGTGATCGGCTCGGGACCGGCCGGAGAGGGGGGGGCCGCCCAGGCCGCCTACTTCGGCAAAAAGGTCGCGGTCATCGAGAAGGAGCAGGTCCCCGGAGGCGCCGCCACCAACACGGGCACCTTGCCTTCCAAGACGCTCCGCGAGACGGCCCTCTTCCTATCGGGCTTCCGCCATCGGGCGTTGGAGGGCCTCGACCTGAAGTGGGGCCGCAAACACGTCACCGTGCGCGAATTCATGACCCGCGAGCAACTCGTCGTGGACCACGAGCGCGCCCGGATCCTCAACGACCTGAAGCGCCACGACGTCGCTTACCTGACCGGCTTCGCCTCGTTCGAAGATGCCCAGACCATCCGCGTGCGCCCGCCGGAAGCGCCGGAATACCTCGTCCATGCCGACATCGCCTCGGTGGAGCACAGGGATAAGCGCGCTTTCAACCCTGCCGCGTGTGGTCTTCGTGGCCTGGAGTGCCTTCAGCAGCGCATCGGCCCGTTCGCTCAGAATGCCAAAAACATAGCGATTCACCGGCGGCTGCTTCAGCGTCAGAAATTCCGGGTCCACTTGCATGGCGTTCCAATGGCTTTCGAAAACCACGGGCGCTTGGAACACGCGTTCGTATTCGGTTCGATAGCCCGGATCGGGATGGCGGAAGTGGATTTCGCCGGGGTATCGGATCGCGCGAAACGCCGGCTCATTGGCGAACATCACGCGCCCGTTCCACACGAGGCGCGCAAACTCGGCTTCCACCATCCGAAAATCGCGGGTCAGTGCGTTGTCCGGCATCTCGATCCAGACGTTGCCGTCCTGCCAAGCGCCCCGCATGAGCGTGGCGGG
>CALLYK010000549.1 GCA_937858365.1 uncultured Isosphaeraceae bacterium | reverse complement strand
GGGTCGTCAGCGGGGCGCTCATGATCTCGCGGACCGTATCAGCCCGGTCAGTCACTGATGTTCCGCCAACGAGCGGATGGGCGGAATCGCGGCAGATGCCACCAATTCAAGTGGAAATCGTCCGCTCCGCGGCGCATCGGAACAACATTCGGAGCTGCGGGCCGCAAACACGGGTTTCCGTTCGACCACCGTTCCGCGAAGCCTTCTTGCCACACGGCCAATCGCCAAGCGAGTTCACCAAATAGGGGATCGACAGTCTTAAATTGCCGGAGACAGGACTTGAACCTGCACGAACATGGTTAGGTCACTCGCCCGTCAAACCCTATCTGAACGATTGTATTCTTCGACGCAATCCCTGACTCGGCAAGGGTTTCTCATCGGCTGAAACTCGGTCGAGGCTTGACGTTCGGGACCACGTTTGACGGGCTTTCCCGCTTCAAACAGGAAGCTTGCCGCGCGGCTAAGGAGCGAGCTATGGGACCTCCGTCGACTCCGCGACAACTTAGGAAGCCGGGGAGGAGGAGGTCGTGCACCATGCGCTGCACGGAGCCCCGATCGGTGGGATCGAGGGCCCGTTGGTCGACGAGGATCTGGGCCAGGGGCTTGGTCTTGTCGAGCACCCAGGCGTTCATGCCCGCGATGAGCTGGTCCTTCGAGACAAAGTCCATCTGCAAGGCCAGGATGCCGAAGAGCAAGTTGCGATCGGCGGAGGAGGATGGCATCGGTCGGTTCTCCGGCGGGCCTTGCGGTCTGTCGCTACCTATGCCGCGATGTGTGATGGTACCCGTCCCCTGGGACGGTCCTCCAGGGCGCGCTGGGCGTGTCTTTGCCGTGATGCGAGAAGAACACATCCTATTTCTGATCGCTCATGGATCAACCTTTCAAAAGGCGGACACGACCGCTTGCCGTCAGACGGTTTTCTATCCGACCCAACTCACAAACCAAGACGCGACGCAAGCGTGACGCCCCATGGCGATCGCTCAGGCGGGGTCGAGCGCGTCGAGCTTCGCGCGAAGGAGGCGCGCCGCTTGGCGCGGGGCCTCCGCTCCCGCGATCGCTTCGCTCACCGCCACGCGTGTCGCTCCCGCTTCGAGCACCTCGTCGATCGTCTCTTCGTTGATGCCGCCGATCGCGAACCAGGGCAGGTTCGTGGTTTCGGCCGCGCGCCGCGCCAGACCGATTCCCGCCAGGTCCTCGTCGGCGAACTCCTTCGTCTTCGATGGGAAGACCGGTCCCACACCCAAGTAGCTCGCCCCCGCCACGACCGCCGCGTCGATCTGCTCGGGCGTGTGCGTGGAGACGCCCACCGACACGCGGTGTCCCACGACGCGCCGGGCGTCGCGGACCGTCATGTCGTCTTGCCCCAGATGCACCGCGTCGGCCCCGGAGAGGACCGCCAGGTCGGGCCGGTCGTTCGCCACGAAACGCGCGCCCGCCTTCGCCGTGAGGATGCGGACCTCACGCGCTCGGGCCAGCCACTCGCGATCGGAGAGGTTTTTCTCGCGGAATTGGACGACCTGCGCGCCCCCTTCCAGGGCCTCACCCACCAGCCAGGTCAGGTCCCCGAGCGTGCGCCGGCCATTCACGAGGAAGTACAAGCGGGCATCTCCCAAGGCCCGGCGCGATTGGTGCGCGGCCAGCACGAGCTTCTCCAACACGTAAACGTCGTAGCGCAAGACCTCGAAGCGGCCGGCCACCCACACGTCGATGATCTTGGCGTATTCTTCCAGGGTCCGAAGCGCTTCACTCGCCCGTTTGAAATTGGCGATCAAGACGGCCCGCGCGTTTTCGCGGGTCGATTCGGCGGCCGTCATGATGTGGGTGCCGACGTCTCCAGGCGTGTCGCGGTGGGTCGTCAGCCAATCGGGGTCGAGCCCCTTGAGCGTCTCGGCCAGGCGATGGCGCACTTCTTTTAGGCGGCGTGTCAGACCCGGGTCGTTCAGCGCGAAGCGCGCGTAGTCCTCGACCACGCGCAAGCCTTCTCGCGCTCGATTGGCCGAGGCGTCGACGATGCGTCCCAGGTCGGCCGATTCACCCGGCTCGTTGAAGCGGAGTTCGCCCAGTTCCACGGGCAGAGGGATCGGCGCCGACTGTTCGCCCTGGGGTGCGCGCAGGGCCCCGCGGAGATCGTCAAGTCGCAGCCCGACGGCCAGGAGGACGTCTGTGAGCTGTCCCTCCGAGTCGAGCAAGGCGGCGAGCAGATGTTCGGTGCCGACTTCGTGTCCGCGGTCGGCCGCTCGGGCGAGCCAGGCCGCGTCCACAAGCGTGCCGCGCAGGGAGGCCGCGTAGGGGACCTCGCTCTCTTCGTCATCGGCCGATTGGTCGGCGATTTCCAGCCGGGTGGTCAGGGAGCCGACGTCGGCCCCGTGGTCGATGAGCAGGGCGTGGGCCCGACCATCCACGTCGGCGACGAGGGCCGCGAGGAGGTCGATCGGATCCACCTCGGCCGCGGCCCGATCGCGGGCCCGGCGCCTGGCTCGTCGCAGGGCCCGTTCGGCGCCCGGAGTGACAAGGTCGAGCATCGCTCAGGTCCAGGGACCTAGTTGGCGGTGAGGTCGGTACCCGGTCGCTTGGCGAGGGCGGGCATGCGCGCGGGCAAGGGGAGCGTTTGCGGGTCGGCCACGACGCGATCGCCGACCGCGACGCCGCCGAGGACCTCCGCGTGTTGGACGCCGATCTTGCCCAGTTCCAGGGCCGTCCAGGTGAACTCGCCCGCGCGGTCGTACTTGGCCGCGTAAGGGGCGTTGTCCACCCAGCGGACCGACAAGCACGGGATGCGGACCACGTCCTTGCGGTTCTCGATGAAGAAGGCGACCTCCGCGGTGAGTCCCGGCTTGAGGCCCTCGAAGCCGCCGTCGTTGAGCTTGACCAGGGCGTTGTAGATCTTCACGTCCGACATCATCGTCGTCGGTGCCGAGATCACGGTCACTTCGGTGACTTTGCCGGTCATCGGGTGTTCGGGGAAGGCGTCCACCATGACCTCGGCGTTGAGGTCGGGATTGATGTAAGCGATCTTGGATTCATTGATCTTGACGCGGACACTCATGTGGTTCGGGTCGGGAAGGTTGAAGATCGGCTGCCGCTCGCGGACGGTCACGCCTTCGGCGATGCGCGTTTCCGATCGTCCCCACGAGCTGCTCTGGTTCGCGTACACGACGATCCCTTCGCGCGGGGCCCACATGAGGCAGTATTCGACCATCTTCTCCAGGCGCTTGAGACGGTCGGCCTCGACCTTCAGGGCCGCCTCTTGCGAGAGCAGGTCGGACTTGATCGACTGCCCCTTGGCTTCGAGGTTGGCGATCAGACGCGGCGCCGAGTAGTTCTCCAGCCGCCCCTCCATCGTCTCGGCCTCCTTACGCTGCTCGACGGCGCGTTCCAGGGCGAGTTCGTCGGTGTGAAACTGGGAGCGGCTTCGAAAGCCCTTCTCAAAGGCGTCTTTGGACCAGGCCAGGGTCGCTTTGCAACGATCCAGTTCGAGCAGGCACTGGCGCTTGTAGCCGGCGATGAGCGCTCGATCTTGGGGAAGGACACCGTCGCGATACTCACCGAGCGAAATCTCGTTCACTTCAAGAAGGTTGCGGGCCTGTTCCACCCACGCCTCCGCTTGCTGATAGCGGACCTTCTGGGCCAGGATCTCGTCCTCGAACGGTGCCGAATCGAGTTTGCAGACCAGGTGCCAGGCGCCGCAATCGGCGCACTTTTGGGGGGCCTTCTGGTCGTCCAGCGACGACTCAGGCTTGCACGATTCGCCCAGAGGTTTCACTTCGGTCCCCTCGGGCAAGATCGCGAGGATCGTGGTGGAGCCCTTTTGCTCAGGTTGGCCGCCGAAGCCGCCCATCATGCTCATCTGGGTCATGGAGGACGACTTTTTGGCCGTGCTCGCCGAGGACCTGGGCCTCAGGGGGACGTGGGGTGTGACGCGGTAACTGAAGCTGCGGATCGTCGGGGCCTGAAGTCCTTGCGTTCCGCCGGCGGCCCC
>CALLYK010000548.1 GCA_937858365.1 uncultured Isosphaeraceae bacterium | reverse complement strand
CGAGCCGGCCGAGATGCGGCGGCTGTCGGCCGACCAGGCAAAGCTCTCCACCGCTTCGCCCGCCAACACGGTGGGCGCCACCGCCTCTCCAGGCGTGTCAGCGGGAGCGAGAAAGAGTTGAAAGTTACCCTCGCCGCTGGCGCGGTCCGAGAGGAAGGCCAACCAACGCCCATCCGGCGACCACTGCGGATCAGTGTCATTACTGGAACCGGTTCCCAGCAGGGTCACGAGGCCATCCGAAGCTACCGTAGCGATGCGCGTGACGGGAAATCCGCCGTCCGCCCGATACATCGGGCCTGAGAAGGCGATCACGCCGCTCGCGGGGTGTTCGACCGCATGGATGATGGCGTGGAATTGGGACTCACCGGGGCGGTAGCAGCGGCGATAGAACTGGCTCACTCGAGCCGGTAGATCCTGCGCCGACTGCTGTTTTCTCACCGGCCGCTCCGGCACCGCGCACTGAGAACGAGGAGAGACGACATGAGCGAGAACCCCGACGCCACATCCGGTCTGCTGACCGAGATCGACCACGTCGCCATCGCGGTGCGCGACCTCGACGCCGCGGTCGACTACTACCAGCGGGCCTTCGGCGCCACCGTCGCCCATCGTGAGGTCGTCGAGTCCGACGGCGTCGAGGAGGCGCTGGTGAAGGTGGCCGACAGCTACATCCAGCTCACGGCCGCCACCCGGCCCGATTCGCCGATCGCCAAGGCCATCGAGAAGCGGGGCGAAGGACTGCACCACGTGGGCTACCGGGTCGACGACTGCGCCGCCGCGCACGCCCACTTCCTCGCGCACGGCGCCCGCGATGGTCGAGGGCAACGGCGTGGATGAGCCGCTCCTGATTCGTGGGAACTCGCGGGCCCCTGCTCGAACCGTCCCCCGACGTTTTCTGGAAGCGATCGCGGGGGATGACCCACTCGCCTGCTCGAGCGAGACGAGCGGTCGTCGCGAACTGGCCGAGCAGGTCGCCTCGGCGGCCAATCCGCTCACCGCTCGGGTGTTTGTCAACCGCGTTTGGCACCACCTCTTCGGGCGCGGGATCGTGGCCTCGGTGGACAACTTCGGCGTGCTCGGCGAGCGGCCAAGCCATCCCGAGCTTCTCGACTTTCTGGCCGATCGCTTCGTCCGCGAGGGTTGGTCGACGAAACGCCTGGTGCGCATGATCGTGCTCTCGTCCACCTATCGTATGAGCAGCCGCGCGGACGCATTGAGCGATGAGAAGGGACCCGACAACGTCCTCCTCCATCGCGCCCGAGTGCGCCGGCTTCAGGGAGAGGCCCTGCGCGACGCCATGCTCTTGGTTTCGGGCCGGCTGGATCGGACCCAATTCGGGCCGAGCGTGCCGGTCCATCTCACTCCGTTCATGCAGGGTCGCGGCAAGCCGGACAAGAGCGGGCCGCTCGACGGCGCCGGCCGTCGCTCGCTCTATCTCGAAGTCCGGCGCAATTTCCTGTCGCCCTTCCTGCTCGCGTTCGACACGCCGATCCCGTTCAACACGATGGGGCGGCGCAACGTCTCGAACGTGCCCGCGCAGGCGCTCATCTTGCTCAACGACCCATTCGTGACCGACGAGGCGAAACGCTGGGCCCGACACACTCTGGAGGGCCCCGAACGGACCGTCCAGGCCCGCGTGAATGCCATGTACCGCGCCGCGTTCGGACGTGAGGCGACACCCGAGGAAGTCGCCGCCCTCGGCGATTTCGTCCAGGGTCGCGACGACCCTGACGTTTGGTCGGCCGTGGCCCATGTCTTGTTCAATTCCAAGGAATTCTTGTATATTCCGTAACCATATGCAAAGAAACATGCCAAATCGATCTGGGATCGTCTCGGCGGACATGTCGCGCCGGCGGGCCCTTTCGCGTTTGGCGAACGGTTTTGGCGGTGTCGCCTTGCTCGCCTTAATGGTCGAACGGGGTGAAGGGGCCTTCGTCGGGCCGGTTGATGATCGCGGGCCCCTCGCTCCGCGGCCTCCGCACTTCGCCCCCAAGGCCCGCAACGTGATTTTCCTGTACATGGACGGCGGGCCGTCGCAAGTGGACACCTTCGACCCCAAGCCCCGCCTTCTGGCCGAGCATGGCAAGCCGTTCGCCCTCAAGATGGAGCCGACCCAGTTCAACAACAACGGGACGACCTTCGGTTCTCCCTGGAAGTTCGAGAGATATGGCCAATGCGGTACGCCCGTGAGCGACCTCTTTCCGCATGTCGCCCGGCACGTGGATGACCTGGCCGTGGTCCGGTCGATGGTGTCGAACTTCTCAGAGCACACCAGCGCGAACTACTTCCTGCACACGGGCTCCGGCCTTCAGGGACGGCCCAGCATGGGGGCCTGGTTCGGTTACGGCCTTGGTTCGGACAGCCGCGAGCTTCCCGGGTTCGTGGTCCTGAACGGTGGGCTTGTGCCGCCTGGCGGACTCGACAACTTCAACAGCGGTTTCCTGCCCGCGTCGTATCAGGGCTCGCTCTTCAACCCGGGCGACGAACCGCTCGCCAACATCCGGCCAATGGCCGAACGCGACGACCTCCGACTCGCCAAGCGAGAGTTGCTCAAGAAGGTCGATGAGGGGGTCGTCGCGCGGTTGGGTCGGATCGACGAAATCGAATCAGCGATCGCCAATGATGAGCTTGCCTATCGGATGCAGATTGCCGTGCCGGAATTGACCGACCTCCGCGGGGAGAGCGACGCGACGAAGGACCTCTACGGCCTCGACGCCGAGTTCAAGCCCACCGCGACGTTTGCTCGTCAGTGCTTGTTGGCGAGGCGCCTGGTGGAGCGCGGCGTCCGGTTCATCGAACTGACGTGCCCCAGCGTGGGGGCGGATCGGTGGGACCAGCACGGCAACCTCAAGAAGGGGCATCAAGACAACGCGCGGGCCGTCGATCAGCCCATCGGCGCCTTGTTGACCGACTTGAAGGCGCGGGGATTGCTGGAATCGACCCTGGTGGTTTGGTCCGGCGAGTTCGGTCGGACCCCCTTCGCGCAAGGGAGCGACGGTCGCGACCACAACCCGTTCGGCTTCAGCATCTGGCTGGCCGGCGGGGGCGTGAAAGGGGGCGTCATCCACGGTCAAACGGATGAATATGGGTACAAGGTCATCGCTGACAAGGTGGAGGTCCACGACCTCCACGCGACGATGCTGCACCTACTGGGGATTGACCACAAGCGGTTGACCTTCCGTTTCGGCGGGCGCGACATGCGCCTGACCGACGTGCACGGGGAGGTCATCGCGGGGGTCGTCTGACCATCGGTCGGTAGAGCGGCGATCGATCAGGGGTTGTCCGGCAGGGCGATGCCTGGCGGCAGACCCCGGCCGGCCGGACTGCCGAAGGGACTCGGGGCGCCGTCTCCCGTCGCCGGTTTGTCGGACTTCTTGCGGACGGCCGAGGAGCGCTCCAAGGCGATCTTCTTGAAGTTCGAGTCAGGTGTCAGGTAGTACCAGGCCGCGAACCGATCGCTCAGTTCTTCGGCCTTCTTTTTGCCGTCTTCGACCTTCTTCTCGTATTCGGCCTTTTCGCGGTCGATCTTTGCTTGCGCCGTCTTCTGCTCGTCGTCGGAGCGTTCGAAAACGTCCTTGGGCAAGTCCCCTTCTTCGGGCTGAACGACCGACTCGGGCTTGACGATCAGGGCATCGTCAAAGCGCGCCGTGACCATCAGGTAGCGACTGCCCACGCCGCTGGATTCGGCCTTTTTCTCGGTCTTTTCCTCGTCGTCTTTGCCCTTGGGCGTCTCGGTCTTAGGGACCTCGTCTTCCGAGCCGGCGGTGAGGGCCTCTCCGGTTGCGAAGGTCGCCTCGCCGAAGCGAAGCGTGTAAACGACGCCGTCCTCCGTGGCTACTTCCACTTCGCCCTGGTTGGAGATCACCCCGCGCTGGGTGGGATAGAAGCCGCGATTGACGAGGGACATCATCCCTTCGCGGCTGGTCGGTTCGATCTTTCCTGGGTCGGAGACCTTGAGGTCTTTCGTGAGGCCGGCCGGCTTGGGCCGCACGCCGTTGATTTTCAGGTCGGAGAGGCCGAACGTGAGGTCGGAGACCTTGTCGGTGGCCACTTCCTGGTCGGGCTCGAGTCCCTCGATGGTCCACGGGCTGGCGCCGTCTTTGCGGCTGATGGTGTACGACTCGCCGGGCTGGACCACGATCTGGTTGCCGCGAATGTCGGCCTTCTCGCTGTTGAACGTGATCCGCCGGACCTTGGCCGAATCGAGCTTCAAGAGGTTCGTCTCGATCCAGTCGGCGAACTTGGTCGAGAGGTCGACGTCGAACTTGATGCCGTAGGTGGCCTTCTGCTCGGGGACCCGCACGTAGCGCTGACCCGATCGCTTCTCATCGGCCTTGATGGTCTTGCCGACGATCAGGTCGGCGAGCACCTTCTCGGACTTGTCCCTCAGGGTGACGCGCTTGCCGCGTCCTTTGAGTGAGGTGGACTTGGAGTCGAGGGGGTCGATGACGCCGAGTTTCTCTTGGTCTTCGATGCTGATGGAGCGGACGGTGTCTTTCTTCAGGTCGATGACGCCGGTGGCCGTCTTGACGAGCCGGTCCTTGCCGTCGGCCGGGTAGTCGTAATGCGACGGGATCGTCCACTTGCCCTCTTTGAACTCGACCTTGAAGGGGCGTTGCGAGGCGGTCGCCTCATCGTACTCGACCACCTCGAGCGAGGTCGCCGCGTTGGGGTCCTTGAAGTCGGGGAAGAAGGGTTCGCCCTGACCGAGTTCCTTGCTCGCCAGGTCGGGGACGGCGCGGTCGGGGACGCGCGTGGCGGCGTAGGCGGCCACGAAAAGCACGGCCCCCACACCCGCGAACGCCATCGTCTTGGTGAATTCATTCATCTCCGGCGATCTCACAGCAAGTTGTGTTGATGGGTCTCTTGTCGAGCGGCCTACATGTCATCAGGCGAGGCGGTTGGGGTTGGCCCCCTTGTTTTCCAGACCGAGCCGGAAGAAGAAGACGCCCACGCCGACGATGAAGATTGGCAGCGGGCAGGCGGCCACGGCCAGAAGCCGGACCTGGTCTTGGCGGCCCCGGACGGCCCGTTCAGCCTCGTCTTTGGCGTTCTTGATTTTTCGTCGCTTCTCGTCCTCGATCTGGGCCTTGGCCACTTCGAGCCGGCGGTTCTCGACCGCCTCGAGGTTGGCGAGCATGACCTCTTTGGTTCGCGGGTCGGTCTCCTTGTCCTTGCGGAGTTCGTCCACGCGCTTGTCCAAGCGGGCCTGGGCCTCGTCGAGTTGCTGCTTGGCTTCCTTCTCGGCCCCTTCCTCTTCGGTGAGACGCTGTTTCTCGAACTGTTTGGTACGAGCTTCGAGCTTGCTGAGCGTCCGGAACTGGGGCCGCTTCTTGCGCAGGGCCACCAGGTCGTCGTCACCGGCCAGCACGTCGACGCAATTGAGCATGAACGTGACGTTGTCGAAGTCGAGTTCCAGGGACGCTCCGGGTTGCTTGCGGCGGAGGTTGAAAAAGGTCTCGGAGATGATGTCGAGGTCGGCGATGGCGATGACGTTGATCGCCTTGGCCGGTCCCTTTTTGGTCTCGTCCTTCTTGGCCTCATCGTCTTTCTTGGCTTCGTCGTCCTTCTTGGTTTCGTCCTTCTTCTCGGTGGTCGGTGTGCCTTGAAGGCGGGCGGCCAGCACGTACGACTCGCCGGAACGGAAGTAGGTGCGGTCGTTGTTCAGGCTGGGGCCCCCGAACATGCCTCGTCGGATGATTTGATCGTACGAGAGGGAGCCACCGAAATCGTCGGTCTTCAAGAGGGGCGTGAATTTTGGCCCGCCGCTCCCATTCAGCTTGGCCCGCAAGAGCCCCGGGAAGAGGGCCACGACTTCCTGAAGGCCTTCGGTCGCGATCTCTTCCTGGTTGAACGCCTCGGCGCCGGCGCTTTCGCGCGTGATGAAGATGATCTCGGGAGGCAGTTCGCGGAGTTGTTGTCGGTGTGGATTGAACGGGTTCCAAACGACTTGCGTGTTGGGCCATTCCAAACCGATCAGGTCGAGCAGGGGAGTGAGGTTCCCTTTCGGCTCCGGAGGCGGGCCGCCGCCGAACATGCCGCCCGGGTTCTGGCGCGGCTCGCTGGGCGCGATGGCCGGGTCCACGAAAGGCATCGGGTCGACGAGCATGATGGCCGCGCCGCCGCCTTGAATGTAGCTCGTCAGGTTGTCGATGCCCCGCTGGGGCAGCGAGGAGGGTTGGGCGACCACCAGTACGTCGATGTCGCTGGGGATGGCGCTGTCGGCCGAGACGCTCGACACGTCGTATTGCTTCTTCAGCTCGGTGACGATCGACCATTCCTCATTGGGTTGGAACGTGCGGAAGTCCAGCCCGCCGAGCAGTTTCGCGTCGGTTTGGAGGATGCCCACCTTCTTCCTGCCCGTGCGCGAGACGGTCGAGATGGAGCGTGTCACCTCGTATTCCACCGGCACGCCCCGCTCGAAGAAGGGGACGACCACTTCTTCCAGGCCCGACGTGAAGGCGACACCCAGGAAGATCTCGTCCGACTCCTGCCGCTTGCCGTCCAGGCTGAAGACCCGTCGCGGGGTGATCCCGTACCGCTTGTCGGCCTCGCGCGCCTGCTCGCTGTAGCGATCGGTCTCGATCAAACTCAGCCGCACCTTGCTGCCGCCCTTGGCCGCGAACTCGCGCAGGACGTTAAGAAGGTCGTTCTTCACCTGAACATATTCACGAGGGACGACCGAACTGTAATAGGCTTGGATGAAAACAGGCCTGTCGGCCGGGATTCGCTGCAATTGGGCGATGGACTCGCGCGAGAGCTTGTGCAGGCCCTCCTGGGTGACGTCTACACTGCTCCCGGCCTGACGCACGAGGACCACGAGGCTGCCCAGGGCCAGGAAGAGGGCCGTGGTCCGCACGATGGCGTGCGACCAAAGGGGCAGGCTGCGCTCGCCGCCGGCCCAGTGCCTTCGTCCCAACAAGAGCATGTTCACATAAAGCATCGCCGCAGCCAAGGCGATGAAGTAGAGGAAGCCGTCGAGGGTCATCTTACCCGTGCCGAACGGTTGGAACTGACTGGGGATGGACAGTCGCTCCACTCCTCGATTGAGCTGGCCCAGCAGCACGGCGATCCAAACGGGCAGTGCACAGAGGATCGCGCCCAGAATGAAGGCGACGGTCAGGTTGGCCACGAGGATCGACGCCACCATACCGATGGCGATCAGGGCCGCGCCCATCAATTCGTAACCGACGAACGTGGCGAAGAGCACGCCCCAATCGGGCCGACCCAAATACAGAAGCAGGCCGAAGCAGCCGAGGGCCAGGAAGGCCAGGGCCACCGTGTAGATCCCCAGGGCGGCGCAGTATTTCCCTAGGACAACTTCGAGGTCTCGGGCGGGGAGGGTCAGGAGGAGTTCATCGGTCCCTTGGCGTCGTTCCTCGGCCCAGATGTTCATCGTGATGGCCGGGATGAAGACCATCAAGAGCAGGGGCATCAACTCGTTGAGGGTGCTCAGGTCGGCCAGGTTGTTGGTGAAGAACTCGGGACGCACGAACGCGGCGAGCGAGCAAATGAGGATGAAGATCGCCGTGAAGACGTAACCGAGCGGGTTCGTGAAGTAGGCCGAGAAATTGCGCTGGAAGATCGCCGCCACCACATGGGGGCGAAACGACGCGGGGCGTGGGAAGCTGGTTCGCGTCGGGGACGAAGCGGGGCGTTCCAGGGTCGCGACGGCGGCTGGCTGGCTGGTGGCGGGTGTGGGGTCGGCGCTCGGCTTGGGGTTGGGGCTGGGCTTGGGGTTGGCTTGGCCCTGGTTTCCCTTGCGCGCCGGCTTCGGCCGCTTGGACATCGTTCGAGGTCCTCGGAAGTCCGAATCGGTGGGTCAATCCGCGAAGAGACGCGATCCAATCAAACGGGCTGGGACGTCAGGCTATGGAAGCGTTCTTCCATCCCCTTGGCGTCGGCGGCGAAATCCCTGGGTGGTCCATCGAAGACGAGTTTGCCGTCGTGGATGAACAAGACGCGGTCGGCGACAGGGTCCACTTCCTGAAGGATATGGGTCGAGACCATGATCGTCTTCGATTCGCCCAGGTGGCGGATCAGTTGGCGGACCCCCTTGATCTGGTTGGGGTCGAGGCCGCTGGTCGGTTCGTCCATGATGAGCACTTCGGGGTCGTGAAGCAGGGCCTGGGCCATGGCGACTCGCTGGCGATAGCCCTTCGAGAGCTTGCCGATCGCCTTGTAAGCGACCTGTCCCAGCGAGCACAGGGAGACGACCTCGTCGATCCGGCCGGAGAGTTCGGCGCCTTCCATGCCGCGGACAGTGCCGAAGAACTTGAGGAGGTCCACCGGCGACATGTCGGCGTAAAGCGGCCCGTTCTCGGGCAGATAGCCCAGGTGTTCGGCGGCGGCGATCCGGTCGTTTTGCACGTCGATGCCAGCGATCCGGGCGGTCCCCTTCGTGGGGGCGAGGAAGCCGGTCAGAAGGCGCATGGTGGTGGTCTTCCCCGCGCCGTTGGGGCCGAGGAAGGCGACCACTTGCCCCTTGGGGACCTGGAAGGTGACGTCACGGACCGCCAGGAAGGACCCGAAGGTCTTGCTCAGGCCGATGGCCTCGATCATCAATGGGTTCGACATGCCGACTGTCATCCCTAAAGAGAACAAGGACCGAAGACGCTCAGGGGCGCCAGAGTGCGACGCGAACTTCCGCGGGCCGGGCCAAGTGTCTCCACCCCGGCCGGGGCCGAGCGGCGAGGGGGCCGCGGTCGTCCCGTGGTGAGGTCCTTATGATAAAGACTGCCGGTCGGGGAAATCAACGGGGAGAAGACCATTCCCGCCCAGGGCCCTTCGGCGCCGCCGGGTCGACCAGGGCGAACTCGGCCAGTCCCCCGAATTCTTCCAGCATCCCCGCGACCTCGGCCGCCGTCCGGTAGGTCGCCTGGAACTCACTTTGAAGCAGGCGTCCCAGACGCTCTCGGGTCTTCCCGGTCCCCACGTAGGTTCGCGCCCGGCTCAAGGGACGCAGGGGCAGACGCGGCTGGTCCGGGTCGAACTCCCAGGGATGGAAATAGAGTATGGCCACGGGGGCCTGGCCTTGCCCAAGGGATTGTCGGATCGCGGCGCGGACGACAGCGAGCGGAAAGAGTCGGAAATAGCCGCCACCTCCGGCCGGGAGCCTCCGGTCCCCCGGAAGTTGCAGCAAGGCCGGCGGCAATTCCAGGATCGACCGCTCAGGACCTCGGACCCGAAAGGGGGACCGAGGGGCGTCGACCACGCCGTAACGATCATGGGAAACGGGGTAGATCGACGAATCGTAGCGAAGCCCGGCCTCCGCGAGCACGTCCACTGCCCAGGCCGTCCGCCGGACCAGGCTGAACGTCGGCGCGCGATAACCTACGACCGGCGCGCCGATCAGGTCGCTCAAGGTTCCGACGGTCCGGCGCAGGTCTTCTCGGAACTCGTCGGGGGTCATCTCCAGGATGCGGCGGTGGTCCCAGCCGTGGCCAGCGACCTCATGGCCGGCCCGATGCATCTCCTTCACCAGAGACGGCTCACTTCGGGCCAGCTCGCCGACGAAGAAAAAAGTGGCCCGAAGGCCCTTCGCCGCGAGTTGTTCGAGCAGCCAATGGGTGGTCGGCGCGACGCGGCGTGCATAGTTGGCCTTGGTCGAGTTGTCGATCGTCAGACCCGTGGCCGCCTCGATCCGATGGTGCTCTTCCACGTCGAAACTGAGCACGATGGTGGGCGGGCACGACATGGCTCCTCCGCGATCGGGGACGGGACCAACACGTTCGATCGTCAGGCGGAGATTCTAGCGATGGACGGAGGCACCGGCCATTCTCCCGAGACAATCGCGCGGCGTGCCTTGCCGATCGGGCCTTCTTTCGCTTACATTCACGACTTCGTATCTGATCCGTTGACATGGGGAGTGTCGCTTGCGATGGGGGCCAACGACCCGTTGAATCAGGAGGCCGCGGGTAAGCCGAAACGTCTGCGGCACGTCCTTTCCGCGCTCGTGCAGAACACGCCCGGTGTCTTGGCCCACGTCTCCGGGATGCTCGCCTCGCGCGGGTTCAACATCGATAGCCTCGCCGTGGGTGAGACCGAGGACCCGCACCTCTCGCGGATCACGTTCGTCGTCCGGGGCGACGACCGGGTCTTGGAGCAGGTCCGCAAGCAACTGGAGAAGCTCGTCACGGTCGTCCGCGTGATCGACATCTCCAAGGAAGACTTCGTCGAACGGGACCTGATGCTTGTGAAGGTGGGCGCCCCGCCCGCCCGTCGCGCCGAGATCATTCAATTGGTGCAGGTCTTCCGGGCCCGGATCGTCGACGTGGGACAAGACCAGCTCATGATCGAGATCAGCGGCCAGGAGAAGAAGATCGAGGCGTTCATCGAATTGATGCGCCCATTCGGCATCTCGGAGCTAGCCCGAACAGGTCGGATCGCCCTGGTCCGAAGCGGTCGCGCCAAGGAAAACGATGCCGACCTCGAAGACACGGAAGGGGTCGTCGTGGGGCATTCCAACCTGTGAGTCCCGATCCCTCAAGCCTCTTCGCCGTGGTCCGCGCGATACGGTGGGCCCCCCGATCATGTCGTTGAAAGAGCGGCTGAAAAGCTCGTTGATCGGGACGCCCCTTCAAGGCCCGGCCCGCCGCTTGGCGAGTTGGCTCAAGCCCCGGAAGTGGCCCGCGGAACGCCTCGCCGCGGCGGAGGAAGAGCGGATCGACCGCTTGCTCCCCCTCGTGCTCCGGCCCGACGATAACTGCGTCGATGTCGGCGGACACCTTGGTTCCTTCCTCGCCGATTTCCGACGCCTGGCGCCTCGGGGCCGACATGTCGCCGTCGAGCCGGTCCCCCACAAGGCCCGTTGGCTGCGCCGGAAGTTCCCTGGTGTGGAGGTCCACGAACTCGCGCTGGGCCCGGCCCCGAGTGAGGCAACCTTCAGCTTCATGCCGCGACGCTCCGGGTATAGCGGCCTCCGATCGCGGACCTCCACCGCGAACGAGACGGCCGTCGAATTGCATGTCCAGGTCGCCCGATTGGACGACATCGTGCCGGCCGACCGCCCCATTCGCTTCGTCAAAGTGGACGTGGAAGGGGCCGAACTCGGCGTCTTTCAAGGGGCGACCCGGCTCTTGGGGACGTCGCGTCCGTTCGTGCTCTTCGAATGCGTGGCCGCTTCGTTTCAGCTCTATGAGACGACGGCCGAGCAGGTCCACCGGGTCCTTCACGACGATTGCGGGCTCGACGTATTTCTCCTTCAGGACTGGCTCGAAGGTCGGGGACCACTCGACCGGGCCGCCTTCCAGGCCGCGACGACACCCGACGATTCGGGACTCGTCGCCGCGTTCAACTTCCTCGCCGCGCCGGGACCTCGGTCTGCCGCTTGATCGAACGGGTCCCGCTCGACATCGTCATCAACCTTCGGAGAGAAGCCCCTCATGGCCGCCACGATGTTCTATGAGCACGACGCCGACCTCAGCCTCCTCAAAGGCAAGACGATCGCCATCATCGGTTATGGGAGCCAGGGTCATGCCCAGGCGCAGAACCTGCGGGATTCCGGGCTGAACGTGGTGGTGGGTCAGCGGCCCGGCTCGGCCAATCACGACGCGGCCGTGAAGGACGGTTTCAGCCCGGTCTCGGCCGCCGCGGCGGCCGAGGCGGGAGACCTCATCAATGTCCTCTTGCCCGACGAAGTGGCCGCCGACATCTACAAGGCCGACATCAAGCCCCACCTCAAGCCGGGTAATCTGCTCCTCGTTTCTCACGGCTTCAATATCCACTTCGGCCAGATCGAGGCCCCTCCGGGCGTCGATGCGGCCCTGGTGGCCCCCAAGGGACCCGGACACCTCGTCCGCAGCGAGTTCGTCCGTGGCGGCGGCGTCCCTTGCTTGATCGCCACGAGCGACAACTGCTCCGAACCCGGCAAGAAACTGGCCCTCGCTTACGCCAAAGGGATCGGCGGCACGCGCGGCGGCGTCTTGCAGACGACTTTCGCCGAAGAGACCGAGACCGACCTTTTCGGCGAGCAAGTCGTGCTCTGCGGCGGCATCAGCGCCCTGGTGAAGATGGGCTTCGAGACCCTCGTCGAAGCGGGTTATCAGCCCGAAAGCGCGTACTTCGAGTGCCTGCACGAACTCAAGCTCATCGTCGACTTGATGTATCAAGGCGGTCTCAATTATATGCGCTACAGCATCTCGAACACGGCCGAATACGGCGACTACACCAGGGGCCCGCGCATCATCAACGAGCAGACCCGCGCCGAGATGAAGCGTATCCTCCTCGAGATCCAGACCGGCCAATTCGCGCGCGAATGGGTCTTGGAGAACAAGGCGGGCAAGCCGGGCTTCCTCGCCACGAGGCGCCGCGAGCGTCAACACCCCGTGGAAGAGGTCGGCAAGCGCCTGCGATCGCTCATGACCTGGATCGACGCCAAGGTGGTGTAGTGGGAGACGCGGAGGGCCCAGCCGATGCGAAGCTGCACTCAGTGTCGCGCCTTGTTGAACGACGAAGAAGGACCATGCCGCTACTGCGGCGCGACCCTCGGGCCCCGGACGCGCGACGAAAACCCTTACGAGGCCCCCGCATCGAGCGCCTTCGGGCCAACACTTCCCTCCGAGGTCCTGGTCGTCGAGCCGACCTGGACGGGTAAGGCCGGTCAGGCCCTGGTAATCACGGCCCGAAACCTCCCCTTACTGACCCTGGTGACATGGACGATCGGCTTGCCCCTGGTCCTGGCGGTCATCCTGGCGACCGAGAGTGTTGCGGAAGAACGCCGGTTCGAGATGGCCCTCCAGGTCCAATCGCTCTTTCAGGGGATTTTCGGCCCGATCGCGACCGCGGCCACGATCTGGGTCCTGGCCCAATCGGCGGCCGGCCGGCCGGCCGGATACGCCGAGGCGATGTCGGTGGGCCTTCGCTGTTGGGGCCGCCTTTGGAGCAGTCTCTTCCTCGCCGGCATGGTCATTCTGCTGGGTCTGCTGATGCTGGTCGTGCCGGGGATCATCCATGCGCTTCGGCTGGCCCTGGTCGCGCCCGTGGTGGTCCTCGAGGGGGCCGGGCCGACCGAGGCGCGGGCCCGGAGCCGGCGCCTGATGCGCCGTCGGGAGTGGGCCTTCTTGGGCACGCGGGCCCTTCTCTTCCTCCTCGCCCTGAGCGGGCAGGTCCTGATCGCGGGCCTTCCCTTGCCGGAAGGCCCGGTCCGGATGCTGGTCGGGGGCCTCTGGGCGGAGGTCTTGGCCATCCCCCTGATCGTGTCGGGGTTCCTCTACTACCAGGAGGCCCGCGAAACGGAATCGGCGGTCCCCGGTCTTGATTGGGATGACGACCCGACCGCCGCGATGACGACGAAGTCGGGACCGGAGGTCGGTCCCTGATCAGTCGCGCGACGGTCGGTCCGCGGGGCGATCAACAGGATTGACCGGACATCGCCGCCATCGCTTCGAGCATCCGCTTGTGCGTTTCCTCGGGCGTCAGGTCCTCCTTGTGCGTGGCCAGCGACCAGGAATGGCCGAACGGGTCCTTGATCTTGGCGAAGCGGTCTCCCCAGAACATGTCGGCGGGGGGCATCAGGCCCGTGGAACCCGATGCGACGGCCGTGTTGAACGTGGCGTCCACGTCGGCGCAATAGCAATGGACCGTGACCGGCGAAGGGACGCCTTCTTGTGGTGCCATCACCCCCATTTGAGGAAACTCCTCACTCAGGTAAAGCAGGGAGTTGCCGATCCGGACCTCGGCGTGAAGGACCTTGTGGGTCTGCGGGCAGGTCATCCGATAGACCTCCTCGCCGCCGAATGTCTTGCAGTAGTATTCCACGGCCGCGTCGGCCCCTTTCACGGTCAGATACGGCGTGAGCGTCGGGTGCCCGGCGGGCGCCCCTGGCGTCGATTCCGGCATGTGAAATTCTCCCTGGGCGTTTGAGAATTTGGAGAGAGTGAACCCTTGCCCATTTTGCCCATGAAGCCAAGGGTCGCACAATCTTATACCGGATATCGTCCCTGAAGTCAACGCCTGTTCAGTATTTTTCGGGGGGCCTTCAGAGGTCGCACACCGAGGCCGGGGAACCCCTCCTCATCGGGAGGGATGCCCGCCTCGAGGCGTTCGGCCGCTTCGAGGAGTCGATTCGACTTGGCGCGGGCCTCAGACGGGTCGAATCGGACGGTGGCGGTCCGGTCGTAGAAACTGGCCGCCCGGCGCGCGGCCGCGCCCCAGGTCTTGGCGTCGATGCCGAAGTGCTCAGCGCATTCAGCCGTGTCGATCCGGGGGGCCTTCGTTCCCGGTGGAAGGCCCATCAGGCCCCGCTCGGCGACTTGGTCGAGAAGGTCTTGGGCCAGGGCCACGTAGGCGCGTAAGCTGGGGTGTTGGCCGTCCAAGATCAGGTTGTCGCCGATCAGGCCGTTCGGACTGAGCCGCCGCAGGACCTTGGGACCGTCGGCGAAGACGAGTTCAGGGTGGGCCGCGGCGACCCGCCGATAAACGTCGAGGAGGCTCGTGGGACACCGCATCGGTAGGCCATCGAGGTCTCGGGCCAAGACGTAATGGCGCTCGGCATCAGCGTACTCTTCGCGTGCTTCCAAGAGCCGGGCCAGGCGGAAATGGGACTCCGCGAACCCCGGCTGAGCGTCGATGAGCGCCCGATAGCGTGCCTCGGCCTCGGCTGGCTTGGTGGTTTCGAGGGCCCGGACCGCTTGGAATTCCTTCGCGAACGCGGTCCTGTCTTCGGGGAGGGTCTCCGGGTCCAGGACGGAGCGGCAGGGCGGCCAACCCGTGTCGTTGCCCGCGGGGCTGACCGCCAGGGGTTGCGCTCCGAACCGATGACAGTATTCCAGCCATTGCTCCAACCGGCGCTCGAAGTACCAGACGACTTCCTCATATTCGGCAGGTGAACAAGTGGGTACGTCCACCAGGGAGCGCGTCACTTCCTTGGGGGGGGCGAACGCAATCCGTTGGCGTTCCAGGGCCCGGTCGAGCAGGAAGTACGTTGAGGAGACGGCCGCGAAGCGTTGGCGCAGCGACCAACGTTCCAGGATCGGTGCGTGACGGTAATGCTCGACCGAGCGTGACCATCGGAAGCGCGCTTGGAACTCGTTGTGACCGGAGTAGAGCAAGACCGCGTCGGGCCGCCGTTCGATCTCGCGCAGGTTGCTCAGGGCTAGGTCCAGGCCGATCCCCGCCCTCGCTTTCATGTCAACCACATAGCGCCGTCCGGGGACCAACCGCCCCAATTGCCATGCCAGGATGTCGGCCACCGACGTGTGACCTTGGAACGGCTCCCCGGTGGCGCTCGATTCTCCCAAGACGACGATCACGTATTCGTCAGGGGCCTGGGTGGGTGGTCCCGGGGTCGTGGGGAGCTCCTGGGCGAGGGTCCGCCGAACCGGAGGCTCGGGCAGCGGGATGAGCCGAACGAGATGCCATCGATACAAGAGGGCGCCGACTTCCATGAGGGCCAGTCCCATCAGGGTGGACAAGCCCAACGCCAGCAGGCCGAAGGCCCGCGCGGAAACAGGGCCCCCGGCCCGCCTTTGACGCTCAACCCGGCGAAATGCCAAGATGGTCAATAGCGGCGCCGCGAGGAGGGCGGCGACATAGGCGCCCACCATTCCCCAGAGCAATCCAATCAACGCCTGAATACGGGCCTTCTCGGGCACGAGGGCGTTAAACCAGGCCGGGCCCACCGTACAGAGGACAAAGACGAGCAGGCAGGCCAGGGACCAGACGAGCCATCGCCGGACGCGACGCGGGTCGAAAGACTTCATGATTCGGAACACAGGATGGAAAGACGACGGGCGGACCGTCTATCATACCATCATGGCCGACCTGACTCAGCGAGTGCCCGAGAACGTCGCGGGACGATTCTACGTCGATCGGACCTGTATCGATTGCGAACTTTGTCGCGAGAAGGCCCCGCGCAACTTCGTGCGGCAGGACGCCGAGGGTTATAGCTATGTCCACCGCCAACCACGCGACGAGGCGGAAGAGGCCGCCTGCCGCGCAGCGATGGCCGAGTGCCCCGTTGAGGCCATCGGTGTCGTGACCTGTCCTTCCGAGACCTGATCGCGCCAGGCGTGGGTGCGTCGCGAGAACGCACCCGCACCCGACAATTCGGAGACCCTGGCACGAACGGATCAACCCGCCTGCGAGACCGCCCCGACAGGTTGCAAGTACTCGGCGATGTAACCGTCCAGACGGGCCAGGTTTTCCGGCGTCAGGTCCTTAAATCCGGTGATGCGCCCTCGACATTTCGGCTCACCGCACAGGCAGGGGCCCGTCATGTAGTGGATTTCGTTCTCGAACGTGCAATAGTCGATCGTCAGTTCTTCGCCCGCTTCGACCTCGCGGAGGGTGTAAAGCAGGATCGTGTCGGTGCCGCGCGTCAAGACCACGCCACAGTTCGGCTCGCAGGAGTGGTTCAACAGACGCATCGGCGCCGGGAAATCGACGTGGCAGTCGAAGTCCGATTGGATGGTGTGTCGCGTGCGGTGCGGCATCCTTTGACCGCGGCATTCGAGGAGGAGCCTTCCGGGCCCCATCGCGTGCCGGGCATGAACGGCCAAACCCAGCGAACCTTCGCGCACTTCCAACATGGCGCTCTCGTCTCGTCGGAGGGTAGGGGAGAAAGGGGGTGGGTGACGCAAGGAGTTCAGGGAGGGCCCGAGCCGGGAGAGGGAGATGGCGGGCCCTCACGAAGGCGAGGAACGGTGAATCGATCAATCGAGGATGGTCGTGGGCATGACCTCGGACACGCTCGCCGAGACCGCTACGTATTCGACGGTCCCCGCGGGCGGCCTTTCCGGGGTCGGTCTCTGTTCCAGGAGCCATGACTTCACGAAGGCGACGGTCGCTTCGATGTCGTCGGGTTGAAGCACGAGCAAGTGGCCCGGTCGAAGGCCGCTCAGGGCCAATTCGATCGTTTCACGCTCGTTGCCTGGGGTCGCCGTGATCGCGCTGGCGCGTCGGCCTCGTTCGGCCCCTTGCTTCAGGAGGGACATCACCTCGCCTTCGGGACGGCCCCGATTGCAGTCCTCGAAGACGATCACGTGGTCGAAAGCGCCGCCGAGCAATTCTCCCTGGCGGACGATGTCGCAATCGCGGCGGTCGCCGGCCGCGCTGAACGCGATCGTCCGGTGCGGGTTCGGGAAGTGCTCCAGGGCCTCGATCAGGGCGATCACGGCCGACGGGTTGTGACTGTAATCCACGATCACGGTGGCGCCGCGGGTCTCGAAGACGTTGAAGCGGCCGGGCACCTGATGGGGCTCACTCGTGAACGTCTCTAGGCCCGAGCGGATCGTTTCGTGGCCCAGGTCCAGGGCCCACGCGGCGCCGACGGCCGCCAGCACGTTTTCGACTTGGAAGCCGATCCGGCCGTTGAACGTGAGGGGGACCTCGGCCAGGTTGATCAGGCAGGTCTCGTCGGCCCCTTCGGCCAGGACGACCGCGTTCTCGCGGACGATCACGGCGCGACCGCCGGCCGCTCGGTGCTCCTGAATCAACGGGAACTCGGGGTCGCGGCTGAAGAACGTGATCTTGCCGCGTGCCCAGCGGGCCATGCCGGCGACCAGGGGGTCGTCGGCCTTGAGGACGGCCGTGCCGGTCGGGGCGGTCGCGTAAACAATCGTCTCCTTCACCGCCGCGAGTTCCTCGACCGTCTCGACGTCGTTGATGCCCAGGTGGTCCCCTTCGCCGATGTTGGTGACGACGGAGACGTCGCAGGCGTCGAAGCCCAAACCCGCGCGGAGGATGCCGCCTCGGGCCGTCTCGCACACGGCCGCCTCGACGAACGGGTGCATCAGCACGGTCTGGGCGCTCAGGGGGCCGCTGCAATCGCCGTTATCGATCCGGCGGTCGCCGATGTAGATGCCGTCGGTCAGCGTGACGCCCACCTTCAGCCCAGCGCCCTTGATGAGGTGGGCGATCAACCGAGTCGTGGTCGTCTTGCCGTTCACGCCGGTGACGGCGACGACCGGGACCCGGCCGTCGTCACCAGGCGGGAAGAGCATATCGATGATCGCCTCGCCGACGGGGCGAGGTTGGCCTTCCGAGGGTTCGATGTGCATCCGCAGGCCCGGCCCGGCGTTCACCTCGACGATCGCGCCCCCCTGGGGTTCGATCGGCCGGCTGATGTCCTGGCAGACGAGGTCCACACCGGCGATGTCCAGGCCCACCATCCGCGCCGCTTCGACGGCCCGCGCGACCACATCGGGATGGACCTTGTCGGTCACGTCGATCGCTGTGCCGCCCGTGCTCAGGTTCGCGTTCCGGCGGATCAGGACCTTGCGATCGAACGCCGGGACCGAATCGGGCGTGAGCCCCTGTTCGGCCAAGACGCCCAGCGCGATCGCGTCGATCTTGATGTGGCTCAAGACGGTGGAGTGGCCGTCGCTCCGGCGCGGGTCCTTGTTCACCTCGGCGACGAGCTCGCCGACCGTACGGACGCCGTCGCCGATCACTTGTGCCGGCTCGCGCTTGGCCGCCGCCACGAGCTTGCCGCCGACGATGAGGATGCGATGGTCGTCCCCCGGCGCGTACCGCTCCACGACGATCGAGGACCCGTGCTCCTTGGCCGCTTCGTATGCGGCGACGACCTGTTCCCGGGTCGTTAGGTTCGTGGCCACGCCTCGGCCTTGATTACCGTATTGCGGCTTGACGACCACCGGACCTTCAATCTCCTCGGCGGCGGCCCAGGCGTCGTCCGCGTCGGTCACGGCCCGACCTTCGGGGACCGGCACGCCGATCGCCGCCAGAAGGCGCCTCGTCAGTTCCTTGTCCTGGGCGATCCCTTCGGCGATGGCGGAAGTCCGGCTGGTCTCGGCCGTCCAAATCCGGCGCTGCTTCCATCCCCACCCGAGTTGGATCAAGCTGCCCTCATTGAGGCGTTTGAAGGGGACGTTGCGCTTCTGGGCGGCCTCGACGATGGCGGCGGTGCTTGGTCCCAGGCAGACCTCGTGGGCCAGATCGCGGAGCTTGCGGACCTCGTCGGCCACGTCGAAAGGCTGGTCGTGGATGGCGGCCAGGAGAAGGGCCTTGGCCGTTTCGAGGGCGGCGCGGCCGAGGGCTTCTTCCTTGTAGCGAACGACGACCTTGTAAACGCCTTCCTCGTGGGTCTCTCGGGCCTTGCCGAAGCCGACGGGGGTCCCCGCGAGGGACTGCAACTCCAAGCAAACATGTTCCAGGATGTGGGCGGGATAGGTCCCGCGTCGGAGTCGCTCGAAGAAGCCGCCGCGTTCGCCGACGCTACAGCGGTGTTCGATCATCGTGGGCAACCAGGCCATGAGGCGGTCGTTGAAGCCGGGTACTTCGTTCGAGGCGGTGTCTTTGAGGCCGCCGAGATCGACCCAGGCCTCCAGCACGGGGAACCGGGCCCAGATGTTCGGACCGCGGAGTTCCAGGACCTTACGGATGTCCATGACCGAGACGCTCCCAAAAAGGAGGGCGTGGCCCGTCGCAGGGGCGCGGGGACCGAACGCCGCGCAAGTCCCTCGACCCCCGAGGGACGCTTCGTGAGGAGAAACCAACTTGCAGAGGAGATCGTCGATACGTGATTGGTTCGCGAAGGGGCCCACCGAACGTCATGACCCCTTTGTGAAGACCGCTCGCCCTTCTCTACGTGGAATGGATGGCCCGCCGTTGGGAGTACCTTCCATTCTGCCCGCGCCGAGACGGGGCCACGGGATTTCTCGGGTCAACCTCCTCGGTCCCCGCGTCCCGGTCGTTTCGCCGACCTCGCCCGGAGGGTCGCGCCTCGCGACCCGAGTTCCGCGATGTATCGGCCGACCACGGGCCGGTCCTGGAGCGGAGTTCACGAGGAAAGCAGCACGCTCCGGGCCTTTCCGCAGGATTTTGACAAAATAGTCATTGGTTCAAACAAAAAGCAACAGGGTAACTCGGGGATTTCTGAAGGAGATGAAAACAGGCCGGTCCTCTGGCTTGGGGTAATCTGAGGGCCTTGAATCGACCTGCGTCCGATGGCCCATTTTGCCTATCTTGCCGGCGATCTGGGAGAGTCATCTGGTCTTCTTCTTTTAGAGGTAGCTGAGCAAGACGCTGTCGCGGTGCCGGCGTTTGACCTCGGAGAACCAGCGGCAGGCCGGCCACAACGACACCACGATCCCGATCCAGACCAGGTAGACCACCCAGAGGGCATAGCCGTGGTCTTGGGTGGGGATGAAGGGCCCTTCCGCCAGTTCGAGCGCCTTGATCGGCCCCACGCGGAAGATCGTGAAGGCCGCGATGGCCGCGTGGATCGCGTAAAGATGCAAGACGTAGTAAAACTGCGGCACGCGCCCCAAGGTCACGACGGCCCGGGCAAGCCGGCCGTTGGCGAACTCGAGCAAGGGCAGGGCGGTGATGGCCGGGCCCAGGGTCATCAAGAGGAAATGCAGCGACGCGGGGTACTTCTCGCAATTGATGAAATCCAGGAAGGTGAACCAGGGGGTCGCCTGCGGCCGCCAAGGGGACGTGTCGCCGTAGAAGTTCCCGGCGCGGAGCACGACGAAGCTCGCGATCAGGAAGAGGCCAATCCCCAAGAGTCGGGTTCGCCGCCGCTTGGGTTCCGGGTCGATCAGGAAGGGTCCGCAAACATAGCCGACCGCCAGGACGCCGATCCAAGGAATGAGGGGATAGGCGACGAAGATGCGGTGCGACCCACTGAGATGGATGTTGCCGGGTTCGTGCAGCACCTTAACGAGCCAATGCCAGTGGCCCATCGCGTCGGCGTCCATCCAGTCGAACATGTTGTGCATGACGATCAGACTCAAGCCGAACGTCATGATGGCCCAGCGCGGCAGATACACCAGGGGCGCCAAGACGACCATCGACCAACCGATCGCCCAGATCACTTGCACGACCGTCTTGCGGTAGTGGAGGTCGAAGAACCAGCCGAAGCGCACGAACGTCAATTCGAGCACGACGAGCCAAAGGCCTCGGCTGAAGAGGAACCAGGCGACCTGCGATCGCGACCGGCCACGACTGCCGTAAATGAACGCGCTGCCGCCCGCCAGGAAGATGAACGTGGGGGCGCAATAGTGCGTGATCCAGCGCGTGAAAAAGAGGGCGGTGGAGGTCTCGTCCAGGTTGGTGGGGTCGTGGGGGAAGTTCGAGAAGAAGTCGCGGACGTGGTCCAGCGACATGATGATCATCACAACGCCTCTGAGAAGGTCGATGGAATCGAGCCTTCCGGGTTTGGGGACGGTTTGAGGGGAAGCCACCGTCACCGTCTCGTTTGGGACCAAGGCGGCGGTCACGGCCGTGCGTCCTGTTTTTTCGCGATTCACCGGGCCAGTTTACCAGGGACGCGATTATACGCGACGCAGACCCCAACGACCAGGCGGCACAGACGCACGAGACCCTCGGCATAGGAAACACCGGGCCGCGATGATACCGTGGGTCGTCACTCGTCTCGCGGGCGCGACGCCGCGACTCCCGGACGTCGTGATGGCCACCCCAGTGAGTTCCGATGGCCATCGTTCCTTGGGTTGGAGAGACCGATGAAGGTCGCGGATTGGCTCCTCGGCAAGCACCTGGCGACCGAGGAAGAGGAGGGACAACGTGTCGGCCTGGTCGCGGGCATTCCGATGCTCGGGCTCGACGCGCTGGCCTCCTCCGCGTATGGCCCCGAGGCCGCGCTCACACTCCTGATCCCTTTGGGGGCCGCGGGTCTCGCCTACATCGGGCCGATCAGCGCCTTGATCATCGCCTTACTCATCGTCGTGGCGGTCTCCTACCGACAGACGATTGCAGCGTATCCGAGTGGCGGCGGGTCGTACACCGTCGCCAAAGAGAACCTGGGGACCTCGTTGGGACTGCTCGCCGCGGCGGCCCTGATGCTCGACTACGTCTTGGTCGTGGCCGTCGGGATTTCCGCGGGCATCGGCGCCTTGGTCTCGGCGATCCCGGCGCTTCAGCCGTACACGTTGCCTCTCTGCCTGGCGACCTTGGTGTTGATCACACTCATCAATCTGCGGGGCGCGCGCGAGTCGGGCCTGGCCTTCATGGTGCCGACCTACTTCTTTCTGGTGTCGTTGCTGGTCGTCTTGACGGTGGGGGTCGTCAAGGCACTCATCTCTGGAGGTCGGCCGACTCCTTGGGAGGCCCCTCCTACCATTCCCTTGGCCGTCGCGGCGGCCGGTCCTTGGGTCTTGCTCAAGGCGTTCGCGAGTGGATGCACGGCAATGACCGGCGTGGAAGCCGTGAGCAACGGCGTGGCGGCCTTTCGCCAGCCCACGATCCGCAACGCGCGTCGAACCCTGACGGCCATCGTCGTCTTACTGGCGGTGCTCTTGGCGGGGATCGCTTACCTTTGCGGGGCCTACGGCATCGCGGCCACCGTGCCGGGAGAGCCTGGCTATCAGAGCGTGCTCTCGCAACTCGTGGCGGCGATCGTCGGGCGGGGGACCATTTACTACCTCACGATCGGTTCCACGCTCGCCGTGCTCGCGCTCTCGGCCAACACAGGGTTCGCCGACTTTCCCAGGCTATGTCGCGTCGTCGCCCAGGACGGGTTCTTGCCCAACGCCTTTGCGCACAGGGGCCGGCGGCTGGTCTACTCCCAGGGCATCGTGGTCCTGGCGGTCCTCTCGGGCCTGCTGCTCGTCGTCTTCGGCGGGATCACCGACGCGTTGATCCCGCTCTTCGCCGTCGGGGCCTTTCTGGCCTTCACGCTTTCCCAGGCGGGAATGGTGGTCCACTGGAGGCGCGTCGGCGGGCCCGGCGCCAACGCGGCCATGGCGATCAACGCCGCGGGCGCGGCTTGCACCGGAGTGACCTTGGCGGTCGTCCTGGTCGCGAAGTTCGCTGAAGGGGCCTGGATCACGGCGATCCTGGTCCCCGGCTCGCTCGCCTTGTTCCTCGGGGTTCGGAGGCATTACCGAGCCGTCTTCAGCGAACTTACTACCGACGAACCACTCGACGCGACCAATTTGGAACGGCCGGTCGTGCTGATGCCCATCCGCGGGTGGAGCCGGATCACGCGCAAGGCGCTCCGGGTCGCACTGGCCGTCTCGCCGGACGTGTACGCCCTGCACATCGCCGGTGAGGAGCAAGGGGTGCTGGAACTGGAGGACTCCTGGGAGCGTCGCGTGCGGGGACCCGCCCAGGCGGCGGGCCTGTCCGCGCCTCGTCTGATCGTGATCTTCTCGCCTTATCGTCGGCTCTATGGGCCGCTGATCCAGGTCGCCAGGGACCTAGAGCGCGCCCACCCAACGCGCGAGGTGGCGGTCCTCGTGCCCGACATGGTTGGCACTCGCTGGTATCACTACCTATTGCACAATCAGACGGCCGCGGTCATCAAGGCCTACCTGCGTTTCGCCGGGTTACGGCGGGTCGCGATCGTCAGCGTCCCCTGGTATCTCGGGACTTCCGGGGTGGTGGACGCCGACGATTGAAGGCCCTTCACGTCTCGCGACCCGGGACCGATCGGTCCGCGGCGTCTCAAGGGGACGCCGCGATGGCCCGCTCGATCAGCGTTTCGAGGGCCTGGGGGTCGCCGTCCTCGGCCGACCAGACCAGGGGCGTCCCGGTGCGCATATTCTCGAACCAGGCTCGCCATTCGCTTTCGTCTTCCGGTTCATCGAGGTCGGCAAGGACCAACAGGTGGGCGCGGTCGGTCCCTGGGCCCCATTCCAGAAGGTCACGCATCGACGCCGCCAGGACCGCCGCTTCGGTCCGAGGAAAGGTCATCATCGCGTGGAGCCGTCCCGGCGGGGTCGCTTCTCGCGGGTGCAATCGCCTCGTCCCGCACATCGTCCCCTCGCCGGTCGAAATGGCCGCGCGTTTGCCGAGTCGTTCCAAGATCGCGACGGCCTGGATCGCCAGCGCGTCGGCACGTTCGCGACCGATCATCAGGATGAGCGGCACTCGTCCCGTACTTGGCGGCGGCATGAGCGCGTCCACGATCGCCTCGGCCACTGGACGCGGCGGGTCGGAGATCGGCTCGAAGTGCAGGAACAAAGCGGGTCCCGCGTTGATTTCCAGGAAGCCGCCACCTTGCTCGTGGAGCGGACGCGAGAGGTCCTCGGCGATCACGTCGAGCCCCGCCACGTCGAGGCCGACGACACGCACGGCATCCAACGCCAAGGCGATCGTATCGGGATGCACGATGTCGAGCACGTCGCGGCTGGTCGCGCCTGTCTCGGTGTGGGCGATTGCGCGCAAGGCGACGCGCTCTCCTTCCTCCGGGACACTCTCGAACGTTCGGCCGAAGCGGGCCAGGTGGACGCGTTCGGCGTCGCCTAGTTCCATCTGATACAAGGGCCAACGAGAATCGGGGCCGCGTCTGGGGTCGCGGTTGGCCTCGACGACGAGTTCGGCGATGGTGCTTTTCCCGTTGCCGACGACCGTCGCCGGTTCCCGACGCAGGGCCGCGACGAGTCGATCTTCCACCACGAGCAAGCGGTGCCAGAGGCCCTTCAGAGAACGCTCGACCAGCACGCCGCCGCTTGACGAATAGGCGAGGGCCTCGTGATAGGCGGCTCGCACCTGGTCGCTCGTTGTCAGGTCGAGCGTGACGCCTCGGCCGTAGTCGGAGTCGGCCGGTTTCACGGCGATGGGCGGACGGATCGCTTCGGCGGCGCGGACCGCGTCGTCGGCGTCGCGTACGAGGCGGCCTTCCGCGATCGGCACGCCGATCCCCGACCAAAGCTCCCGGATATTGGCCTTGTTGGTGGAAAGGCCGACGGCCAAGTGGTCGGTTCGGCTCGTGGTCCCGGCCGAGAACCGCTTGAGGTGGACGCCTTCACCGATTTGGACCAGGCCGTCCCCCATGACCCGACGGCAGGGGACGCCACGCGCTCGCGCGGCGTCGGCGATGGCCGTGTTTTGGCCGCCGAAACAGACGTCATACGCGATCTCGGAGAGCCGATCGACCAGTGGGCCCAGGTCGATCGGCCGACCGGAGATCAGTTCTCCCGCGACCTCCAAAGCGCTCCGCAGGCAAGGCTCCGCCAGGGCGAACTCCTCGCACTCGAACGCCAGCGTGACTTGGTTTCCTCGCGGTCGTGACGATACGAAGGCCTCGCCCCGAAATTCGCGCGTGAGGAATTGCCATTCCCTCACGAGGGCCGCGAGGAGGGCCGGCCAGGAGGCGTCGCGCGAAAGGTCTGCGCGAAGGCGCTCATCCGGGCCCTTCAAGGCGATCGGGACCGTGAGTTTTCCGAGGGCGTTGATCAAGGTGGCGACGGCCGGCGCCGGGACCTCGCCGGCGGGCATGTCCGTCAGGGTCGCGGCCAAGGTCCGACGGGACGACCAAGGGCTTACCCCTTCGAGTCGTCGGAGGGATACTACGCGCATGGGGAAACCTATGAAGTCTTGGGCGAACTGCAATCCCGATCCAACCCCTTGAGCGCCCCGACGACCCAATCGTCGGCCCGAACAACGCGCGCGGGGTCAAGTGTTTCGTCCCAAAAATGGTCGTCACTCGCGACGACGACGCGACGCGCTGAACCTGGCAGGTGGGCCAACGCGGCGAGATGTTGAGACTCGAAAGGTCCGACCATCAGAAGGACGGCGCACTGGTCCGTTCCCAGGCCGTGGGCGAAGAACTCGGCCGGGCTGAGGGCGAGCACGGCCGCCTCGGTCCTGGGGTGAAACATCATCGCGGCGAGACGATCGGCCGGCGTCGGGCCGGTCGGTCTCAGGCGTTGGTCACCCAGGAAGGTCTCGAAGGCGGTCGACGTCGCGACCTGGACGCCCTGTTCGCGGAGGGAGTCAGCCAGGGGGGCGACCAAGGCCCGCGCCGGGTCCTCTCCCATGACTACGAAGAGTGGCACACGACCGTTGGACGTGCCCGGAAAAAGCGACGCGACGATCGCCTCGCCCACCGGTCGGGGGCGGTCGCAGATCGGTTCCAGATGAAGGAAGAGCGCGGGATAGGGGTTGATTTCGAGGAAGCCGCCCCCTTGTTCGGCGAGCGGCCGGGAGATGTCCTGGGCGATCACGTCGAGGCCCGCGATGTCCAGACCGACGACTTTCACGGCGTCGCGCGCGAGATGGACCGTCGATGGATGCACGAGGTCGCTGACTTCGGTGCTGATCGAACCGGAATCGGTGTGGGCGATCGGCCGGAGCACGACTTGTCGACCCGCTTCCAGCACGGTCTCGGGGCCCATCCCCATCCGGCCGAGGTACTCCCGCTCCAAGTCGCCCAGTTCCATGAGGCGGAGCGGCCAGCGAGAATCCGGCCCGCGACGCTCGTCCTCATTGGCCCGCTCGACGAGGCGCGCGATCGCGCTTGTGCCGTCGCCCGTCACGGTCGCCGGGTCTCGGCGGAGGGCCGCCACGAGGCGATCGTCGATGATGAGGAGACGATGCCAGGCCCCTTCCAGATGACGCTCGACCAGCACGCTTTCGGAGTACTCGCGAGCGCGCCGGTAGGCCGCTTGGACCTGGTCGGCGTCGGCCAGGCGCATTGAGACGCCGAGGCCCCAGTCGGAGTCGGCCGGCTTGATGACGACCGGCCAACCGACCCGCTCGGCCACGGCGACGGCCTCGGGCGCGTCGTTCACGGCTTGGCCGTCGGCGATCGGCACGCCGACCCGCGCCCAGAGCGTCTTCACATACGCCTTGTTCGTGGCGATCTGCTCGGCGATGTGACCGGTCCGCGAAGTCACACCCTTGGCCACTCGCTGCTGGAGGCGGCCTTCGCCGAGCTGCATGCGGCTGCCGTCGTCGAGGCGATAAACGGGGACCCCGCGCGCCCGGGCCGCCGCGAGGACCTTGGTCGACGCCATCGCGTAACAGATTTCGCATTCCAGGTCCGCCAAACGATCGAACTCGGCGGCAACGTCCGAAGCCCCTTTGAGCACACGCAAGGCCGATTCCAGGCAAGCCTCGGTGAAGGCGTGTTCCTCGGCCTCAATGACAACGGTCTCCGAGGCCACGGCCCGGGCCTCACCTGAGAACTCACGTGTCACGAAATGGAAAGCATGTACAAGGCCCAGGAGAAGGTCGGTCGCGGAAGCGTCTGGGGTGAGGTCTTCCCGGAGGCGATCCCCCGCGCCTTTCAGATAGGGTGGCAGATGAAGGGCGTTCAAGGCCGCGACCAACGGTCCCACCTGGTCAGAAGATAACGGACGAGTGGGCAGGCCGTTCACGACGGCCGCGATGGCCCGGTTTCGCCCCCACGGATGCGACCCTTCCAGACGCCGGATGGACCCAATGCTCGCCACGTCGCGACCCCATGAATGCGGTTCGGGGATGAGCGCCGCAGTCAGCTCGGCGCATGGGACCACGCTAACCACGTCCCCTCACCGACGCAAGAACGCAGATGCTTGAAGTGGTCGTCTGCCCGCGAACGGCTCGGCGGGGGCGGGCGCTCGTTCCTGCGGCCCTGGCCAGCGTATAGAATGGTGGTGCCTTCCCTCGCGCGGTCCACCTCCCGTCGGTCTCGTCCTGTCCTTGCTTCCTTCCTCGTTTGCCGGAGCCACCCAAATTGAACCGTCATGACGAGGAACTTGTGTTGTTGCCGGAATCGTGGCGTGGGGCCGCGGCCTCGAAGCTCCAGCCAGGGGAGTCGATCCAGGCCTGGTTCGAGACCGACCTGGGTGGGTCCATGCGCTTCGGGCCGGGGCTGGTGGTCCTGACGGATCGCCGCCTGCTGGGGACCGACTCCGGGCGCCACGTCGAGGGCAACGGCCAACACGCGGCCTGGGTGGAACTACCCTTGTCGACCTTGGCCGGACTGAAGGCCCGTGAGCAATGGGGCGTTGGTACCTTGGAGGCCCTCGGCACCGACGGACTGCTGGCGTCTTGGCGCTACACGGCCGGACGGGCGTCGAGTGTCCATCGGCTGGTGGAGCAGTTTGAGACGATTCGGTCGAACGGGGAAGGGCACGGACCCTTGGCGGTGCCGACCCCGGCCCCTGTCGCCGCCAGCGATGCGACGTGTCCGACCTGCGGCGCGGCGTTGGCCCCGCAAGAGGCGACGTGTCCGGTTTGCGCCCCGCCGCCGGCCCCGCCGGCGACCGCCTCCCTCTGGAGGCTTTGGGCCTTTTCGCGGCCGTGGGTGCCGGCCCTCGCGGGCGGTTTTGTCCTCACCCTGTTGGCGACCTGGGTCAGCTTGCTGCCCACGTATTTGACGCAACCCCTGACCGACCAGGTGCTCTTACCCTTGGAGAAGGCGACCGACCCGGCCGCTCGCGCCGCCTTGTTTCGTCTGGCGGGTCTGTTCCTGGGCGGACTGGGCCTGGCGGCCGTGGCCACCTGGCTACTGACCTGGTGGCGCAGCTACGTTTTGGCCTGGATCAGCGAACGCATCTCCGCAGGGCTCAGGCAGAAGACCTACGCGCACCTTCAAAAGCTGTCGCTGGAGTACTTCGGCGGGAAGCGGACAGGCGACTTGATGTCGCGCATCAGCGACGACACCGAGCGCCTCTGCAATTTCCTTTCGGTGAACGTCCTCGACTTCACCCACGACATCCTGATGATCGCCCTCACGTGCGCCTTTCTGCTGCACATGGACTGGGCGATCATGGTGGCGGCCCTCTTGCCCTTTCCGATCATCTGGTGGCTCGTCCACGCGACCCGCGAGCGCATGCTTCACGGGTTCGACCGGAGCTATCGCGCCTGGGCCCACATGGTCAGCGTGCTGGCCGACACGATCCCGGGCATCCGGGTCGTCAAGGCGTTCGCGCAGGAGCGTCGTGAGACCGAGCGGTTCGAGGCCACGAACGCGCGCATCCTCAAGGCCAACGACGAGGTCAATTGGACCTGGGCCTTCTTCGGGCCGGCGGTTGGTCTGCTCACGTCGCTGGGGCTCTTGATCGTCTGGGTCGTGGGCATTTGGCGCATCGGTCAGGGACACCTCACGCCGGGCGGCCTGCTCGCCGCCACCGGTTTCATTACCGGCTTTTACGCCCGAATGGAGGCGATGAGCCGCATGGTGCAGGCCGTGCAACGCGCCGCCGCCAGTTCGCAACGCCTCTTCGAGGTCCTCGACCGCGTGCCCAGCGTTCCCGAGCCGGCGCGCCCCGTCCAACCCGGCCGCCTTCGCGGCGAGATCGAAATCCGCGACGTCTCCTTCCGTTACGGCAGCCGGCCCATCCTCAAGAAGCTGAACCTCAAGATCAAGCCGGGCGAGATGATCGGCTTGGTCGGCCGGAGCGGAGCGGGTAAGAGCACGCTCATCAACCTCATCTGCCGCTTCTTCGACGTCAAGGAAGGGGCCATCCTCGTCGACGGCGTGGACATTCGCCGCTACGAGGTGGAGGGCTATCGCCGGAACATCGGCATCGTTTTGCAGGACCCGTTCCTCTTCTACGGCACGATCGCCGAGAACATCGCCTACGGCCGCCCGGGCACGAGTCGCGAGGCGATCATTGAGGCGGCCAAGGCGGCCCGCGCGCATGAGTTCATCCTGCGTTTGCCCGAAGGGTACGATTCGATGGTGGGCGAACGCGGGCAGTCGCTCTCGGGGGGCGAACGTCAGCGCATTTCGATCGCGCGGGCCCTCCTCATCGACCCCCGCATCCTCATCCTGGACGAGGCCACCAGCGCCGTCGACACCGAGACCGAACGGCAGATCCAAGAGGCCCTCGACAACCTCATCCGCGGCCGGACGACCATCGCGATCGCCCACCGTTTGAGCACGCTTCGTCGGGCCAACCGCCTGGTCGTGATGGAACGCGGCCAGTTCGCCGAGATCGGCCACCATCAGGATCTCCTCAAAAAGCCGGGCGCTTACGCCCGACTCCACCGGGCCCAGGTGGAACTCGCGGGCGTGCAATGAACGGACCCGCGGCCTCGGCCGCGAGCGAAGGACCGACGGCGATGGACCAGCGTTTCGGCCTAAAACATGATGAGTTCGGTCGCCTCGTCTTGATCGATTCCGAAGGGCGCCGGCATCTCGGCGTGGAACCGGTCCGGGCCTTTCCCGTCAACGAGCCGTCTCGCTTCATCTCCCTCCTGGACGCCGACGGCAAAGAACTCTTCCTCATCGACGATCTGGCCTCCCTGGCCGAACCCGTGCGCTCGATCTTGGAGGCCGACCTGGCCCGGCGCGAGTTCATCCCGGTGATCACCAAGATCATCAAGGTCCACGGCGAGTCCCACCCGACCGAATGGGACCTGCGCACGGATCGTGGGGACGTGAAAATCATCATCAACGGCGACGACGACGTGAGGCAGATCGGCCCGCGACGCGCCTTGCTGGTTGATGGCCAGGGGGTCCGCTACCTGATCCCCGACATCCAGAAACTTGATGCCGCGAGCAAGCGCGCGTTGGAAGTCTGGCTTTAGCGGCCCAGGCGCGTTGACGGCCGGGTCCCCGGTGCGGACGATGGTCCAAACGTTCTCTCTTCCCCTGGGGACGACATGACCACGACCTCCGCCGACGCTGCTCGGCCCGCCCGGCCCCTTTCAAGGGGCCGGAAGGCCCTCTTCGCTTCCATCGCCCTCACGGTCGGTCTCGTCATCGCGTTCGGGTTCGCGGAGGTCGCGCTTCGGGTCCTGAATCGCGGTGGACGTCCACCCGCCCCAACGACGCCGCAAGTGAGTCACGACCCGACCACGGAGCGCGATCCGGCCCGTTACTGGGCTTGTCGGGAAGGGAGCTACGTCCTCCCGCCCCTCGTGCCGGGAGGACCGGAGATCCATGAGACCGTGCTGGCCGGGGGCCGCCGGGCGACCGAGAAGTCGCCTCGCCCCGGCAGGCCGATCGTGGCCCTCTTGGGTTGTTCGTACACGCACGGAGTCGGCCTGAGCGACGAGGAGACCTACGCCTGGAAACTCCAGGACGCATTTCCCGAAGTCGAAATCCGCAACTACGGCACCCCTGGATATGGGACCTATCAGTGCCTGCTGACTTTGGAAGGGCTCTTTCAGGGGCCCGAGACCGATCGGCCCGCCTTGGTCTTGCACGGTTACATCTGGTTCCATCCCTGGCGCAATATCGCCAGTTCCCAGTGGTTGCGCTCCATCTTGAAGTTCCGGGAAGACGGCGGCCGCGAATTCGGCGAGGTCCCCTTTTGCACCTTGGAAGAGGGCCAACTCAGGCGCCACGAACCCGACCACTTTCGCATGCTGCCCGGAGGAGCACAGTTGGAAACCGTCGGTTTGCTCGAGTCGGCCTACAATCGCCTACGTTGCCGGGGTCGCGAAAAACAATACCGCACAGTCACCGACGCCCTCCTCATCGCCATGAAAGAACTCTGCGAGAAGAACAAGGCCGGGTTCGTGGACATCGTCCTTACCGCCGACGAAGCCGCGGTCGAGCGTGAAACGGCCTTCGGCGCCTCCCACGGGATCGAGGTCGTAAACGTCTCCCATTTTCCGATGCGTCCCGAGTGGGAGCTCGTTGGCGACCCGCATCCCAACGGCGTCTTGAACACGCTTTGGGCCGAAGAGATCGGCCGGGCCCTGGGCGACCGATTCCGCTCCCTCGCGCCTCGGTGAGTGGGGACGCCTTGTGCCCCGATCGGCGGTCGATTATCTTTTGTTGAATTTTCAGCCGGCCGTTGTGATCGCGATCGAGGAAAGTGCCGCCATGTTGACACTCTTGGGCCCCGCTGGGCGTTTTTGCGACGGCGTCTCGCGTCGCTCGTTCTTGAAGGTGGGTGGTTTGGCCCTGGGTGGGCTCGGTCTGGCGGACCTCTTGGCGATGGAGGCCAAGGCCGGTACGCGCTCCGCGAAGTCGGTCATCCTTGTCTATCTCTCGGGCGGGCTGGCCCATCAAGACACGTTCGACCTCAAGCCCGACGCCCCGGCGGAGGTCCGCGGCGAGTTCCAGCCGATTGCGACCCGCGTGCCAGGCGTTCGGATCGGCGAATTGCTGCCGATGACGGCCGCCTCACTCGACAAGATCGCCGTCCTGCGCGCGGTCGTGGGCCAGAGGGACGAACATTCGAGCTATCAAAACCTGACCGGTTACCAGATGGGGACCGCCCAACGCGAGGGAAGGCCCAACTTCGGCTCGGTGATCGCCAAAGTGAAGGGCCCCCTCGACCCCGTTGTCCCGCCCTTCATCGACCTGGCCCCGGTCATGCAGCACAAGCCATATAACAGCCCCGATGCGGGCCTGCTGGGGACCGTGTACAACGGGGCCAAGTTGGGGGGCGGCGAGGAACTGAATTTGCTTCGCCCGGAACCGGCCCTGGCCACCCGGATCGCCGGCCGGCGCGGCTTGCTCGATCGGTTCGACCAGTTCCGCCGCCAGGTCGATTCGTCCGGCCTGGAAGGTATGGATGGCTCCTACCAGCGCGCCTTCGAGGCCCTCACGACCAACAAGGTGGCCCACGCCCTGGACGTTGAGCGGGAAGACCCACGCCTCCGCGATCGCTACGGCAAAGGGTCGGCGAAGCACCTCGGCGACGGAGCGCCGATGTGGAACGATCAACTGCTGATCGCCCGGCGCCTGGTCGAGGCCGGGGCGCGCTGCGTGACCGTCGCCTACGGTTTCTGGGACACTCACGGCAATAACTTCAAGTATCTGAAGCAACATCTCCCGCTTTTCGACATGGGCATTTCGGCCCTGGTCGAAGACGTGTACGCGCGGGGCCTGGATCGAGACGTGACCATCTGCGTCTGTAGCGAGTTCGGCCGGACCCCCAAAATCAACAAGGACGCGGGCCGCGACCACTGGGCGCCAGTCGCTTGCGCCCTGATGGCGGGCGGCGGCATGAACGTGGGACAGGTCGTCGGGGCCACCGACAAACAGGGCGGGCACGCCGTCGCGGGGGAGGTCCATTTCCAGGACCTCCTGGCCACGATCTACCATAACCTCGGGATCGACCCCCACGGGGCCGTACCTGACAAGTCGGGCCGGCCCACACCGATCCTGCCCGGCACGGCCAGGCCGATCCAGGCGTTGATCGGTTGACCGTTGCGCCATATTAGGCGAGTCGGCGCAGTCGGGTCGGCAAAAGAAGCGTTTGTGTTCTAAGTTCTCCCCAGAGGTCCGTCCCACGGCACGGGGTTGATGGTCCTCCCTGGGAGGAGCGATGAGATCCTCGACGAGGATGGTTTGCGCGGATTGTCTCCGAAGCGCGGAACCGGGCTCCGGCGAAGGCGCCGACGGCCCCTTCACCTGTCCCCACTGCGGCGGTCGTGTGGAAAGCGTGAGCGACCTGATCGGCGGCTCGCGAGAGAATGAGGAAGACGCCCCGTTTCTTGGTCCCGACCTGAGCGAGGACCTACATTGGCGGGAGGACGCGGTCGGACGCTCCACGATGGAAATCGCCGCTGTGGGAAACCTCGGCCGCTTCCAGTTGCGTGAAATGCTCGGCGGCGGCGCCTTCGGCTGGGTCTATCGCGCCTATGACCCCCGCCTCGACCGCGACGTGGCCTTGAAGATCTTGAACGACACCAAGCCGACGGCCCGACACCTCGAACGCTTCTTTCGAGAGGCCAGGGCGGCGGCGCAACTGGACCACCCCAACATCGTGCCCTTGCACGACGCGGGGCGCGATTGCGATCGCTGCTGGATCGCCTATCAATACGTGCCGGGGCTCTCTCTCGCCCGCAAGGCCGAGGCGGAACCACTGACTGTTGAGAAATCGGCACGCGTGGTGCGCGCGCTGGCCGATGCCCTCCACCATGCTCACGAGCGGGGCGTTTGCCACCGTGACGTGAAGCCGGCGAACGTCCTCATCGACAGGGACGGCCGGCCGCGGTTGACCGACTTCGGCCTGGCCAAACGTTTGGACATCCATTCGAGCCTGACCAAGGAAGGGGCCATCCTCGGCACGCCCGCCTATATGGCGCCGGAGCAAGCCGCGGGACACGGCAATCTGGCCGACCCCCGCAGCGACATCTACAGCCTGGGTGTCACGCTCTATGAGCTCTTGAGCGGTCGGCGTCCGGTGGACCTGCCCAGCGGCGTGCCTTCGTGGCGCGCGATCGGCGCCCTGCGCGCGACCCAGTCGTACAAGCCCCCTAGTACGCATAACCGGAACGTGCCCCGGGCCCTCGATCTGATCTGCCGACGGGCGATGGCCCTGGACCCGCAAGACCGCTATCCCGACGCCGCCGCCCTGGCGGACGACCTGGACCGTTGGATCAAACGGCCGAAGTGGACGCGTTTTTGGGTGGGCGGCGCCGCTTGCTTGGTGGTGGTTGGGGCCTTCGCCGGCGACATCGCCGTCCATCTCCGACGCGGTGCGCCCCCCGACCAGGCGGTGGCCACGAAGGAGGTCGGCGGCGCGGTCGAGTCGCCCTTGATCATCGCGCCGGCCCCCCCCGGCGCTCCGCGACAGGTTCGGACCCATCCGGTCGTCGTGGGCAATCGGGGCAGCCGAGTCTACCACCGACCCGAGTGCCAGTCGATCGCCGCCATGTCAGACGAACGCCGCGTGGAGTTCGATTCGGAAGCGGAGGCGATCGAATCGAATTACAAGCCTTGCTTCTACTGTCACAAGGACCGCGACAAGGAGAAGGAACGCGGGGTCTCACGAGAGGCCCCAGAAGGGCCCCAGGACGCACCATAGCCATGTGCCGTGGTCCCTGGGCGTTGCCCGGTTCTACGTTGCTCCGCCCCGTCGGGGCGAAGTGTTCGCGCCCCAACGGGGCACCGGAGCAAAGCCTCGGGGTCGGTGTGAGCGCCGGGAGAATTCGTTACCTCAAGGCGCCCTGACCTTGAAGAGGTTGAAGCTCAGAAGGCAACGGCCCCAAAGGGAAGCCCAACGAGGGCTGACGAGGGACGCAAAGCGTGTCGAGCACGCTCTCTTCATGATCACCAGTGTTTTCTTGACAAGTTAAGGCCCTCTTGACCACCTAGCCTGCCGGGTGTTCAAGAGAGGAAAGCCGACAAGGAGTATTTCTGATGTCCAAGCAAGCAAGCCTGGCGATTTGCCTATCTGTTGATTTGCTCCGCAGTAGGCGTTGCGCTCGGCATCTTGGTTGGGCCATCGTCGAGTTCACTTCTGTTCGCAAGGTCGAGTGCTGTTCTTGCCTTTGATAATGTAAAGCAATGCACTCCTTCTGCTTCGTTTCCCGGCATTACATATGGACCTGGGACGATCACCGCCACGGGTCTCGAAATCTACTCCAGACTCGATTGCGATCCTGATGGCAGGAGGGGTTGCAATTTCTGTATAGGTATTTACACATTTCTCAATGAAGGACCTTATCCTGGCGCCCCTGCGATACCTCCCTTATGGAACACAGTCGTGGATGGCAACGGAGTCCCTATCAACGCGCAGATACCTCCTTGGTCACCTACATTTCAAGACCGCTCTTTGAATTGCGGTGAAACAAATCAGAGTTGTTACTTCCTATCGGACTTGATGCCCGGGTCGACCGGACGCTGGTACTATGACACGATGATACAGATCTACGATGCGGATTGTAACACTGCGTCTTCTTTACCTGGACCGAATCGACAAGCGTTTCTTCAATCGCCTATTTATGATCAATAGGGTCTGCCTTGTCATTCGTGATCGAGTCCTCGATCAACCCCTCTTCGTTATGCCTCCCACTGGAGCAAGTCCCATGAAGAAGCGATGGTTCTTACTCGCCCTGCCTGTTTTCGTGATACCGGCCGCTTTCTGCGTGTTCGCGTCGGTCTCCCCTCCGAAGTCGATAACTGTCGACAAGGTCTGCGATGTCTCGCAGATGGACAAACC
>CALLYK010000547.1 GCA_937858365.1 uncultured Isosphaeraceae bacterium | reverse complement strand
ATTGGCCGACGCGTGCTCGGTTTTTCTTATCCTGATGGTCGGGGGAGACCGAGCGGTCCTGCGGAAAACACGGAATACGCTGCCACCGAAAGGGCTGGATTTCTTTGCCCAATGGTCGATCGTCGCGCAGACTTGATGCCAAACTCTTTGGCAATTCGGCGATCACCTCAAGTTGAGACAAACGGAAAGGGGCCCTCGATCGACGGTCCCGATGAGGTCCGAGTTTCGACGTTCCAGGTCGAGACGCGGCCGTCGCCATGAGTTCGGCCCCGATGCGCCCGCGCTCTTGGTGAGGGTCGTGACGAAGAGACGGGCGAATTGGCTTCGTCCGTGGCCAAAAGGGCCGAAATACGGCCCGAACCGAACTCTCTTTGGAGAAGTCGGGAGGTCCTTGACGAAAGCGACGATCTTGAGTCGTCATCGCCCCCTTGGTGAGGGTCGTGACGAATCGACGGGCGAATTGGCTTCGTCCGCGGCCAAAGGGGCCAAAATACGGCCCGAACCGAACTCTCTTTGGAGAAGTTGGGACGATCTTCGCGACGAACACGATCGTCCGGGTCCGAGGGCCTCGTTCATTCAACCCGCTCGATACCACTCCACGAAGCGAGCCAGTCCCGCGCGGAAGGGGGTCGACGGGCGATAGCCCAATTCCGCCTCCGCGCGCGTCGTGTCGGCGAAGGTCTGTCGGACGTCCCCCGGTTGCTCGGGCAAGGCGCGAATGAGCGGTGTCTTCCCCAGGGCGTCGCCCAATGACACGATCATGTCTTTCAGCGTGACAGGATTGGAATTTCCTAAATTGTACAAATGATGACTCTTGCATCGTTCGATCGCTTTGACGATGCCGTCGACGATGTCGCCCACGTACGTGTAGTCGCGGCGCGAGGTGCCGTCGCCGAACATGGGGACCTCGCGGCCCTCGTCGATGAGTCGGGCGAACTTGGCGATCGCGAGGTCCGGTCGATTGCGCGGGCCATACGCGGTGAAGAAGCGAAGGCCCGTCACGGGCAGGCCGTGGACGTGGTGGAACGTGTGGGCCAGGAGCTCGCACGCCTTCTTGGTCGCGGCGTAAGGGCTGATCGGCAGGTCCACCGGGTCGGTCTCTCGGAAGGGGGCGTCCTCGCGATCGCCGTAAACGCTCGAGCTCGACGCGAACACGAATCGCGGCATCGGCTCGAGCTTGCTCGCCGCGCTCAGAAGGTTCGCCGTGCCCGTGACGTTGACCTCGCAATAGAGGGCCGGGCGTTCGATGCTGGGTCGCACGCCCGCCCGCGCCGCCAGGTGCGCGATCGCCTCGGGCTGCACTTCGGCCATGAGTTGGTCGACGAGGCGCGCGTCGCGAATGTCCCCTTCCACCAGGCGAAAGCGAGGCGAACGGAGGGCCCCTTTCAGGTTGGCCCACTTGAGTGAGGCCGCGTAGAAGTCATCGAAGTTGTCCAGGCCGACCACGTCCTCGCCCTCGGCGAGCAGGCGATCGACAAGGTGCGAGCCGATGAAACCAGCCGCGCCGGTGACAAGCTTGGCCACGTCAGTCCTCCCGCGCGAGTTCCCAGTGGACGTTCGTCGCGCGACCATCGAACGTCAAGGCGTGCCCCTCAGGGACCTTCTCTAAGGGGACTTCGGCGATGCGTTCGCCGCTGTTGTCCAAGGCGTAGGCGCGGACTTTTCCCGTGCGTTTCCAGAGGATTCGGCCCTGGACAGGCTCGAAGAGGATCGGAGAGCGACCTGGGTCGGCCATCTCCTCGCGGCGCGCGTCGGACCAGCGCAGGCCGGTGGGCCCGCAGCGTCCGATGGCCGAGACGAGCACACGATTGCTCTCGCGGAGTGGTTTCGGCCCGACCGAGGAAGCGATGATCACGGCGTAGTCGCCGCGCACTTCGAGCTTGATGTCGCTCAAGGTCGCGCTCTGGCCACCAACCCAGCCCGCGACCCCTTGGGTCGAAGGCGTGTCGATGGGCAAACGGCCCTCGTAGTTTTCGCGCCGAGAAGGTGGTGGAGTGGCCCCTGGTTTGGCCGCCGTGCTCGGTCGCGCGGGGGACTCAGGCGGGTGGGCCAGCAGCGAAGCGACGTGAGGCAAGAGCGCGAAGACGGCCGGGTTAGCGTTGAGGGCCTCGGGGAGCCTCAAGACGTCGTCACCGCCGGTGGTCCCGGGCGCGGCCTCGCCCCATGTTTTGGGGTGAAGGAAGACGCCTCGCTTGATGAGGGCGTCCCAGTCTTCCTCGCGCGTTTTGATCGCGGCGAGGAGGAAGTCGGCCCCTTCGTAGGGCAGGGCCCAGGCCCCTCGCGTGTGCTGCGCGAACTGGCCCACGACGTAAGGCCGATCGGTCTTTCGCTTGCGATTGGCGTCGGCGACGAGCGTGCCGCGGTCCCATAGGGCGGAGCGCTTCTCGAACGAGCCCCAGGTTGGGGGCCTCCAAAAGAGGCGGTCGTCAACCAGGTCGAGTTCGCCAAGAACGGCTGCGAACTCAGGCTCGCGTCGCCAGTGAGAGGGGCCCGCGATCGGGGCCTTCACGCCCAACTCGTGGAGGGCCTGGTGGAGAGCGTCCCAGTGCGCGGTCTCAATGGCCTGCCAGGCGCGTTTGCCGCTGAATCGCTGGGCCTTCACGGCGGTCTTGAGGGCCTCGGCGTAGTGGGGCGAGAGGGTGTTGGACTCGTCGTTGAGGTCGAAGAGGGAGACCTCGCCGGCGAGCGTCACCCAGGCGAGCACCGGGTCCTCGCTCAGCGGCAGCTTGGTCTCTGGGTTGACGTGGGTAAGCAGCGCCTTGGCGAACTCGAGGGCCAAGTTGCGAATGTCGGGGTCGAAGGCGCCTGCCGCCCCGCCTCCTGGAGGCAAGTCGGCCCACTCCTTCAGGCCGTCAACCTCACGAAAACGCCGGAGCGACTGCAATTCCAGGACGACCCGAACGCCGCGCCGCTTGAGTTCGGCGACGAGATGGTCGAAGCGAGCGAGGGCCTCGGCATCGAGTCCTCGGGTGTCGTCGCGGGCGTCGTCGATGAGGCTGCGGGCGGGTCCCAGGGGAGCGTCGAGGTCGCTGAGCCGCACGAGGTTGACCCCGGAACGAGCCAATCGCGCGGCCAGGGCCTCGGCCTGATCGAAGTCGGGGCAGGCCAGGGGGGGCAGTAAGGTCACACCGAAGAAGCGTGCGCGGCCTGCTTCCTCCCAGGCGAAATGACCACCGCGCACGACCAGGCGCGCCGACGGCTCGATCGGCTCGCTGTTCAAGAACGAGAAATCGAGGGCCGAACCCGCCGCGATCGTGTCGGCGGCTTGGAAGGGCACCCATGTCTCGGAGGCTTGCGCAACATGGTCGGGCACCCAGCGGCCCGCGTTCGGTTCGGGAGAAGCGACGGCCCGGAGGTCGTCGACTTTGAGGGAGCCCGCCGCGTCGGGCTTGTCGAACTGAAGCACGACGCACGAGGCGTCGCGCGGGACCGTGACGCGGGCCCGCTCCTGTCGCCATTCGAACGTGCCGCCCCAGCGATGGAGGCGGATGCCGTTTTTGAAGTCGGCGAGGGGCTGTCCCAGGTCATCCACGGGGAAGGCCGTGAGCACGGCCCCATTGGCCTTCAGGCCGTTCGCCTTGACGACGAAGGTCAAGTCGATCGTCTCCAGTCGGTCCAGAGGGGCCGCGACCGGGATCGAGGCCCGCGCGTTGGCCCGGACCAGGTCGATACAGGCGGCCGACTTGTGACCAGGGCTGACGCGATGGGCGCTTCCTTCCAAGACCCAGGAAACAGGCGCAGGGTCCCCCAGTTCGGCGTCACCGTTGCGGAGGAGGTTGGTCGTGGCCCGGCCGCCGACGGGAATGGCGTTGATGGTCAGCTCGTCCACTTCGAGGGTCCCGGTGGCCCCTAGAAGGCCCACGGTCATGATCGCGTCGCGCGTGCCGGGGGGCACGTCCAGTCGCTTGGCCATGCGCACCCAACCGGTCCCGCAGGCTTTCTGCGACCAGGGGCCCACCATGGCCCAGCCCGTCCGCTTCAATTCCTCGCCGAGGAAGTCGATGATGAGGGCCGGTTCGGAGCCGAGCCGTTCTCCCGAGCGCACCCCATCTAGACGCACCCACAGGCCGATTTCCAGGGCCTCGATCGCGCGACCGTCAAGGACGAAGCCTCGGCTGGCCCGCGCCGGTCGTCCCGGCTTGTCGTTGGTGATTCGGTAGCAATGCCCTTTGCCGATCCCGCCTTCGACCCATTGGGTGTCGCGGAGGTTGTACCAGCCGTCGGGCACGCCGTCGCCGTCCGCGTCGGTCTCAAGATCGTCGCGTGAAGGGGGGCCTTCGGGGGGCGTCTGCCCGCTTGAAGCTGGGCTGAAGAACGCTATGCCAAGGAGAAGGACCAGACCGAAATCGCGAAGTTTCACGGTTTTTTCGGCTCCTGCGCCTTGCCCGTCATGGGGACGAACAAGGTTGGTCGCAGGGACTTCACCGTCACGAGCTTGCCGTCACGCTTCTCCATCAGATAAAGCGTTTGGCGGAACCGGTCGCCGATCGGGATGACCATGCGACCACCCTCCTTGAGTTGTTCCACCAAAGGAGGTGGGACCGCTGAAGGGGAACATGTGACGATCACGGCATCGAAGGGCGCGGCCTCGGGCCAACCGGCGTAGCCGTCTCCCACGCGCGTGTGCAGGTTCGTGTAGCCGAGGCCCTTGATGACCTCGGCCGCCCTCTTGCCGAGAGGCTCATGGATCTCGACCGAATAGACGTCCTTGACCAGTCGCGAGAGGATCGAGCCTTGATATCCCGAGCCGGTGCCCACCTCGAAGACCTTGTCGGTCGCCTTGGGGGCGAGTGCCTCGGTCATGAAGGCGACGTCGTAAACAGGTGTGATCGTTTGGCCTTCGCCGATCGGTAACGACTCGTCCTCGTAGGCAAGCCGGCGGTCCGCGGGGGGGACGAACAGGTGGCGTGGGACCGTCCGAAACGCGTCCAATACCCGCGGGTCCTTGATCCCCCGTTCAACCAGGTGTCGCTGGACCATCCGCTCGCGGGCGACCGCGTTGGGGTCCTGCTGGAGGAGAATCAGCGAGAGCAACACGACGTTCGTCATGGTGGGCCTCCAAGATACGGGTGATTATAAGGCGACCAGGCCCCGCCACAAAGACACAAAGGACACGAAAGAAAAGCTATAAGAGAATGAGACACATTCATGAAGGAAGGTCTTCGTGGTTTTCGCGAGGGAACGGGCCCGCGATTGAAAACCGTTTGGTAGGTCGGTTCGCATCGGATATGATCGAAACCGTCCCGGGGAGGTCGCGCATGTTGGTGGTCTCATTGCTGATCGGTCTCATCGGCGACCGTGTCGTTCTGTCCGGCAAGGTCGTCCCCTTGGCGGACGCCCTCAAGGGATTTGCCGTTGTCGCCGAGGAGGGCCCAATCACGCGGCAAGTCGCGCTCGTTGGGGAGGACGGCGCCGTCACCCCCTTGCTCATGGACGAGGCCTCCAAGGCCCTCTTCAAAGACCCTCGCCTGCATCGCCGCCAGGTTCGCATTGACGGACGGTTACGTAGGGGCCTGCCCTATTTGCAAGTGCTCAATTTTCAAATATGGCAAGAGGACCGCTTTCGGACCCCCGAGTATTGGTGTGAAGTCTGTTCGATCAGCTACCGGTACGACCCGGAGAACTGTCCGTGTTGTCAGGGCCCGATGGTGCTGAGGATGAAGCTCGAGGAGAAGGCGGGGCCCACGTCGCCCTGATCGGAGACTTTTAGCTCGGGACGAACGAGGCACTGCTCATGCCGCCGATGTCCGACCTGCCCCACCTGGCCATCGCCGCCTTCGCGGTCGTGAGTACGATCGTCGCCTCGGCCTGCCTTTTCTGGAAGGCCCGTTCGGGCCGACCAATCACCGACCACAAGCCTCCCGTCACGATCTACAAACCGCTGAAGGGGGTCGACGAAGACCTCGAAGCCAACCTTCGCAGTTTCTTTCAACTGGATTACCCCACCTATCAATTGATCTTCGGCATCGCCGACGCCGACGACCCGGCGATCGCCGTCGTCGAGGGCCTCCTACGCGAATTCCCAGGTCACGACGCACGACTCGTCGTGGGGACGCCTTCGTTCGGGTTGAACCCGAAGGTCGAGAACCTCGCCGCGATGGCCCGCCATCGCAAACACGAGATCATCCTCGTCAGCGATTCCAACGTGCGCGTCCGTCCTTCATACCTTCGAGAAACGGCCTGCTATTTGGCCGATTCTGGAGTGGGCCTGGTCTCGAACATCTTCGTCGGCGTCGAGGAACACCAATTCGGCGCCGCGCTTGAAAACTTGCAGCTCAACGGGTTTATTGCCGGTGGCATTGCCTTGGCGAACGCCGTGGGGGCGACCTGTGTGGTGGGCAAGTCGATGATGATGCCCCAACGCGCCTTGGAGGCCGCCGGCGGGTTCGCGTCGGTGCGCAATCTCCTGGCCGAGGACCAGGCCCTCGGTGTGAAAGTCCGCAAGGCCGGCTACTCGATCCGCCTGAGCCACCACGTCATCGACAACGTGAACCAGGCCCGCGGCTTTCGCTGGTTTGTCAATCGTCATTCGCGTTGGTTCAAGATCCGCAAGCGCATGGCGGGGCCCATGTTCTTGCTGGAGCCTCTTACAAATCTGCCTCTGGTCGGCTTCGTCTGGGCCTTCTCGGCCGACACAGGTTTCGGTTGGGGCGGCTTGCTTGTCCTCACGGGCCTAGGCATCGCGCGCGACGCCCTGCATTGCTGGTGGCTGCGTGGAAGCGTCCCTCGCCTGCGGCATCTTCTGCTCAGCCCGCTAAAAGACCTGGTGCTGCTCCTCATCTGGCTCGACGCGCTCGTGGAGACCCGCGTGACCTGGCGGGGCCACCGCTTCTTCGTCGGCCGCTTCACGCGCCTACGTCTGGGCCGTCCGGGACGGCGTTTGCGCCGCCGAGTGCGTCGTGTCCGCAAGCTCCGGGCCCGCCGGGAGCTGGATGAAGACCAGAATTGACAAACGGCGCGAACCTCGGTGCCAACACACTTGTCCGGCCGTCTTGTATCCATGCCTCAATCACGCCCAACTCGGGAGGACCGCTTGATGGAACATGGCCCGCGTGACGACAGCGCTCGGCCTCGACTCTCCACCTCTCGTTTCGTCCTTCTCCTGCTTCTGGCCGTCCTCTTCGGACCAATCAACGCATTCGCCGACGCCCTCAATGACGTGCGGGGCCGAGGCGCCTTGCGCTGGGGGGCCGACGAGGAAGGGGGCGCGCCCTTCGTCTTTCGCGATCGCGAGGACCCCAACCGCCTCGTTGGTTTCGAAGCCGAACTCATGGAGCGGATCGCCCGCGAACTGAATGTCGAATCCAGATTCGACCAGGCCCAGTGGGACCAACTCCTCCCCTATCTCGAACGTGGCGGCGTCGACGTGGTCGTGAACGGCTACGAATGGACGGCCCAGCGAGCTCGTCGCTACCTAGCCACGCGCCCCTATTTCGCTTATCAATTTCAATTGCTAGTGCGGCGGGATGGGCCCGTGCATTGCTGGGCCGACTTGCGAATGCCCAAGTCGGGCGGTGGTCGCTGGCGGGTGGGCGTCTTGATCGGTTCCGCATCGCTCACGACGGCCGAGCAACTCGGTGGGCCGGCGGTGGAAGTGATCACTTTCCCAGGGGCGACCGACGCCATGTTGGCCGCGCGCAACGGCCAGATAGACGCCACCCTGCAAGACCTCGCCGCGAGCCAGTATTACCTCAATCGGCCCGAGTTCACCGAACTCGGCGCGGCCGGCCCGCCGGAGGGACTTGGCTATTACGTGATGTATCTTCGACCGGGCGACGAGAAACTCCGCGACGCGATCGACGCGACGATCGTCAGCCTGATCGACTCGGGCGAACTGAAAACGATCTACCAACGCTACGGTATCTGGACGCCCGCGCAAGAACTGCTCGCCAAGTACCAGCGTCGCGAAGCGACCCTCGTGGGCCAGGAAGGCCGCTGGCTCGACCCGAGCATGCTCGCGCGTTTCCTGCCCAGTCTTCTTACGTCGGCGGGGATGACCGTGCTCCTTTCGGTGGCCTCTTTCCCCTTGGCGGTCTTGCTTGGCCTGGTGATTGCGATCGGCCGGCTCCATGCGCCTCGACCGATCGCAATGGTGCTCGGGGCCTACGTCGAACTGATTCGCGGCACGCCCTTGATGTTCCAGCTTTTCGTCTTGTTCTACCTCTTGCCCGAACTGGGTCTGGTGCTGCCCGCCCTTGCGGCAGGCATCGCCGGGCTGGCGATCAACTACTCGGCCTACGAGGCGGAGATCTACCGAGCGGGCCTCCAAGCGATCCCCGACGGTCAAATGGAAGCGGCCCTTTCCCTGGGGATGTCGCGACGGTTGGCCCTAGGTCGCGTGATTGTCCCCCAAGCAGTGCGGATCGTCATTCCACCCGTCACGAACGACTTTATCGCGCTCTTCAAGGACACGTCCGTTTGCTCGGTGATCACGCTGACGGAACTGACGAAGCAGTATTCGATCCTGGCCAACACATACGGGGGCGTGATCGAGTTCGGCTTGGCGGCTGCCTTGCTCTACATGGTGATGAGCCTGCCGCTCTCGTGGTTTTCCCGCTGGTTCGAGGCTCGTTTGAATGCCGAGGAATCGGCCGGAGGCGCCTCATGATCACGGTGCGCGGCCTAGTGAAGCGGCACGGCGACCTGGAGGTCCTCAACGGCGTCGACCTGGACGTGAAGCGCGGCGAGGTGGCGGTCCTGATTGGGCCGTCCGGTTCGGGCAAGAGCACGCTCTTGCGATGCATCAACGGTCTTGAGGTCTTTCAAGGCGGTTCGGTCGCGATTGAAGGGGCCGAACGCCTGGAAGCCGGCTGTCCGGAGCGCGTGCGCTCGCGGGTCTTGGCGACGGTCAGACGCCGCGTGGGTATGGTCTTTCAGGCGTTCAACCTCTTCCCTCATCGAAGCGTGCTCGAGAACGTGACCGAGGCCCCGATCCACGTTTTGGGGATGAGCAAGGCCGAGGCCGAGGACCGCGCTCGGGCCCTTCTGGCCCGCGTGGGTCTGGGCGAGAAGCTCGACCGGAGGCCCCGGCAATTGTCGGGCGGTCAACAACAGCGTGTCGCGATCGCGCGGGCCCTGGCGATGGGTCCCGAAGTGGTCCTCTTCGACGAACCCACCAGCGCGCTCGACCCCGAAATGACTGGCGAAGTCCTTGGGGTGATGACCGACCTGGCGCGCGACGGCCAGACGATGGTCGTCGTCACTCACGCGATGCGCTTCGCGCGGCAAGTGGCCACGACCGTCCACGTCCTCGGACAGGGCAACATCATCGAATCAGGCCCGCCGAGCGCTGTGCTCGACGACCCGCGCGAGGAGGCCACCCGCAAACTCCTCAAGGCGGAGGCGGCGGCGCCATGACGGATTTCGGCGCCGGCCCCCTCGGCTTGGGGGCCAAGCACCTCAGCGCGATCATCCCGGCTTGCTACGATCTGGTTTCGCGAAGACTCGACCCGGCATGAATCGTGAGGCCCCATGAACGCCGAAATCGTGACCGTCGGCAGCGAACTCGTCTCCGGCCAAAAGCTCGACACGAACAGCCAGTGGCTCAGCACGCGCCTGGGCGACCTGGGGATCGTCACGCGCTTTCACACGTCGCTCGGCGATGACCGTGAGGACAACCTCGCCGCGTTGCGCGTCGCCCTTGGCCGGGCGGACCTCGTGGTCGTCAGCGGCGGTCTGGGACCGACCCAGGACGACCTCACGCGCGAGGTCCTTGCCGAAGTTGCCGGCGTCCCCTTGATCGAGGACCCGGCAGCGCTCGCCGCGATTGAAGCGTTCTTCACACGTCGGGACCGGCCGATGACCGACAGGAACCGCCTTCAGGCCCTCTTTCCGCGCGGGTCCGAGATCCTGGTCAATCCGGTCGGCACGGCGCCCGGCATTTGGCTGGCCTATAACGATCGGATCGTCGTCTGCTTGCCTGGTGTTCCTTATGAATTGTATCAAATGTTCACAGAGCAAGTCGTGCCCCGGTTGCGGGAGCTCGGCATTTGCCGACGGGTCCTGGTCCATCGCGTGATCAACCTGTTTGGTAAAGGAGAGGCCGAAATCGAACGGATGGCCCTGGACCTGACCGCGCGCGGCCGTCTGCCTGAGGTCGGGATCACCGCGAGCGACGCCACGATCAGCTTCCGAATCACCGCCGCCGGCCGCGACGAGACCGAGGCGCTCGCCGTAATCGAGCCGACGGCCCAAGTCATTTACGAACGCTACGGGCCCTTGATCGTGGGGGAAGGGGCTGCGGACGTCACGGAGGGACTTGCCGGCGAACTCGCGCGTACCGGATGGACGCTCGCCACCGTTGAATCGTGTACCGGCGGCCTCATCGCTCATCGCTTGACACGCGTTCCCGGCATTAGCGCCTCTTACAAGGGCGGTCTGGTCACTTACGCCGAATCGGCTAAAGTCGCCCTGCTCGGCCTCGACCCCGCTTTGATCAAGAAGCACGGTGTCGTCAGTGCGGAGGTGGCCGCAGCGATGGCCGAGGGGGTGCGCTCGCGCTTGGAAGCCGACCTGGGCCTCGCAGTGACGGGCTTCGCGGGTCCAGCGCAATCGTGGGGGCAGGGACCCGTCGGCCTCGTCTTTCTCGGTCTGGCCACGCCCGAGGAAACGACGACAAGGCGTATGGAACTCGGACCCGAGCAACCGCGCGACGTGATCCAAAGTCGGGCCGCGAAGCACGCGATCAACATGGCGCGGCTGGACTTGCGGGAACGGCCAAGTCGTCACGAGGCTTGATCGCTACTCACCGACGGGCGCACGACACGATTTCCATCGCCCGACCCGCCAACTCCGGGCGTTGCCCTCGTTGTTACCGACAGTTTTCCCTCGCGTCTTAGAGGAACGGGGCGATTAGGTGATGCTTGGGCCCGAGGGCGGCGGAAAACGTTCCAGGGTAACGGAGTGACATCATGATCGCACCTTGGTCTAATTTGGATGTTCAGCATTCCCGCGGCCTGTTCCGGTCGCGCTGACATGAAGGCCGCCTATCGTTTTTTCGATAACGACAAATTTATAGTGAAAATGTACTCGAATCACAAATTGACCATACAAAGAAACGAATGGCCGATCAAAAGGTCGTCTTGATGGTCCAAGACACGACGGAGATTGATCTGACGCGACCCGAACTGGCCGTGAAAGGTGCCGGCGAGTTGGATGAGGCGCGTCGGGGCGTTTTGTTGCATAAAATGCAGGCTTTCACGCCGGCGGCATTTCTTTGGGCACGGTGTGGGCGGAAGTGATCAATCGTGTCGATGGTGCTTCTCATGCGTCGGCGGCCGAAAAAGGACGCGCGAAAGCAGTCGCCGATCGAGGCGAAGGAGAGTGCGCGTTGGCTCACCGGTCCCCGGCAAGCGCGAGAGCTCGGGCAGGAGTTGCCGACAGGGCCCCCGGCATTTTCGAGGTCTTCACCGAGTATCGCGGCGAACGGGTCGTGCATTAGCTCATTCGTGTGTGCCGATACCGCGCATGTGTTAATACAAAGACATAAATTTTAAATAATCGTGTCGTTAATAAACCACTGTTCTATCGGGTTGACCGGTTGGTCCGGGGCCGCCAAGCGAAGGCGGCGGCCGAAGATCGCGCGCGACGCGAGGACCGCGCGAGCCGCCCAGCGACCGTGGAAGTGCAGGCCGCGCGCGTGACGCTAAGCCCACGCCATCGCCCCGACTGCAAACGCCCCGCGGTCACCGTGAACGTCGTGCTTGTGTGTGAAATCGACCCACCTCCAGGAGCAACAAGGGTGGAATGGGTCGTGATCACGACATTGCCGATCGACACGCCTGAGCAGGTGAAGGTCATTGTGGAAGACCCCCGTTCTCGCTGCTGCATCGAGATCCTGTTTCGCACCCTGAAATCGGGCTGCCGCGTCGAAGTGCGGCTTTTTCAGGACATTGAGCGTGTCCTGCCCTTCTTGGCCGTGCTCCTGAATGTGGCCTGGCGAACTCGGTTTGTCGGTCGCATGGGCCGAGGTTGCCCGGACCTGAATTGTGATGTGATCTTCGAGCCGCCGGAATGGAAAGCGGTCTGGTCGGTCGCCAAACGCGCGCCACCAGCAAAGCTGGCACCGAGACATTCGGACGTCGTGCATATGGAGGCGAGCTTGGGCGTTCATATCGAGCGACCTAAAAGGTAGCTGGGAACGCAGACGTTCTGACTCGGCATTCCGCGCATGGATGACCTGGCCATGGCCTGGCACACGTTCGGCCCCGGCTCGAAACCGTGGACCGGTTGACTTGTGGGTAAGAACGAGGGGCGTTGCCCCGGTCTTTCGTCCCGTAACCCTTTGGGGCGCGAGGAGCGGGTGGCGTTTCTAAGGACTTTCCCAAGGCGCGACGAATGGTCCCCGTCAAGGACCCTACGAAGGAGAGGAGAAACCAATCGTGATTCGCTCTAGCCGACCTGCCTGAGCTTGGAGACGATCCGCGTGGTGCTTCGGCCCTCGACGATCGGCACGAGTTCCACACGACCGCCACGCGCTTTCACCCAGTCGCCGCCGACCACTTCTTCCTCGGCGTAGTCGCCGCCCTTCACCAAGATGTCTGGGGAAATCGCTTCGATCACTCGAAGTGGCGTCTCCTCGCCGAAAAGAACGACGGCGTCCACCGAGCCCAGGGCCGCGAGCACCTGCGCGCGGTCGTCCTCATGGGTGACCGGCCGTTCCGGGCCCTTCAGGCGTCGCACGGATTCATCCGTGTTCAGACCGACGATCAAGCGGTCGCCCAGGGCCCTCGCCTGGCTGAGGAGGGTGACGTGTCCCACGTGCAGCAGGTCGAAGCAGCCGTTCGTGAAGACGATCCGCTCGCCGCGGGCCCGCCAACGCGCCACGCGATCGACCAGCCCCGCCAAGTCGCGGACCTTGTCGGTGACCGCGAGCGAACCCTGGGTCCGAATGGCCGCGAGCAGAGAGTCGCGCTCGATCGGCACCGTGCCGACACGACCCACCACCACGCCGGCCGCCAGGTTCGCCAGGTGCAGGGCCTCATCGCGCTCCAGTCCGGCCGCTAATCCGGCCGTGAAAGTGGCGATCACGGTGTCACCCGCGCCTGAGACATCGAAGACCTCGCGGGCAAGGGCCGGGAAGTGGCGGTCCCCCTCGACGTCGAAGAGGCTGATGCCTTGTTCGCCTCGGGTCACGACGAGGAA
>CALLYK010000546.1 GCA_937858365.1 uncultured Isosphaeraceae bacterium | reverse complement strand
CGGTGGACGTGGCGATCGAGGCGAAACGTCGCGGGATGTTCGTGGTCGGCCTGACCGCCTTGGCCCACGCGAACGCCTCGGAGGCCCGGCATGAGGGCGGCAAGAAGCTCCACGAGGTGGTCGACCTGGTCATCGATCAACAGGCCCCCGCGGGCGACTCGGCGGTTTGGCTTGAAGGTCTGAATACGCCCGTGGCGCCCCTCTCAAGCGTCACCGGCTGCGCGATCATCAACCTGATCAAGACCGAAGTGGCCCGACTGCTGATCGAAGCGGGTCAGCCACCGCTGGTCTTGACGGCCGCCTGTCACATCGGCGCCGAGGAGGCCCGCTCACTCTTCGAAGCGACTTACGACGACTACCGACGACGAGTCGGCGTCCTCTATCGCTGAGTGGTTGGACGCCGCTTTTTTTCACGCCTTCACCGTGTTTCCAACGTATTCCCTCTAGGGAGACCGAGGGACGCGGCGGTCGCGTGCCGAGGACCCAGGGGGAGGTCTGAGAGTGGGCAGCCATTCGCGCGGCCCAGGGGGACACCAATGCGCGGCTTGAGCTATCACATGTTCTCCACTTCAGTACTGTTGCTCGGATTGGTCTCACTTGGGGCCTCGGAGGCGAAGGGGCAACTGGTCGTCCTAGGAGGCCCGTCCGGTTGCCACCACCCCAAGCGGCCCGTCGTCTGCTATGGCCCTCAGCCTTTTGTTCCCGGTCCCGCGTATGGTTACGGCCACGGACAAACGCCTGGCTATGGATATAGCCAATATGTCGTACCGGCCGCACCCGTTTATGTCAACTGTCATCGGTGTGGTCATCACCATCACCGACATGCGGCCTGTTGGACACGCGGACGTTGGGGATGGTGATGGCGTCGCTTTTCTACGGATTGCGGAAGACGCAAACCTCGGGGTGCATCGTGAACAAGAAGGTCCCTGAAGGGCCATCCACGAGCACCCCGCTGGACCGATTGTTGGCGATGATCGGGTTCCCGGCGTATTTCTCCCAGTGGAGAAGGTCGCGCGAGCGTGCCACGCAGGTCGTCCAATCGGCCCAGGGCCGTTTGCTGTTCGCGTGATAGAGGGCGTAGTACACGCCATCGCGCTTGAGGACCTGGTTCACGGCCACAGCCTGAGAATCATAAGTGTCGGGCCCCATGGGCAAGACAGGTTCGTCGCTCACGTTGGTCCAGACGCGGCGATCGCGCGAGGTCGCCAGCCAGACACCGAGGTCGCCGCGCTCGTAGAAGAGATACCAAGTTGGTCCTTCGACCCAAACGGTGGGCGTGCCGCGAGGACCGGGACGGATGGGCGAACCATCGACCTTGCGGATGTCGAGGGGCCCGCGTTCGGTCCAACGCTTGCCGTCGGGCGACGTCAGAAGGTGGGCGATGTCGTCTTTGCCCTCGGCGAACATCCAGTAGGTCCCCTCGGCCTTCAAGACGCAAACGTCTTCGACCCAAGAATCGGTGACGAGGGGATTGGCCGGGTCGCGTGACCAGTCGCGACCATCGCGGGACGTGGCGTGCCCGAGGAACTTATTGGGGGAGCGATCGTCGTTGTATCCGGTGTACCAGAGGTGAAAAAGGCGGTCGTCGGGGTCGTAGAGGACCCAGCCGCGTTCCCGGATCTTGCGGTCCCAGGCGTCGCCCCCGGCGCCCATGAACACGGGTGTGACGGTCGCAGGGACCCAATCGACGATTTCCCTGGGAAAAGCGGGCCGATCCTGGACGGGGACCGTGGCGAGCGGAAAGGGAAGCGCGAGGGTCGAGAAACACAAGGAAAGAGCGAGAAGGGGGCGCGACATGGACCGTCTCTCCCGCGGGACCGCCGCGAGTCACCTTGCTTTCGCGGCGGGCCGACTGTAGATTCAAAACGTCGGGAAAAGCAAGGGGCGGTAGCTCAATTGGAAGAGCGCAGCGTTCGCAATGCTGAGGTTGAGGG
>CALLYK010000545.1 GCA_937858365.1 uncultured Isosphaeraceae bacterium | reverse complement strand
AAGGCCCGCACGATCCGTTACATGGGCGCCCTCGACGACAACCAGCAAGAGGGCAAGGTCTCCAAGACCTACCTGAAGGACGCCGTCACTGCGGTGCTCAAGGGTGAGTCTCCCGAGGTCGCCGAGACGCGTCCCCAGGGTTGCGGCATCAGCATCATGCCCAAGAAGTGATCGTGGCGATCGACCTCGCGATGGTCGGTCCGTGATCGTCCCTCCACCACGCCGCCCGACGCTGGACCATCCGCCGGCGCCGGGCGGTCTCGCTTCCCGATGACTTGAATCGAACGCGGACACAGACAAGAACGGAAAGGCCCATCCCAATGCGTGGCAAGACCTTCATGGCCCTTCTGGCCCTCCTGGTGTGGGTCGCCGGCTGCGGTGGCGACCAATCGGCATTGCAGATGACGCCGACGACCGTCGTCAAGACGCCCGAGGCCCTCTTGGACCCGAAAGCGACCGACGAGGCCCCAGCCAAGAAAGCTGCGGAGAAAGACAAACCCGCCTCGACCTCGGAAAAGACCGCCGACGAGAAGACCGGCCCGGAAACCGCGGCGGGGGCGGCCGTGGAAGTGAAAGACCTGGCCGCCAACTCCGCGCCCGAAAGTGACGCGGTGCGTCTCGTCTCGATGACCTACGACGAATACCGCTCGAAGGCGGTCGTGGACCCCAAGGCAAAACTGATTGTTGTGGACGCCTGGGCGACTTGGTGCCCCCCGTGCATGGAGAACTTCCCCCACCTGGTCGAGATGCATAAGAAATACGCCGGCCTGGGACTCAAATGCGTCTCCCTCTCCCTCGACTTTCCCGATGATCCCAAGTCCTTTGAAAAGGCCACCCAATTCCTCCGGGAACAGAAGGCCACGTTCTTGAACGTCCTGCTCAATGAGGAGCAAGGAGACGCTTTCGATAAGCTCGACGTGAATGGGGTCCCCTCGGTTTTCCTCTACGACGGGACGGGCAATGAGGTCCGGCGCTTCACGATGGACGACCCGAATCGCCAGTTCACGTATGACCAAGTGGACGAAATCGTGGCCAAGCTCCTGAAGGGGGAGAAGCTCCCCGAGGACGCGCCGGGCGAAGTGTACGTGCCCCGTCGGAAGTGATTTCGGCCCCACTCATGATCACGAACGCGTCCCACGGGCCCTCCGCCGAGCGATTTGCCGGATTTCGATGAGGGTCTCGAACCGAGATCCCGCATGTCCTTCGGGAAGCCCGGGTGGGCCAACGGCCGAAGGTGGGCCAGCTGGTCCACCCTCTGGACAGCCCTCCCGTGAGAACGACCCATGGTTTGGGACCGCTTCATCGACCGCGCATCGAACGGTTAGCGTCGCGCTCGACAACATCGCCTTCTTTGCGAGCCTCATGAAGGACGCCTCGCCCTCAGCACTCTTGTCACGCCTCACGGAGGGAAGGCCCCCGCCATTGTCGCGGCGCGGTTGCGCATCGCGGTGGATGACAGCCTGGCGTCGGTGAAATTCCTTAACAACGGCGCCTCGGTGGGCGCGCGCATCACCGTTTCGATCTGGGACGCGAACGGGTCCTTGGTCCAAACGCGGACCACGGACAACGCCGGTCAGGCCCGATTCACGACGCCCCCTTCAGGCCGATACCGTCTCGGTGTCGACTTCACAAACGGCGGACGGGACTACGACGGCCACTTCGACTTCACGAGCCGGTTCAGCCGTCCGCTCTGGGTCCAGGAAGTGGTCGCGCGTCCGAGCACGGTCCCCGTCAACGGCCTGAATTCGATCAATGTGACCGTCCGCAACAGCAAGGGCCGCCGAGTCATCGCGGGGGCCCAGGTTAGATTCTATTCCCTGAACTTCCACGCAAGCCGACGAGCCCCGGCAATAAAACACAGATCACAGCCGACGACCTTCCGCCTCCATAAGGGCGGGATCGATTTTGTCGTCGTAAATACATGTAACAATGTTTTATGTGATGATCGGGCAGGCCGAGCGGGCGGCCTTGAGGACCCGATCGAGGACGCGCATTTGGTCGACGCCGTCCTCCGCCACGTCGGAGGGCCCATTGCCGGCCGCCACGCAGCGGGCGAAGTCGTCGAACATGGCCGCGTATTGGTCGCGTCCAGCGAAACGGAGCGTGCGATCGCCGCGACCGTCCCTCTTCAACTTCGCCGACGGCCAAAGCGGGGGCAGATACGCGAGGGGCACCGTGATCGCCCCCTTCGTGCCCACCAGTTCATAGACGCATCGAAAAGGTTGCTCGAAACTGCAATCGATCAAGCCGAGCACCCCGCCCGGGAACGTCAGTTGGGCCGTGAGACTCAGGTCCACGCCGCTGGGGCCGAAGTGAGCGCGGCCGATTACCTCCGACGGTTCCGAACCCGTGAAAAAACGGGCCGTGGAGACGCCGTAGCAACCGACGTCCCAGAGGGCGCCGCCGCCCCGCGCCGGGTCGAGCCGCCAGTCCCCAGGCGCGATGGCGAACGAAAACGAAGATCGGACCAAGCGCAAGTCACCGATCAGGCCGTCGGCCACCATCCGGCGGAGGGCCGCCGATCGAGGCTGATGCCGCCACATGAACGCCTCGCGCAGCAAGACCCCGTGGCGCTTGCAATAGTCGGCCATGTCCTCGGCCTCGGCCGTGTCCAGGGCCAACGGCTTCTCGCAAAGGACATGCTTCCGCGCTTCCGCCGCCGCCAACGTCCAGGGCTTGTGCAACTCGTTTGGCAGCGGAACATAAACCGCGTCAACGTCCGGGTCAGCCAGCAAGTCCTCGTATGTCTTGTGAACACGAGGAATGCGAAACTCAGCCCCCCAAGCCTGGGCCAAGTCGTGGTCGCGGCTGGCGATCGCCATCGCCCAGGAAGGCGGGATCGGCATCGTCCACAAGAACCTCACGCCGGCCCAGCAGGCGGCCGAGGTGTCGAAGGTGAAGCGGTTCGAGAGCGGCGTGGTGAAGGACCCGATCACGATCCCGCCGGACATGTCCGTTCGCGACGTGCTCGCCCTGACGCGGCAGCACCGCATCTCCGGTCTGCCTGTGGTGGAAGGCGGTCGGGTCGTCGGCATCGTCACCAACCGCGACCTGCGCTTCGAGACCAATCTCGATCAACCCGCTCGCAACATCA
>CALLYK010000544.1 GCA_937858365.1 uncultured Isosphaeraceae bacterium | reverse complement strand
TAGCCGAGGGTGTTGAAGTCCACACCGTCCTTGAGGACGGTCCCGCCCGCGTCCTTGGCGGTGTACTCGAGCTGCTGGGCCTTGAGCTTGGTCGAGTCGCCCGGGCGGAGCGAGGCGGGCGCCTCGAAGGCCTGGCGATACTGCACACGCTCTGCGGCGGGGACGGGGTTCTCCGATGGCGCGGCGGGGAAGGCGGGCTGGAGCCCGAACTTGCGGAAGTAGTACTCGACGTAGTCGGCGGCGCGGCGGTTGCCCTGCGTGCCCGGGGCGCGGCCCTCGAAGAAGGCGCCCGAGAGAGTCGTGACGTGTTGGCGGTAGGTGCGCACCGCCTGGTCGTCTGCTGTGCCTGGCTCGGGGTTGGGCGCGACGGCGACGGACGTGCCTGCCGTGGTCCTGACTGAGTACCTGACCGGTGATCCGCGGCGCGACTTCTCCACCGAGCGCCAAATGCGGGCCTGAGTAGTCCCCGCAAGGTCGATGACGAACTGACCTCTCGCGCAGCCGCCCACTAGAGCGGACCGCAACGGGGCGTGCCGGCGCCATCTTCGCTGTCGCGGCCGTGGTCGCGGACCCCGCCGACCTCAGTGCGCTGGCGACCCAGGCCCATGAGCTGATCGCCGTTGTCGCGGTCTAACGCCGCCGGCCAGCGTTGACTCAGTCGCCGCGCGCCCAGGCGAGGCTGAACGGATGCATGACGCCGTGCTCCGGCTTGCGCGCCGCCTCGAGCGCCTTCTTGAACTCTTCCTTCGACAGCATCGCTTCCATCGCACCAACCTCCCCTGACGTGGTCAGGCGAGGTTGTTATAGTTGTATGACGACCGGCAAGTACGCAGAAACCCCTAGCGTCGATCCGCTGCACTGCAACGTGCTCGAGCACTTCGAACAGATCCGCACGCTCCACGTGGCGGCCGCGCTCGGCAGCGGCTCGCTGTTCCTGCTGCGCGGGCTCGCGATGCTGGCGGGCTCCTGGCTCGGCATGGCTGCGCCGGTGCGCTACCTGAGCTACGCGATCGACAGCGTGCTGCTCGGCGCCGCGATCGCGCTGGCGACGATGCTGCGCCTGGTGCCGCTGGTGGATCCGTGGATCACGGCCAAGGTCGGGCTGGTCGTGCTGTACGTCGTGCTGGGATCGCTGGCGCTGAAGCGCGCGCCCACGCCCGGGGCGCGGCGTGCCTGCCTGGTCGCGGCGCTGCTGGTGTTCGCGACCATCTTCGCGGTGGCGCGCAGCCACGGCGCGGGGGCCTGGGCCGGCGGATCTTGAATGCCGTCGCCGTGGTGGACAGGCCCGCCGGACCGTATGGCAAGCAGGTGCGCACCGGTGTAGCGTCCGGCCACGTTTGCAGCCATCCGTAAGCAGAGGGAATCGCATGAACCTGACTCGTCGCAAGACCGCGCGCGCGCTGTTCGGCGCCGCACTCGCCACGCTCTCGCTGGCCGCCGCGAAGAGGGGGCCGTCTTCCGCCAGGCAGAGCGGGCGAAAGCCCATCGGGTCGCGGACGACGATCAACTCGCCCTGCGCCGAGAGCAAGACGATATTGTACGAGCCGTCGAACCGCGAGGCGAGATGACTAAAGACCTCGACCCAGTTGGTGGGTACGTCCTGACGCGCCAGCTCATAGCTGATCGAATGCATCAGGATCTCGGTGTCGATGTCGCGCTTGAGGTGGTAGTCCCCTTTGCCCAAGAGTTCGTTCTTGAGTTCTTGGAAGTTGGCCAGTTGGCCGTTGAAGGCGACGCCGTACCACTTCGACTTGCGTCCATGAGCACGTTCGAACGGCTGGGCGTAACTCCGATCGTCGCGTCCACAGGTCGCGTAGCGCACGTGGCCGATGCCGGCGGGGCCCTTCAGGCCCGCCATGATCGACTCGAACTTCGCCAGGTGGTTCAGGCGGAACGCCTCGGCGACGGTGCCGACTTGCTTGTGGGTCTCGAGCAGGGCGCCGCGATTGGGGTCGTATGCGGTCATCCCGGCCGCGAGCTGACCCCGGTTCTGCATGTCGAGCAACATGCGCGGGACGAGTCGGGTCACGCTGTCGCGTTGACCGGCGATCGGCGCCAGCTTGGAGACCTCGGGCCCATCGGCGTGGAAGACCGCCGCGATGCCGCATTCGTGATGAAGTTCGCCCTGCATGAGCTCGCCGTACCAGGTGCCACCGAGTCCAAAGACGCGGTTTCCAAGCGGGTGAGGCCGCCCAGGGGGCGACACGCGTTGTCGGCCTTGGAGGGCCACACAAATCCTAGCACGACGCCCCGGAATTGATGAGAGGCGCGCGGCCGAATTCGCGCCACTCATCGTCAAAAGGCTGCGAGACAACATCGTTTCCCGAGTCGGCACAAGGTCAAAGACGTAAGCCAACCTGGGTCCCGGCCGTCGCTATTTCTCGATCAGCAAGAGCAACGAGCGCCGGCCCATCCGGTAATGTCGGCTCGTGAGTCGATCTTCTCGCCCGGGCTCGCGGAAGTTGCCGTCCGACTCCATCCAATCGGCGGTGTCGCTCACGCGATGCCAGGCAAGGCCCTGGCCGGGTTCGGGCAAGGTCACGTCGACCGCGTCTTGCCACCCGTTGTAGCCGACGTAGATCGACCGAACGGGGTCGCCGAATTCGGTGCCGTCGATCCTGTAGGACAGGAAGCGGCGGTCGCGCGCCTGCCAGTAGGCGTTGTCGGGCTCGTTGCCGTCGTCGCGATACCAGGTCACGTCCTTCAGGCCGTTGCCGTTGTGGTCGTTCCCTTCGAAATACTCGGCGGGACGAAGCGCCGGATGCACCTTGCGGAAGGACAAGGCACGGCGGCAGAAGTCGTAATGGTCCTTGAAGGTCGTCTTGCCGGACCAATCCAGGTAGTTGGGTTTGTCGTCGAGGTTGTACGGATTGTCGTTGCCATTGACGGTCCGGTAGATTTCATCGCCGCCGCAGAACATGGGGACGCCGATGGACACGAGCGGGATGAGGAAACCGTTGCGCGTCGCTTGACGTTGGAGCTTTAGGTCTCCGCCTTGGTCCCAGGCCCTCCGGCCGTTGTTGTTGTAGGAATAGAGGTCGCGCAGGGTTGGGCCATCGTGCTGGACGAGTCCGTTGATCGAGTGCCACGGCTTGCGGCCGTCGTCTTGATAGAGGTCGCGCGAGCCGGCGAAGCGCATGGCCAGGTCGGCCGGCGTGACGTCGTCGACGCCGAGCTTGTTTTGGGACTTGCGGAAGGTGTCGCGGAAACGGTCGTTCCATTCCGCCCAGCCGGATGGGAAGTTCCCCTGCTGTTGGCCGTCGCCGGATGCGGCCCAGGGCTCGGCGATCAGGTCGACACCCTCACCGCCGGCGGCCGGGCGCGCGGGCAATTCCCGAACGGCCCGGTTGAGCGGGTTCTCGGCCGGCATCTTGTCGAAGATGAACCCCTGACCGTCGTCTCGCTGATGGTCGAGCGTGTTGCCCAAAACGGGGGCCAGGTCGAAGCGGAAGCCGTCGACGCCCAGCACCTTCGACCAGTAGGCGAGGGAGTCGAGGATGAGGTCCCGCACGGCCTTGTTCGCGCAATTGAAGTTCCCGTTGACTCCGGTGTTGTCGTAGTAAAACAAGTTGTCCTTGGTCAATTCGTAATAGGCCCGATTGTCGAGGCCGCGGAACGACAAGATGTTTGTGGTCGCCGTGTCGTTGCCGCCGTAGAGGCCCCCTTCGCCCGTGTGGTTGTAAACGACGTCGAGGTAGACCTTGAGCCCGCGCTCGTGAAACGCCTTGACCATTGCCTGGAACTCGCGAGAAGGCCCTCCCGGCGTTTTGTCCTTCGCGTAGCGCCGATCCGGGGCGAAGAAGGCGATGGTGGAATAGCCCCAGTAGTCTTGGTCGTTGGGGCGAGGCATCCGGTCGTTTGCGTCGTTGTCGAACTCCTGGACGGGCAGAAACTCGACGGCCGTGACGCCCAGTGCTTGCAGATACTCAGCTTTGCGGGCGGCCCCGGCGTAAGTCCCGCGCTCGTCGTCGGGCACGTCGTCGTCGAGCATCGTCAAGCCGCGCGGATGGACCTCATAGATCACTTCCTCGCGTAGGGGCCGTTGGGGCCGCGTACCGAGGTCGGCGATGAGCGGCTTGAGGACGATCCCCTTGGGAGCGACTTGTCCCGTGTCTTTGGTCCGATGGTTGGGCCCGCTCGCGTAGTCGGACCCGTTGGGATGATCGACCGTGCGCGGGTCGTGACTGATCTCGGCCGCGTAGGGGTCAATCAACAGCTTGTTGGGGTTGAACCGGTTCCCATCCGCGTCGACGTCGGTCACAAAGCCGACGGACGAGCCCTTCGTCCAGGCCGGTTTGAAGGGCCAGTTGGGGCCCCAGGCCCGATAGCCGTAGTAAATCGCGCCGGAGACTCCCTTGTCCGTCAGGTCTTGGACCGACACTTCCACCGCGAAGACGTCGGCTCCCGGTTCCTTCGACAAAGGAACGACCATCTTCTCATCGGCCCCCGTCCGATCGGCGTAAAGGTAAACGTGGATCGCCTCCGCGCGTGACGACCAAACGCGGAACTGGACCTTCGTTTGAGTGACGTTGTAGTGGGCCCCGAGGGTCGGCGTCCCTGGCGGGTAGATCGCCTGGCCACGCGCCTGGAGGGCCGGGGCGAGCAAGACAAAGGCCGTCGTCAGTGCCGCGAACCAAGGACGCGGCCCGCCCTTCTTCATGAGCAGGTGGACTTGCATGAGAAGCGACTCCATCATGTGATCCGAGAAATCCAGGTCATTGCCCGATCAAGGGGCTTCAGGCGCCCAACGTAGCCGGAGGGAGCGGGACCCGCCAAAGGAAATCCGCGATTCGCGCGTGACGGCGGCGGGACCCGATGACGGCGCCGGGGCGTCTTCCTGGTATCATCGCGCGGCCCGAATGCTCGAAGGTGCCCCGCTCCGCTCAGGAACCTGCCGACCCCAAGGAGGACACATGGCCGGCGACCTTGTCCGCGATGAGGTGGTCCTCTCGGCCCAAACGTGGGTCGTGAAGGTTGGTACGGGGGTCTTGACGGGTCCGGACGGCCGCTTGGACCGCGCTCGCGTCGAGCATCTGGCCGAGCAGGTCTGTGCGATCGCCAACACGGGCCGGCGCGTGGCGCTCGTCAGTTCGGGGGCCGTCGGCGCGGGGGTGGGACAGCTTGGGCTCGCCTCGCGACCCGACAACCTGCCCCAAATCCAGGCCGCCGCCGCCGTCGGGCAATCTTACTTGATCCGAGCCTATGACGAAGGCTTCCGGCGCCACGGCCGACACGCGGCCCAGCTGTTGCTCACCCACCCGGACTTCGACAACCGGGCGCGTTACCTCAACGTGCGGAACACGCTCTTCGCCCTCTTCGATTTCGACGCTGTGCCCGTCATTAACGAGAACGACACGATCAGCGTTGATGAAATCAAGTTCGGCGACAACGACCGCCTCGCCGCGATGGTCGCCAACCTGCTCCAGGCTCCTTTGCTGGTCCTTCTCAGCGTCGTGGACGGACTCTTCACGAGCGACCCAGGGGCCTCGGCCGACGCCCGGCCGGTGCCCCTCGTGCGCGACGTCGACGCCGACGTACTGGGTCTCGCCGGCGCGACCAAGAGCACGCTCGGAACGGGCGGCATGAAGAGCAAGCTCGAGGCCGCTCGCCTCGTCACGCAAGCGGGCGGCTCGGTCATCATCGCGTCTGGACGCAAGGAGGGGCCCTTGACGCGCATCCTCCACGGTGATTCGGTCGGCACGCTCTTCCTGGCCAAGGGTCGCCGTGAAGGGGCGCGCCGCCGCTGGATCGGCCTGACGGCCCGGCCGCGCGGTCATTACGTCGTGGACGCAGGCGCGCGTAAGGCCCTCGTCACGGGTGGCAAAAGCCTGCTGGCGATTGGCGTCGTGGACGTCGTCGGCGAGTTCGAGAAGGGGGACGTGGTCGGCATCCGCGACCCGGACGGCCAAGAGTTCGCCCGCGGCTTGACCAACTACGCGACAAGTGAGGCCCGCTTGATCCGAGGCATCCGCACCGAACGGATTCGCGAGGCCCTGGGCACGGCCCCTTACGACGAGGTCGTCCACCGCGACAACCTCGTGCTCACGGTCTAATGCCGACACGCCCCGGCTTGTCGCCTTGGTGGCGATGGACCCGACCGGTATAGTGGAGACGACCGGCAGATCATCGTCCCGGGGAACGATGCCGATGGACTCGTCACACGTCGTCCGTTACGGGCAGATGCGGTCCCTCGGGGTCTTTGAGGGCCTTACAGGTCAAGACCATCCACGCGGCCAGAAGGTGGTCGTGCGGTCCGAGCGCGGTACGGAACTCGGCGAGGTCCTCGCCCCGGCCGATGAACGGGCCGCCTCGTTTCTCGACGACCCTCACAAGGGACGCATCCTGCGGGTCGCGACCGATGCCGACCTGGAGGCCGGCCGCGCTCTGACGCGCGTTCAGGAAGAGGGCTTCGAGACGTGCCTTGGGTTCATCACCAAACGAGGGCTTCCAATGCAACTCGTGGACGTGGAGGCCATCCTCGGGGGCGAACGCCTGGTTTTCTACTACCTCGCCGAGAAGCGGGTCGATTTCCGAGAACTCGTGAAGGACCTGGCGCGCGCTTGCCGCACGAGGATCGAAATGCGTCAGATCGGTGTGCGCGACGAGGCGAAACTCCTGGCCGATTACGGCGATTGCGGTAAGCCCGTCTGTTGCAACACTCACCTGACCACCATGCCGCCCGTCACGATGCGCATGGCCAAGCTCCAAAAGACGACCCTCGACCCGTCCAAGGTCTCGGGCCGTTGCGGCCGATTGAAATGTTGCCTACGTTATGAGTTCGACACCTATCAAGAGCTGGAACGGGACTTGCCGGCGACGGGTTCGCGCGTGGTCACGGCCAAGGGGAGCGGTCGGGTGGTCGCCCAGGAGGTCCTCTCCCGCAAGCTAGTGGTGGAATTCGACGATCACCGCCGTGTCTTGATTTCCAGCGAAGACGTGCTGACGGTGGAACAGCGCGGCCGGCCCACCGGCCCGGCGCCGGGCCCCGACGACCTCTCGGGACGATGAGGTCCCCTCATTTCGGGCAGGAGAACATGAGGTGAATCTTCGAGAAGCGCTTCGGGCCGTGCTGGCCAAGGACCCGCGTTATTCGATCCAAGCCTATGCCTTCGTATTCGAGTCCCTGGAGTATGCCAAGGCCCAGAAGCGCGCGGGGACCCGCCGGGAACGCGAACGCCAACGTGCAGCGGAGCGACGGCGTGAGGCGCCCGAGACTGACGAGGCCCCCTTCCACGTCACGGGTCAAGAACTCAGCCTCGCCGCGCGCGATCTGGCCCTGCGCCTTTACGGCATGATGGCCCGCACCGTGCTGGCCGAATGGGGTCTGCGCTCGACGTCCGACTTGGGGGAGATCGTGTACAACATGATCGAGTCGGGCGACTTGGAGAAGACCGAGACCGACTCGCGCGCTGACTTCGACAACGTCTTCGACTTCGCGACCGCGTTCGAACGCGACTTCGTCCTCGTGCTCGACGACCCCATGGGAAACGAGTGACCAACACCATGAACATGACCGAATCGACACGACACAAGCTGTTTTATGCCGCCTTGGCGGGTTACTTTCTCTGGTTGGGGGCGCTTGGGTCCCTCGCCGCCGTCTCGGCCCAGGCCCCTCGCGACCAAGTTCCCGCGAAGGCCGATTGACCCTGAGAAGCGGACCAGGATCGACTGCACTTGCGCTTGAGCGGGCCGTCGTTTGTCGCCAAAATAAGGGTGGTCCCGACACCGCCGCCCTTAGGCCTCGCATCATGCCGATCCTGCCCGCCGAGCCCGATCTTTACCCGTCGGACCTCTGGGACCGCCTCAGTGAGCCGGTCCCCGAGCCCCAGGATGATGAAGCGCGCGTTCGCTGGATGTGCCTGCACACCCGGCCCCGGCAGGAAAAGGCCGTCGCCAGAAGGAGAAACGCGACCCGGCAGGAAAGGTGGGAGGGGGACGCTCGGGACAGGGGGGCAGACGATGCGACGTGAAGTGTTGAGCGGCCCAATCGGAGAAGGCCGCGTGAGGCTCACAGTTCGTTCCGCCGCGGGGAATCGCGCCCCGAAAACGGAGCGGCTATCGCCGTGAGCGCGGCGGAATGGTGTCGGGGCCGTCGTCGGGGGCGCCGGGGCCCGAGAGGCAGCCGGGGCCGAGGGCGGCGATGGCGAGGGAGAGTGCGAGGGGTGCGTTCTTCTTCATGGGGTGTGGAACTCCTTCCGGGGAGCCTCCATCGCAAGCGCCTTGCCGCACGAAAATCCCTGCGTTTCC